>DASWTQ010000298.1:0-29520 GCA_036402055.1 Herpetosiphonaceae bacterium
CGGTATGTCGATTTTGCGACCCTCCGTGGCGATCCATCCGATGGCCTGCCTGGGATCAAAGGTATTGGTGAGAAAACGGCCCGCACGCTCGTCGACAAGTACCCCAACCTGGACGCGCTGCTGGCCGATGTCGACGCGCTGTCACCACGGATTGGCGCCAGTCTGCGTGATGCGGGGCCGTATCTCGCGGCCATGCGGGAGGTCGTGCCGGTGCGCACTGATGTTGAAGTTCAGCTCACGCCTGGCGAACGCGACGACGCGCGGCTTACTGATCTTAGCGCTCATTACCATCTTTCTGGCCCGATCGGGCGGCTCCGCGCGGCCATGGAAGCGAATGCCGAGACGTAGTCCTTAATTTGCATAAGAATGCAGAGGTTGAGGCGATCGAGGAGGATGCGAACGTGATCGGGTGTGAGATGTTCCACGGTGATTAATCATCGCTTTATTTAACATAGCTACAAATACGTTAAACAAATATATGACTGCAACCTTCGCCGCTAGAGCACGTAACCGTGATGTGCCATGCACCACCATTGTCACAATCAGCTATGCTCAGGTGCTGATCTAGACATCCGAAGGAGACCCGCCATCGTGAACACAACGATTCTTGCGCACTTCTTACGTGCCATTGCCTGGCTATTGTTCGCCCTATTCCTACTCGGGCTAACGGCGCTGCTCCTGGGAACAGGGTTCGGCTGGATCACGCTGATCCTGGCGTGTGGCGCTGCCCTCCAAGGCATGGTTGTGGTCTGGTCCACGACCAAAAACGCATAGTACCGCAGATTATCAAACGAGCACCCCCTTGGTAGTGTTTGATCACATAGACCATTTGTTCTATACTCAAGCATATCAAACTTATCAAGGAGAGAAATGATGAAATTGCTGCTCACGTCTGGGGGCGTCACGAACCCGAGCATTCGCGACGCGCTGGTCGACCTGCTGGGCAAGCCGATCGCCGAGTCCACCGCGCTCTGCATCCCGACCGCCCAATGGGGCCACCCCTGGTGTGGACCTGTC
Source organism: Herpetosiphonaceae bacterium (assembly GCA_036402055.1). Lineage (GTDB taxonomy): Bacteria > Chloroflexota > Chloroflexia > Chloroflexales > Kallotenuaceae > LB3-1. The sequence goes on from DASWTQ010000298.1 coordinate 1,018, forward strand.
TCAGTGCGACACTTCGTCGTCGGCGATCCCCAAGGTCCCATGACCACCTTGGGCTGGAAGTCGGTGGGCGTGCTGGAGCTTACCGCGCTGCCCAGCATCGGCGAGGAGCGGTGGGTTCCCTGGGTCCAGGAGGCCGATGTCCTGCTTGTGGACGGCGGCGACGCGACGTACCTGTACCACTGGATGCGGGAGTCCGGGTTGGCAGACCTTCTGCCATCGCTGTCTGAGACCGTCTGGGTGGGCGTGAGCGCCGGCAGCATGGTGATGACCCCCCGGATCGGTTCCTACTTCGTGGAGTGGCAGTCCGCGCCGAACGACCAAACCCTGGGAGTCGTCGACTTCTCGATCTTCCCGCACCTGGACTACCCCGGCTTCGCGGGAAACACCATGGCACACGCGGAGCGGTGGGCGGCCGACATTGCGGGTCCGGCATACGCGATTGACGACGCGACCGCCCTCAAAGTGGTCGATGGCGTTGTCGAAGTTGTCTCTGAGGGCCATTGGAAGCGGTTTGCACACTAATGCGCCCAAGCCGTTTCACTGGGTCTCCACACGCCCTTTGTGCAGGCCATTGTAGGGGTCTCTATTTTTGAGGTAGAATCAGGAGACTGGACGCGTTTTTCCGGCATTCCAGTCTCAAACGTTAGATCAAAAATCGGGCAAAAAACGCTCGTTGAATCTCAAACTTTATGCGATCCTACAGTGTGGAAGTGGAAACTGAACAGTTCAAGAGGACCTGCCATGGCGGATGTGCTGACTATTGAGCAATCGATCACAGAGTGGCTGGAAGATGTTCAGGATCGCAGGAGTATCGAAACATACAAGTCATACACCTACGCACTGCGGACATTCCACCAATGGCTGGCTGAAACCAAGCCTGAGTTGCGCGTCATCGACGAGTTGAACGCCCCCCTCCTCAAGCAGTATGTGATAGCGCTGGTGGACCGCAAGCTGGATGCGCGTACCCTCCACCAGTATGTTGGGGTACTGACGCGCTGGCTTCACGCTCTGATTGATGCCGGTGAGTTGCCGGGCATTGTCAACCAGCGGGGCAAACTCATGACCGCCGATGGCATACGGAATCTGTTAACCCAACAGATTCCCCGCTTGGAACCGGCCGTCGCACCACGTGTGCCGGATTTACGCCGGTTACCGGCCTATTATGCGGAGCAATTTCGAGTATTTATGTCTACCCGTGCCGATCAGATTCCAGGGCCAGATGATCCGGTAGTCTGGCGGCAGTACCTCAATCTGCTCCGCAACCAGGCGCTGATCGCCACCTTATTTTCCACCGGTGGCCGCATTAACGAGGTGCTCAGCCTTGATGTCAGTATGGTCAAACGCCGCGGCGAAATTCAGGATGCAGTGCGCATTCAGGGCAAAGGACGCAAGGAACGTCCTCTCCGCATCAACCGAACGGCATGTGCTGCCATTGCCACATACCTCCAGGCGCGAACACCCTATTTCGAGGATGCCACCGCGCTCTTCATCTCGCACGGGCCGCGTGGAAAAGGCCAACGCTTATCGGATGTGTCGGCCTGGAAAGTGGTCAAAGAAGCAGCGGAAGCCCTGGCTGATCTCCGACGTGCCGAAGGTGCCCCCAAAGACGAAGTGCACGCCTTACTGGCGGTAGGCCCGCATGCGCTCCGCCACTATCTGGCGCAAGCTATGTTGGACGAAGGAGCTGACTACAAGGATCTGACGGCCGTCCTTGGGCATAGCTCCGCCGTTGTCACCGAACAATTCTATGCGCGGCTGGGCGATGAACGAGTCTTAGAGGTCATTGAAACCTTCGCCCCCGAACCCGCCGCGACCTTTCGTTACCCAATTTCGGAGGGTCAAGATGAGGTAGAAGCACCACCCGAACCTTTGGGGTAGATGTATGCCGCCTCTATGGCGGTTACAGATCAGTAAAGAGACGCGTGTATCTATCTTTCCAGAGCGCTCGATAGTGTTCGACCCGTAAACCAAGCCACGCAAGTCGCGTCTGGAAGCGTCCGTTATAGTCGTGGGTACGCGCGAGCGACCAGTAATGGTGAACAGCGACAAGATAGTTGTCGATCTGGAGGTAGATATTCGTTTCCTCCTTCTCCTTCTTCTCCTTCTCCTCCTGCGTCGTTTGAGCATCAGCCGGCCTTGCTGTCTTATCCCCGGAACTCAGCTTGTACTTGTACATAAAGTCCTGCCAGGTACGCTCAAGCAAGGTTAACGTGACACGCGCTTTGTGATAGTAGATCACCGCGCTCTGCTGATCATAGTCGGTTGCACGCTTGAGGGCATCTTGCGCGTTCTTAAGAAGGTCATACGTACGACTGCTGTCCATATCTTCCAGACGAGCACGACGATAGTACATCCAGCCTTTGGTATCGTAGTAGTAGGCCAGATCGCGCAGGATGCGATCCTGATGGCGTGCGGGTAGATGCGCTCGCAACGACTCCAAAGCATCAATTGCACGCTGGACCAAGCGATCAGTTGCCCGCTGTTCGGAGCGTGTTGTCCTAAATGTCTTGCTCCACGCCTCGATCTGAGGCTTCACCGCGCCTTCAGCCAGATCCGTATCCTGGAGCCGTAGCTCGATCTGGCTAAATGCAATGTTATTGCGCACCTGCGCCCATAGTTCCACTATGCTAATCGCCTCTTCGCTCAAGAAGTTGACGTACCGCCAGCCAAGATGCTGTGTAATATCCAGGCGCGGCAAGAGTCCGCGCACATTTTCACGCTCATTGGGTCGCCAGAGACCCTCATCGATCGTGTCGGTCTTGAGACCTATGAGAACCTTGATGAGCGCTGGCTCATCGTTTTGCCACCGCGCATGCTCGGCGCTTGAACTGACATCGCGTGCCTCGGCCAGCCACTTCGCTAGCGATAGATACGACTTGTAAGCCTTGAGACCAGGTAGGCGCAGCGTAGGTTGCCGCCTTTTGATTACAGCAGGCAGCAAACGGACTTTACGCTGCTGCGTCATCCGTCGCTTCGAACGGCCTGGAGTTTGCCACATTCGCTTAAACAACTCTTCGGTATTTACAAACGTGTCTCGATGCGGTAAGCGGTTGGTATAAACCTTTGCCTGCTCTAATTGCAGGGTACGCAGATGTGTGTCCAAACGCCGTTGCAGGCTGCGTCCGGTGCGCAAGGATTCGGCGTAACGTCCTGTACGACTCAGAATGATACACTCCCATGCATCCGGCTGGTAAAGCTTAGCGATCGAAAGCGAATTATGCTTGAGCAGCTCCCGACGGGCACGCAGCGCCCCGACCGCCGCATACGCATCCGGTAGACGATCGAGCCGGGTGAGATGCTGGACGAGCCGCAGCAAAAGATTATCTGCGTCGATGTCCCAGTAGGGCGATAATGTCAATGCTTGCATCAGGTGTTGAGCGCTGAGATCGAATTTGCCCTGGGTCGTGTAGACACGTGCCAGCTGCTCGTTGACGATGTAGGCGTTGACCACATGTAAGAACTGGTGCTGGCCACTCACCCGGCTATGTTGGCGTAATCCCCGGCGAATGCGCAGATGTTTGGGATAGGTTTGCTCCGTCCGTCCTGCCGCAGGCGCTTCATGGGGTGAGCCTTCCGGGTGAAGTGGTAACGGCTGCGTCTTTTCGAGGATATGCCATGTTGCGATCAAGGCATTCGGATCGTACGGTCTGAGAAATTCGAGGAGTCGTTGTAGCTCGGAGATAGCCTGATCAACGCGCATCTCGTCGCGCGCGATCTGGGATTGCATCAGCAGAGCGAGCGGATGTCGCGGCATTTGATCCAGTGCGATGCGCACATCTTCTTTCATCTCGTCCTGTGCGCGATCTAGGATCGTGCGGGCACGCCGCACCTGATCCTGGGGTTTAATATCCTCGAACAATTTGCTCCAGCCCCCAAGTCCCTTTTCGTCAAGCAGGGCAGTTACATCAGGCGACATTGAACTGTTGTCGTTCAGCAAGCGAGCATACGATGGATCATCGTTGCCGAGACGATGCGCACAGTAGGCCTTCCAGGCATACATCGAGGCGAGGTGGTAGCGGCTCAGGTACGGACTCAATCGAAACGTATCGAGCTTATTCTCCGCATTCGACAGTTCAAGCCACTGATTCAGGCTCTCGGTGGGAGAGATATAGCGTGGCTGATACGAATAATCTGTTGCTCCGTACATGTTGCCCCAGTGATCGACCCACCAGCGCAACGCATGAACACTATAGGCTGCCACAATCCAGGCAATCTCATACGCTTCAGCATCGGCAAGTAGGCGCACTGTCAGCAGCGAGATCTCGGCGTAGACATCATATGCCCAGCGCTGGCCAAAAGAGATCTGCTCAGCAGTTTTCAAAATCTCGCGTATGCCACGCAGCTTGTTAGTAGCTAATTTCCAGTTATCGAGCGCGAGCACCGATAGCTTTAGCCGCTCTTGGGCATGCTTGATTCCATGTAAGCGACCGGTCTCTTCGATCTGATCCAGTAACGTAAGCAGGGAGCGCCGTTGCCAGCGCAACTCCTCGTAGGGCAGTGCAAAATCCTCGTGAGGATAAAGAGCAAGGTAGTGCCGTGGTCGCATCTTCTGGTGTATGGTTTTCGCGTCAGACATTTTTGGAGGGAGTGGAAATTCCGTGAAGAACGCTTTGGTTCTGAAGTTGTCACGATCGAAGCTATCCAGCCGCCAGGTGAGCCATGCGCGGAGCTGCGATAGAAAGACGTCGGTATAAATAAGCTTGATCTGTGGATTGTCGTCTGATTTTGTGGCAAGCTTGCTTTGATAGAAGCGTTTGGTTTTCCGGCGAATGGTGGGGGAGGGAGCAAAAAGCTGTAGCTTCTTCCCTCTGTACTGAGGCCGTGCAGCCCTTCTGCCGCTAGCTCGCCGAGGCGCACGCGTCACGATGGGCGTCTTCTTTTTCTTTTTGCTCGGGCGCTGGGTCGCCGTGTTGGGAGAGGTTGCGGACTGTACGATCCGCTCCTCAAACAGCTTGAACGCCTTCGTCATATCCTCGATCCAATTCGTTTGGCTCCAACAAGCAGCGAAGCGCGGTCGCTGGTAGAGGGCGTAATCGAGATGACTCACGGCGAGACCGAGCAGTTCGATCGGCTGTTGCGATATTTCTTGTCTGCTGCGATCGCGACGCTCCCATATGCGATGCCAGACGTCATTGATCTTCAAGATCCTCTTGATCATTCGCGCGCTGGACGGACTCATGCTCAATAGCTCAGCCGCGCCGCCTGCGAATGTCCAGCCGGTGTAGAAGTTGACGTCGGCATCCCATTTTCCCTCCGGCAGAATCATTGCCTCACGGCTGAGAAATTCGTCGGCCCGCTGCCAGTTCTTGCCCATGATTAAGGTCTTGGAGATATCGACGATCGTGCGAATATTGCTCGGATAGGCGGCCAGCACATCGCCGTAGTAGCTTTCTGCCAGCGGGTAGAAGCCTGCCGAGCGGAGCGCATCGCCAAGATGGTGCGTGGCAGTCATGCGATCACGACGCAGACGCTCAAGCTCTTGCGCTATAACCGGCGATCCTGCGGTGTGCGTTTGTAATCGCCGAATCTGCCGATCAAAGTGTTGTACTGCTTTTTTCAGCGCTGTCTCTGCTGCCAGATACGCGGCGTGCGCTTTGGCCTGGAACAGGTCAGTGTGCTCCTCATCCGCCGGCCCATAGCAGCGCGTCGCGTTGCGCTCAAACAGCTTCCCTCGATGGTAATAGGCCGCGCCCAGGAGATGATACGCTTCGGGGAAGATGCGCTGTGCCTGGATCGCACGGCGACAATAGCGCACAATGCGCTCAAACTCGGTATCTTTCTGATCCAGGGTATCCCATTCGGTATGCAGCAACGTCATCGCGAGCATATACTGCGTTTCTGCTAATGGGCCATCGGCGTGCTCAGCTTGATGGAGATTGCGTATGCCGGAGGCAAACTCGCCCTGCCGAATGAGAGCGACGCCGAGATGATAGCGACCAAGCCCAAACGACCCGCGATGCGACTCTTCGTGTTGAATTGCCCGACGATACGACGCCACCGCCCGCCACCAGTTCCGCTCGTTACTCGCGGCCAAACCGTCCAGAAAGGCTAAGAGACTTTGCTCGGATGAAGCTAAGTGTGCGACGGCTCCCGATTGGATGAGCAAGCGTACCGCCGCGTGGCGCGCAGCTCTCGTCGCGGTTGTGTTGTCGAGCAGGGCCTCGGTGCTGTGGGGCGACGTGATTGGGACGATGATGCTGGTCTGGTTGCCGAAACGCTGCGTAAGCCGGACTTCCAGCTCTAGCTCAGTATCGTCGCGGCGACGCAGCGTCCCGCTCAGATTGATCACGGCGAGCGCCTTAGTGAGCGCTCCGAGCAACCTGCCAGGAATCCCTTTCGTGCGTTCGTCGAGATCGACCAGCGACTGAATCGCCGCAATAAACTCATCATCGCCACCGGTTGTGATGAACTGGGAGAGCGGAAAGCGTTCACGACCATGCACATCTTCCACTCGGCGTGCGCTGAGCAAGAAACCAATCTGCTCAAGTTGCGCAATAAATTGCTGGGTCATATGCTGCGCGGCACTGGTTGAATGTGAAGCATGGGTCCCATTCTCCGCCCGCGCCGCTATATCGGCTGCTGTCGCAGACTTGCCGGACCTGGTATCACCTGCTGGAGCATCCGAAACGTTGAATGGCGTGAAAATATAACGTTGACGGCGAAACCACAGCGCACTAAAAAATCCGATCCCTACAAACGTTACAACGTTGAGCAGCCCTATCGTGATAAATGCTTCGGATATACGATACAGATCGCTGAAGACGTTGTACAACGAGAAGTGCATTGTCGGCGGTGAAAGATCGAACGTCGCGATGATCTGATTCTTTTCCTGACCCGCGATAACACTTATTACCGAGGCGATGAAGCCCCATATGAACGCGACGAACATGATCCAGCGATAATTATTGAGGGTCACAACCCGCTGTCCCCAGCGCCGCATCCGGTTGATGGGATGCACAAAATCGTGGGTCGGCAAGAACTGGCTACGGATCGCATCATGACGGATCGAGCGCCCTACATGCCGCCAGTGTGCACGTAAATAACGTGGCCCCATCAGGAGGCAGAGCCAGACAACACCCAGGAGCGACGCGCCGATGAGCATAATCATCCTGGTGCTTGGAGCCCAACCCAGCGACCACCAGCAGCATATCCCTGCAACGTAGAATACCGAGAGCGTCAGAATGATAGCTCGGCCAGTGGACTGACGCGAGAGCATCTGGCGATTGCTGGGACCAAGCAACCAGATCGATCCCAAAACCGCCAGCCCACCTGCCACGACGATCAGGAATCTCCCAAAATCACCGGCCGGGTCAAGCGACCACATCGCCAGTATCAATGCTTCATACACGACAGCAAGAGTCAGGCATGAATACAGAACCAGGTAGAATTGATCATCTATGCCGAGTGGCTGGTAGTATGCGCTGGAAAAGAGCACCAGGATCAGCAGGAGAACAACGAGGGCACCCAGCAGAACAAGCCATGCTCTGAGATCGAGAGTCGTTGCCCACGGGTCGGTCGGTTGCACGAACAGTGATAGGACAACATAGACGGCTGTGGCTGCGAGGCACCAGCAGATGCAAGGATAGCGCCAGCTCGTTGTCCAATGATTATGTATACTTGTTCGCCAATGACGCTCACCGGAAAGCATTACTAACAGGCCGAGCAGAACAGTTAAAACTCCAATCCATATCCCTTGCTGGCCGAACCATTGTATGAAAGGCACGTGACGATAGAATTGCAGCGCCCCGTAACTACAGCCCTCGATGAAGAGTAACAAATATACTAGCATTACCAGAAAAGAACGCCAAAAAGCTACCTGTTTCAATGTGGTCGAAATAAACGGCGATGCATAACGTCTGCGTTCGCTGTACCGATTGTCGAGCTTTTCCATAGAACCCCTGAATGACAATCATGAGTTGCCGTGTTGTAGCGTACAACGGGAAGTATCCTGCTATGGAACAGCCTGCGGTGTGAGGGTGTGGAATATGATGGGAGCGTAGTTCTAGGATGTGCAGGCACGTTCTACCCTACTACATACGCGAGCCGTGATCTTGATCACAGGTCACGCATCAAAGCCAACGATGCGTGGTGTTAGAAATTGTGATTATTTGGTTAGCGAGGTCGGTCGATACGTCAGTGCCAGTATCTGGTAACTGCTTCGGATGCTCGGCGCATCAGCATAAAGAAAAACCGATTGAACGATGGGGGGACTAGCCGCACTCAAGACTTGAGTGTTGTCCAGTGATGGCGAGTCGAATATACGTCGTCCGTACGAAGCATACTAGCATACTCATATACACTCGACTAGTGGGGACTTATGCTCGTGTTGTGTAATCAAATATGTGCGCGGCAGCAGCGTAGTGCGGGTTAGTTGATTGTAAGTTGAGAATATTGATTATCGGTAAAAGAGATTATTTCATTATTGTTGCCGTCTCTTCACCAAGCACCAGGATTTCTTTCCGCCCCAACCAGACATGCGCTGCTATCCTGCGACGAAGCATAGAAGCATCAGCAGCATGAACATGTGTCGAGAGTCGGAAGGAGATTCATTATGTCTATCCATGTTCTGATTATTGACGCCGACTCAGGGGCTGCCGCGACGACCTGCGCCGTGGTGCAGCGTCGTATTCCCAACGCATCCATCGTCTGTGAGGCCACACCGGAGCGCGGCTGGAGCAGCGCCCAACATACACCACCGGATCTGCTGCTGATCGATCCTGCCCCGTACCCATCGACCGGCAGCCTCTTGATTCAGCTCTGCCATGAGTGGTGGCCTGATATCCGCGTGCTGGTGCTTGCTTCTGCGCCGGTATCGTCGGTGCGGCGGCAGCACTTCCAGGCCGATGCCTATCTCGAAAAACCAGCCTCACCGGCCCGCGTACTCGAAGCGATCGTTGATCTTCTGCAAAAGAGCGAGCCCCCTTCGATTCGCGTATGAGCCTGGCACTTCCCTGGGATAGCGCATACCAGATGAGCGAACCGCCACGCAGTGTGAAGCAATAGCAACGCGCGGCAGCACGGCGCCGGCCTATGATAAACACAGCAGCGCGGCCGAGGAAGAGCAGATCAAGCGAGAGCGGCTGTGCTGGCGGAGGCAGGCAATGTATGCACTTGTTATTAATATGATCGCCGGCCAGCTCGATCGGCTTGAGACGCTTATCGAAGAGGTTCGTGATATGAAGCTCGGGGCGGTGCTGCTGCTCGGCAATGTTATCGCCCCGCAACAGTCGGGCGTATCGTCAGCAGAGACACCGGCTGAGGAAACGTATCACGCGGCGATCGAGCGGCTGGGATCGCTTGGTGCGCCGATCTACCTGATTCCGGGCGCTCACGATCCATCGCTGGCGACGATTAACCGTTTGGTGAAGACCTATGGAGGACCGGCGCACATCCATCTGGTTCACCGTACCACCGCCGTGCTGGGCACAACCGATGTTGTTGCCGGCTTTGGTGGCAAGCTGACCCAGGAGCAACCAACGACAGACGAGTCGATCCATTTTCCAGCCTGGGAAGCCCGCGTCGCCTTTGAGCATCTCCATGCCTACAACGACGTATTCCGCAGCGCGCCGCGCCGCATCTTCCTGTTCGCCGTGCCGCCGCAGAGCACACACACCGATCGCCAGGCCAGTGAAGACCAGGGCGTAGGCTTGCTCACCTCGCTGATCCGCGCCTATCAGCCGGCGCTGGTCTGCTGCGGTGGACCAGCAGGCACACGCGGCGTAGAAATGATCGACGGAACCCAGGTCGTCAATCCGGGCTGGCTGGCTGACGGCGCTTATGCACTGATCGACCTGCAAAACCTGACCGTCCACTTTAAGCGCCTGGTCACGCCAATCACCGTGCAATCCAGCTTTCGCTCGATCGTCGTCGCGCTCGACGGCTCAGCCGAATCCTGGCGCGCCTTTGAGCTGGCAGCCGGCCTGGCTACGCGCACTGGTGCGAAGCTGACGCTGGTGTACGCCTGGGAGCCGATCAGCGCGGCGCGTGGACAGCCCTTCTTCGACAACGCGGTGGCGCAGCGCATTGAGAGCGGCGAGCGACTGCTGGCGACGGCCAGTCGCTACGTTCCCGATCTGGCGATCGAGCATGAGGTGCTGGAAGGACCGGCCGCCGCCGCAATCGTGCGTGTAGCCGAGGCCCACCACGCCGATCTGCTGGTCATGGGTGCGCGTGGTATAGGGCCGTTACGCAGCGCGCTGGGCAGCGTCAGCCAGCGTGTGATCCACGACACCGCCTGTCCCGTGCTGATCGCGCGGGAGCCACCGCAGAACGCCGCACTTCTTGAGCTGAGCGCTGCCTCCCAAGAGCGCCTACCTGGATAAGGAGAAACACGATGATCCGTACAATACTTGTTCCCCTGGACGGCTCGGCATTTGGCGAGGCCGCCCTACCAGCCGCACAGGCGATCGCCGATCAGACGCAAGCAACCCTGCATCTGGCGCTGGTGCATATACCTGTCTACAGCGGCTACATCGACGGCGTGGCAATTCTCGACGACAACGGCGATATGGCTGGTCGCGCCCAGGAGCAGGCGTACCTTCAGCTGGTCCAGCAGCGTCTCACAGCCGACGGGCAGCCCGCGCCGAGCATCAAGCTCCTCGACGGCCCTGTTCCAGCTACGCTGGGAGCGTATGCCGTCGCGATCAACGCCGATCTGGTGGTGATGACGACGCATGGACGCGGTGGCCTGGCGCGCTTCTGGCTCGGCAGCGTGGCCGATGGCTTTGTGCGGCATAGCCATGTGCCGGTGCTGCTGATCCATCCCAGCGCTACCTCCAGCGTATCCAACGAAAGCCCGCAGATTCCACTGCGCAAGATCTGTATCGCCCTCGACGGCTCGCCGCACGCCGAGCAAGTGCTGGCTCCCACACTGGCCCTCGACGGAGAAGGAGCCGCCGAATATCTGTTTGTGCAGATCGTCGATGCGCTGGTCGTCGCCAGCTCGCCGTTCACGCCGGAGCTGCTCCAGCATCAATCGGCGGTCATCGCCCAGCGCCAGGCGGAGGCACAGCAATATCTGGAGCGGCTGGCGACACCACTGCGCGACCAGGGCTATCAGATCACCACGCGAGTCATCGTCGATTCGCAGCCGGCGCTGGCGATTCTGCGCGCGGCACGGGAGCACAGTAGCGATCTGATCGCGCTGGCAACACACGGTCGCGGCGGCGTTCAGCGGCTTCTGCTGGGCAGCGTTGCGGATAAAGTGCTGCGCGCGGCAGATCGGCCGGTCCTGGTATATCGGCCACAGGTTATGAGCAGGCTGGAGCACGAAGCAGCGGCTGAGCATGAGCTGGCGAATATGCTCTGAGACGCTGGAGCAAGGAGGGCCACCTGAGCGGTCCGCAGACCCGCGCCAGAGGCGGCATCTGGCGCGGGTCGCAGATAGTCGGTTTATGGATCGGTATGAAATGCTGCGCCGGCACTCAGCACAAGACCAAGGATTGAAAACATGAGGCCAGCGACGGCCAGTAATGGCAAGTCTCCGGGTTCCTCGGGGGCGCGAAGGAGGAGAATGCCAACGCCCAACAGCATGGCTCCATACAAAAAGATGCGTGTGTTGCGGTTCATGATGTGGTTTCTCCTTGCTCACAGGCGGGTGCTGGTCGTTAGCGGGGGGTTTCCTCTCGTAATAAATGAGCCGGGTGCCGAAATATCAGATTTAGGTATGGTGACGGTCGCCCAGAACACTTCTCGCGCAAACAGCTACACACCCAGCAGCCGCGCCAGCAGCGGCACCAGAACCGAGGCCAGCGCGCCGTGCAGGCCGATCGCCAGGCCCGCGAATGCGCCCGACTCAGCATCCAGCTGAAGCGCCCGCGCGGTGCCGATGCCGTGAGCAGCCATGCCCATCGCGAAGCCACGCACGCTGGGTACTCGCACGCGTGCCAGATCCAGCAGCTCCCGGCCGAAAGTAGCGCCCAGAATGCCGGTCAGGATCACAAAGACGGCGGTCAGCGAAGGCAGGCCGCCGATCTGCTTGGCGATCTCCATCGCGATCGGCGTCGTGACCGACTTGGGCGTCAGCGAGCGCAGCGCCGGCGCGTCGAGCCCCAGCAGACGGCCGAGCACTACCACACTTATAATCGACGCCAGCGCGCCGGTCAGCAACCCGCCCAGCAGCGGCACCAGGTTGCGGCGCAGCGTCGGGGCGGCGCGGTAGAGCGGCAGCGCCAGCGCCACAGTGGCCGGCCCGAGCAGAAAATGGATAAACTGCGCGCCAGCGAAGTAGGTTGCATAGGGCGTATCGGTGATCACCAGCACCAGCACCAGCGCGGTCACCGTCAGCAGCACCGGGTTGAGCAGCGGCAATCCCGGCATACGGCGCGCGATGCGGAGCGCGCACTCAAACGCCGCCACTGTGACCGTCAGCCAGAGCAGCGGCGTGCTGGCCAGATAAACCCAGATGTCGCTAAGCGTCTGGTCCATCGACCCCTCCACGCACCAGCAGCCGGCGCAGCGCCTCCATCGACCAGGCCGAGACCAGGAGAGTCACGATCGTACTGCCTACCAGCACCAGCAGGATCGGCAGCACAGCACCGCGCACCTGATTCAGCTGCGCCACAATGCCGACGCCCGCCGGCACAAACAGCAGCGACAGATAGCCCAGCAGCCCTTGCCCGGCCCGATCGAGCGCCGGTGCGACACTGCCTCGGCGCAGTAAGAATCCGCACAGCAGCAGCATACCTACAACCGGTCCCGGAATCGGCAGGCCCAGCGAGCGCACCAGCACCTCGCCGATCAGCTGGAATCCGAGCAGGACGGCAAATGCACCAACCATACTTCCTCCAGAGCTCTCAACATCCCGGCCAATGGTAGCACAGCTGATGTCGTTGAGGCGGAGGCCGACTATGGCAGTGATCTACCCTGCGTCAGAAACTGCTCGATGTAGCGCTGTGTCTGCTGAAGATGTTGCTCCACGCTCACCGATTTTGAGGTTAGCTCCTTAAGCTCGGCCTGCGGCAGTGCCCGCGCGAGGATCTCGCCATACTCGAAGGGATGAACCGGGTCCTGGCGATTGGCGAGCACCAGCGCCGGCACCGTGATCGACGCCAGCGCGGCCATGTCGGGGATCGGCGAGGTCTGCGGGATGCGTGCGAGCTTTACCGCCGTCTCCTCAGCGCGTGGATGCTCGAACTGCCCGCACAACGAGCGCGCTACGTCGGGCGCTGTGGCTGCCAGCTCACGATATAGATCCGAGCGCTTGAAGATCTGAAGTCCAGCCTGCGCGCCGTGCCGGCCGATCAGCTCTGCGATCTGCGGAAATACCGCAGCATTCGGCGGCAGCGGCTGATCCAGCGCGGCCGGCCGTGAAAGCACGAGACCGCGTACCCGCCGGGGAAAACGCAGCGCCAGATTCAACGCCACACCGGCGCCCATCGAGATCCCGCCAAGGATCACCTGCGGCAGCTCAAGATGATCCAGCAGCGCGCACACATCATCGGCGAAGGCGGCGTAGCTAAGTTTATCGGGATCGCCCAGTGGCCGCGTCTCGCCGTGACCGCGACAATCGAGCGACAGCAGCCGAATACCGGCCGGCGGCGTGAACAAACCAAACGGCTGCGACGTATCGCCGCCCAGCCCGTGTTGAAAGACGAATGGCAGTCCCGCGCCTTCATCCCGGTAGTGGAAGACGAGGCCGTCACGGCTAAACAGCGGCATGCGATCCGCCTTCCGCACCCAGCGAGACGCCTTTCGCGACAAGAAATGCCACGCTCTGCGCAACCTGATCTTCGGCCAGTGCGTGCAGGATCAGCGGCCCGCGAAAGCCCACGCCGCGCAGCAGCGCCAGGTAATGATCGTAGTCGAGCAGCCCGGTTCCGGCCGCCTCATGACCGGCGTCGCCGTCGTGGCTGAGATCTTTGGCATGCGCGATCACGATGTCGTCGCCCAGCAGCGCAAAAGCCTGATCCAGGATCTCGCGCATACGCGGCAGCTCGCCGGCATGAAACAGATTCGCGCCATCCATGACCACTTTCAGGTAGGGCGATCGCAGTTCGTCGAGGAGCCGCCGCCCCTTGAACGCCGAATCGACGACGTTCGAGACCTCAGGCTCGAACGCCAGCGTAACGCGGTGCTCCTCGGCGATGGTCAGCGCCTCGCTCAGCGCCGCCAGCAGATCGCGCCAGGACTCGGGCGTATCGTTGGCCGGGTGTCGCCGCCACATGTCGTCGGGATCGCGTGTGCCAGTGGAGAGCGTGATCACCGAGGTGCCCAGATCGTGGCATGCAGCCGCCAGCGTACGCAGCCGCGCAAGTCCATCCTGGCGCCGCCGCAGATCGGGATGGATCATGTTGAACGTGCCCGACACCGCCGCCATGCGCAGCTGTCGCGCTTCCATCGCGCCCCGAATCTCGGCGCTCAGCGCGGCGTCGATCTGTTCGGGCAGGCTCGGTACGCCGGCGCAGGCCATATTGAACTGCACGCAGCCGATGCCGTGTGCTACCACCGCGTCGAGCGTCTCGGCCAGCGTTGGCCGGATAAAGGTCTTGGCAAAGATGCCGATCTCCATGCGCAGCCTCCTACACACCGCCGCGCACATCAGCCAGAGCTACCGCAGCGCCGGTCTCGACTGAGCGCGCGATCGCGACCATTGCGCGCATCGCCGCGATGCCATCGTCGATGTTCGCGCCCTGCTGCGGCGCTCCCGTGAGGATCGTCTCCGCGAAGCCCTCGATCTGAAGCTTGTAGGTGTAGGCGTCCTCGCCGAGCGGTCGGTGATACTGGCGATCGACGGTGGAGAAGCACTCTACGCTGCTCGATTTGTGATACCAGGTGAGCGGCATTTTGCCGGTGACGCTGCCGTGCTCGCCGTAGATCTGGAAGCCCTCCTCGAAATCGCCGCGCACCGGAATGATCAGATCGATGTGGCCCACGCTGCCGTCGGCAAAGTCCACGGCCACAAACCAGCAGTAGGACTCGAAGCGCTCGACCAGCCGCGTCTGCACCCGCACGATCTCGCCGCCCAGAAAGCGCGTCGTGTCGACCAGGTGGCTGCCGTGCGTGAGGATGAAGTAGCGTCGCTTGTCAGCCTTGGGATTGCCTGCCGGACGTCGCGCCTGCGCGCTGGTTTGTACGAGAGGTTGAAGATTATCGGTCATCGTGTAGCGATAAACCGAGTCGTAGTACCAGGCTTTGAAGGCCAGGCGCTGGCCGAGACGCTCCTGAATGAACTGGCGCGCAAAGGCGATGCCCGGATCGAAGCGACGGTTATTGCCGATCTGAAGCACCAGGCCGCTGGTCGTCAGCGGCTCGCGCAGCTCCTCGCACTCCTCGATATTCACGCCCAGCGGCTTTTCGACCAGCACATGCTTGCCGGCGGCGATCGCCTTGCGGGCCAGCGGGACGTGAAACTGATCGGCGGTGGCGAGCAGAACCGCCTCGACCTGCGGATCGGCCAGCATTGCGTCGTAGTCGCGGTAGGTCTCGCGCGGCCGGTGAAGCGCCGCCATGCTCGCCAGCAGATCTTCGGCCGCGTCGCAGATAGCGTACAGCTCGGCGTTGCGCGCTTTCCCGATCGCTTCGAAGTGTGCGGCCTGCGCGATCTGGCCCGCGCCCAGCACGCCGATACGCAGAAGTCGTGAATCTTTATACATTATGTCTCCTTCCAGTGAATAAAGGCCGCTCACTCACGCCGTCGACGCGAGCCGCGCCGCGTTCGGAAGCGCGCAGCACGTCGCGGCGGCGACACGCTGGGCGGCACTTCCACACCGCCAACACAGTGCCCACGGCGATCGTCGGTCTCCCAGCACTGAGACTGAAATTTCAAGAAGATCGCGGCCCACTGATTGGCCGACGGAAACTGCACAAAGACCGCGCCGTCCTGCCAGACGCCATCCTGGCCGGCAAAGCGCATGTCGTTGCCCTGATTCATATGTATATCATGCAGCCCGTTGTCGGGCCGGAACCCAAAGATCGGATCGCGCCGCCGCCAATCGGGACCCCAGCGGCTACCGAAGATATAGATCAGCGCGTCTTCCTCGGCGATCGCCCGCGCGACATACCAGTCGATCGCCTCGTTGAGATCGTTCTGCGGCCCGGGCAGATCGAAGGGCAGCACGCGCATATCCACGGGATCGACGAAGGGGCCGCGCAGATAGTCAAGCGCAAGATCGCGGCGGGTATGCGGCAGCAGCGTGAAGCCGAGCGGAAGCTGTTCCAGGCGCTCAGTCCAGGGCTCGTCGAAAGGATCGCGGATCAGATACTCAAGCTCCGACGGGCTGGACCGCGAGTAAACGTTGATTGCGGCACGATAGCTGGTTTTGCCGGCCAGGATATGTACGTGGTAATGCGTATCGGCGTAGGTGCTCAGCCGGCGCTGTCGTGCTCGTCCTTTCAACACACCGTAGCGGAGGACTGGCATTGCGTTGCTCCCTTGATTGCCGCAGTCTGCTTATCTGCGCTGCCTATGGTACGGCTCGATCCGGCTTCGATGTAGCTACGGCTAGCGTGCTCTCTTCAACGCCGCCAGCGCACTCTTTAGCAATTCCAGCGTTTGATCGACGTAGTGCTTATATTCGCCAACAAACTGTGCAGCGCCGAGATCATCGAGCTGTGCCCGAATGCTCGAAAAGACGCCGATCAGACTGGAAATATCGTCGTGGTTGAACATACCTTATGACTTGTTGCGTTCTTTCGGCTCCACAGGCTGCGTTGCGCGCCAGGCGTTATATCCGCCGGCTAATGCCACCGCGTCGAAGCCCATTGTAATCAGCTGTCGCGCCGCACGGGCGCTGGTTGCTTCGCTGGGTCAAGTACAGTAGGCGACGATCGGTCGCGTACGCGGCTGGTCCGCCGCCCACTCCACGACCCGATCCGGCAGAACCCGGATGCTGCCAGGAATCTGATGTGGATCGTTTTCATAGTGCGCCCGCGACCGCACGTCGAGGATCAGCGGCGGATCGCTAGAGCAGAGCCGCGCGGCAAGCTCCCGAACGCTAATGCGATGCGTATCGGTGGCCTCCGGCTCGAACAGCCCGGCTGCCGTGCTTGCACGCTCTTCGGCGAGCGTGAGCTGCGACTGTGCCACGCGGCGCCCATACCAGGCCGAGAGCGGCGTCGCCGAGGCTCCGTGCGCGATCACCGAGACCAGCACGACCATCCCGGTTATCGCCAGCAGCCGCTCTGCATCGGACGCTCCCGCTTGAACCACGAGCAGCGCCAGCAGCAGCGAGTTGAGACCGCGCGGGCCGAACCAGCCGATAAACGCGCGGGCAGTGTTGCTCATCGTCGCATGGCGGAGCACCAGCCCGAGCGACAGCGGCCGGATCAGACCGATCACAATTAGCGCCAGCGCCAGCGCCGGCACAACCTCGATCGTGGCCAGCAGAACCGACAGCACCGCGCCAAACAGAATAAACGCCAGCAGCATGGTCATCTCGGCGGTGACTTCGCCGTACTCCAGAAAGCAATCGCACAGCGAGACGTTAAAGATCGTCACGGCCAGACCGGCAAAAAACGCGGCGAGAAAGCCGTCGCCCTGAACCGCCTGTCCGGCAGCATACGCAGCCAGAACCAGGCCAATGCCGTAGAGCGCCTGGTACTCGTTGCGAATACCAAAGCGGGCATCGGCCTTGCCCATCAGCCACGCGCCCACCCCGCCGACGATCAGCCCGACAACCGGACTGAGAATCAGCAGCTGGGACAGGAACCGCAGCCAGTCGAGCGCGCCGCCGATATTCGTGGTCAAGAGCGCGATCAGGATCAGCACAATCGGCAGCACAACAAGATCGTTCATACCCGCCTCGATGCTGAGCGCGCGCCGAATCGAGCGCGGGATTCGCTCGTCGCGCACCACGTCGCGCAGTACCACAGGATCGGTCGAGGACAGAATCGCGCCGAGCAGCAGCGATTGAACCGGCGTTGTGCCCATGAGCAGAAAGGCCGCCGCCGCAACGCCCAGGATGATCAAGATCGTGCCCGGGCCGAGCGAAAGCATCGGAATCCGCCAATCGCTGCGCAGCTCGTCCACCTGGAGATTAACCGCATCCAGAAACAAGACCAGCGCCAGGCTCACGATCGCGATCGCCTCAAGGATGGGATGGTGCGCATCGATCACAATAATGTCAAGCCCACCCGGACCAAGCAGCAGGCCAAGACCAAGAAAGATCATTGGGAAGGAGAGCGGCGCGCGCTCCACCACACCCGAGGCCAGCCCGGAAACGATCAAGACGACGGCCATCAGGGCAAAACCCAGCACTAATGGTGACATATCGCTCCTTCCTGTATATGCTGAACGGTAGTAGATGATAGCACTATTAGCCGCCCACACCTCCGATAGCCGCTTCGCCACTGCTCAGGTAGCCTCGCGGGTTTAAGTCGCGACCAGCAAGAACCAGAACCAGCTCACCATATACCCGATGACGAGAACCGTCAGCAGTGGCAGGAATCGTAGGCGGGCCAGATAGCGAAACGCGACCAGGCCGCATCCCATCACCACACACGCGATGAGCGGAATCTGGTATACCGTCCACGGATGCGGACCTGTGGCCAGATTGACGATTGCCGCCTGACGTGGCGCAGCAATGCCAGGGCGCGGCAGCAACAAATTGCCTGGACGCTCGACAAGCCGAGACAACCCGTCCCATTGATAGCGCAGTCCCAGCGGCTCGCCGGAGAAGTAGGTCTGGAGCGGCAGCCAGCCCTGCTCTACAATCGTCACCAACAAAAGCTGATGCGCGATCAGCACCATACCTAGCCCGGTAATCACGAGCCTGCCCCAGCGCAGGTTCCACACTTCCCGCAGCAGAACAACAAAACCAACCGCGAGAACCGGTAATGACTCGATGAAGTAGCGCGCTCCATAGCCGCCACCGCCATGCCAGGTGACGAACGAGCCAAGCACGTAGCAGTAGGCCGCAAGATAGCCGAGCAGGATCACGCGCAGCTTAAACGGCTGGACGCGGAACAGACCGATCATGCCCGGCACAAGGAAGGGTGCCCAGTAGAGCAGTCCACGATTCGTATGCACAAATAGATGAGGGATATACGGAGGAAGCCAGGTCGTGCGAGTGGTAAACAGTTGGCCCGGCACCGGAACCCGAAACCATTGATCGTACAGGCGGTGCCACACCGCAAGCTGCGGCAGCAGCATCACGCTCGCCGCCAGCAGAGCGATCAGCATTTGCCAGAGCACAGCCCAAACGCGCTGCCAATCGCGCTGACGGAGCGCCGGGCTCAGGTACATGAGGAACAGAAGCGCGGGAAAAACTCCGGTTGTAGCACCGATCCAACGCGTTGCCGTGGACAATCCGACCAGCGTGCCGAGCAACAGGCCACTATAGCGGAATGGGATAACACCTTGCTGAATTTGGATGACGGAATACAGCAGCAGCGCTACTACCAGCATCCCGATAGTATGGCCCATCAGCGGCTGGCGGTACACATAAAAGAACAGCGGTGTCGCCAGCAGCACTAAGCATGCGCTGAGTGCCGCCAGATCACGACGAGTAAACAACCGGCAGATCCGGTAGGTGATCAACACACCCAACAGCCCATACAAAGCTGAACCGGCGCTAACGGCGGCAATATACACCGGCGTAAGACCATTCGCCGCCTGGCTGCCCGAGGTTGCCAGCGTAACAATATGTGCCGCCAGAAAGAAAGGCGACCAGGAAATGCTAACGCCCATCGGCCACACGCTGCCGACAAGACCAGTCACCGGGTGACGAACAAGATTTTCGGAAGGTATCACCTCCTGGCTGAGATCCAGATCGCCGTCGATGATTGGGGAGCGCAGCTGGGCGTAATAAAATGACGGGTCCCAGCCCCAGTTATCGGTTGGACCAAAAAACAGGAAGATCGAGCAGAGGACCAGGACGACAAGAAAGCCAACGTTGCGTAGACGGACACCTGGCACAAACTTCTCCTCTATCTAAAGCTTCATTCTGTTTTCTGCCATAGCAGTCTTATGCATAGTCTTTTGAAGTAAACCTTTTCGTCGCGAGGGTTTGCAGTTTCCTAAGAGCTGGAATTATAGCGTGGATCGGGCACCCTGGGTTTGGCTCGGTTCGGAAGGATATATTCAAGATTATCGGCATTCATTGCCAGCCATGATCTCAGCGCTCGATCAGCCTCGTGTCAGCGCCAGCGTGACGTGGGTTCGCTATAGTTGATCACAAAAGCAGACTAGCAGATCGGAGCAGCATGTCGAGCAACCTTCCGCCAACTGTTCAGCCGCTCGTCGACGAGTATATCGGCCTGGTTCATAGCAGGCTGCCCGGCCTGCTGGCCGGCCTGTACCTGCATGGCTCGATCGCCCTGAACGCATTCACGCCCGGCCTCAGCGACATCGACGCGATCACCATTACCAGCCGCCGCTGCACGCCGGATGACATCGCCGCCTTGCAGGACATTCACCAGGCTCTGGCCCGGCGCTATCCAAAGCCGCCCTGGGAAGGCAGCTATCTCCAATGGCATGATCTGGGCGGCTTCGAAGACACGATCCCGCCGCATCCGCACATCCACGACGGTATCGTCCATCCCAGCGGCTACCACGATATTAACGCCGTCACCTGGTGGATCTTGAAACATCGCGGCCTTGCGATCGTCGGTCCGCCGCCCTCGCAGCTCGATCTCAAAGTAGATTGGGATCGTCTCGCCGCCGATATGCATCACAACCTCCATAGCTACTGGGCGCGCTTCACCACCGATCCGCGCCGCATCGCCTGGCTGCTCAACGATTACGGCATCCAGTGGACGGTGCTCGGCGTGTTGCGTCAGTTTTACAGCTTTCGTGAGCAGGCCATCACCTCGAAGATCGAGGCCGGACGCTACGCGCTCAAGCATGTAGATCCGCGCTGGCACCCGCTGATCCAGGAGGCGATCAATCTTCGGAGTGGAGGCCATGCCTCGCTCTACCGCTCGCGTGTAGTGCGGGCGATCAAGGCGCGGGCATTCCTCCAGATGATCATCACCAGGTGCAACAGCGAGGTGACAGGAAGCCAGTCCCGCGCCAGGTGAAGCTGGGACTGGCGCATCGCTAGCCGTTCCAGCCGACGACCAGTCCCAGCATCCGCCATGCTGTATCGCTGGTCTGGACACGAGCAAAGCCGGCCTCTTGCAGCAGCGGAAGGAGATCCTGAGCGCCTTCGCCCAGCCCGGCGTGCAGCCCTACCGCTGTGAGCGCCCGCCCGGCGATCGTAGTTGGACGTTTAATATCGATAATCACGAGCCGGCCTCCTGGCTTCAAAACGCGCCGGATCTCCGGCAACCCCTGCCGCTTGACCGCTTGCGGCAGATGATGCATCATCAAGCTGCTGAGGACAACATCAAAGCTTGCATCGGGAAACGGCAGCGCTTCGACAGCGCTCACCCGAAAATCGATCTCGCTCTGCGCATAAGCAGCTTTACGCCGGGCGACCGCGATCATCTCCGGGGCGGCGTCGATGCCCACAACCCTGCCAGATCGCCCGGTGCGCGCCTTCGCCGCCAGAGTCAAATCTCCGGTACCGCAGCCGACGTCGAGGATCGCCTCGTCGGACACAATCTGAGCAAGATCGACGGTCATCGCACGCAGCTGTCGGGCATGACCAAACGTCAGCAGGTTGACCAACCGATCATAGTGTCCCGCCCAGCGAATCAGCCGTCCCTGTGTCGATGGCGCGGCTTCGTGTGGATGTGCATGTTGGTGCATTGTGCATTTCTCCCTGTTGCTATTGGTGGCTCAAGCTACATGTGTACACGTAACGAGTTTAGACCGCAGTTTCCAGCGCAACAACCAACAATACGGCGGCATCTGTGCACAAAGAGACAGATCTTCGGCGATTGTTCACCAACGGATGACGATCCATGAAAGCTGAGAAGCGAGATCGACGGAGCCGGCGCACCCAGCAGCTGTTGAGCGACGCGCTGGTAAGCCTGATCCTTGAACAAAGCTACGATACGATCACCGTCCAAAACATCATCGATCGCGCAAATGTGGGCCGCTCGACCTTCTACAAACACTTCTACGATAAAGACGACCTGCTGCTCAGCAATATCGAAGCGCTGCTTGAGCGCCTCAGCGCCACGATCAACCTTGACGACGTGCCCCACAATACGCTGCTGCCCAGCCGTATGCTCTTCGAGCATATCGCCGACTATCGCGCGCTGTATCAAGCCCTGGTGCGCGCCAAAACGATCGAGAAGGTGATCGAGGCCGGGCATCGTTATATCATCCGCGACATTGAGCGGCGAATCGAGGGCCAGAATGTCGCCGTTCCGATCGCCGCGATCTCGCACTATCTCACGGGCAGCTTCTTTGCGCTGCTGCGCTGGTGGCTGGATCATGATGTACCCTACACGCCCGCGCAGATGGAGGACATCTTTCAAGCGCTCGTGCGGCCAGGCTTGGAACACGTACTAGGGAGTCAAGACCAGCTACTGTGAAGCCATTCTTATTATGTCAATTTAGACAATTCGTCTTACAGCGTCTCACTAAAACCCAACCGCAAACAAAACAACCCGGATCTGCATGCAGATCCGGGTCGTCTGGTTCCTGGCTTTGATTTGCTAGGCTCGTTGCGGTGTCAGGGCGCCAGGCGACTGCGCCGCCGCATCTTCACCGCCCAGCGTCGCACGTCGCAGCCGGAGCGAGTTGCTCACGACAAACACCGACGAGAAGGCCATCGCGCCGGCCGCGATCATCGGCGACAGCTGCCAGCCAAAGATCGGGTAGAAGATGCCCGCCGCGATCGGGATGCCGATCACATTGTAGATGAAGGCCCAGAACAGGTTCCATTTGATCGTGCGCATCGTGCGGCGCGACAGCTCAACCGCCTGAGGCACCGAGCGCAGATCGCCGCGCAGCAGCGTAATGTCGGCGGCCTCCATCGCCACATCTGTGCCCGTACCCATCGCAATACCGATGTCGGCCTGCGCCAGCGCCGGCGCGTCGTTGATGCCATCGCCGACCATCGCCACCGCCCGGCCGGCATCCTGAAGGCGCTTGACCTCGGACGCTTTCATCTCGGGCAGCACATCGGCCAGCACATCGTCAGAGCCCAGCCCGACCTGCCGCGCGATCGCCTCAGCCGTACGCCGGTTATCACCGGTCAGCATCTTGATCTGCACGCCCAGCCGCTGAAGCTCGGCGATCGCCGCCGCCGACGTAGCCTTGACCGTATCGGCAATGCCGACGATGCCGCGCACCTGTCCGTCGATCGCCACAACAACCGCCGTCTTGCCGTCGCTCTGCATGCGCTCGATCGCCGCCTGGAACCGCTCCACGCTCAGGCCCTGGTCGCGCATCAGTCGCGGCGAGCCAATCAGCACCGGCTGTCCATCGACCGTGGCACGCACACCATGGCCGGCCAGCGCCTCGAAGTTTTGCGGCTGTACCAGCGCCAGCTGTTGCTCCTGCGCCGCCCGCACGATCGCCTCGCCCAATGGATGCTCAGAGCTGCGCTCCACGCTGGCAGCCACGCGGAGCAGCGCGTGCTCATCGCCGTCAGCCGCGAGCAGATCCGTAACCGCCGGCTTGCCCTCGGTGATCGTGCCGGGCTTGTCGAAGACGATCGTCTGCACGCTGCTGGCGCGCTCCAGCGCCTCGGCATTCTTGATCAAAATGCCGTGCTCCGCGCCGGTGCCCGTGCCGACCATAATCGCCGTCGGCGTGGCCAGGCCAAGCGCGCAGGGACAGGCGATCACCAACACGGCAACCGCGAAGATCAGCGCCTGCGTGAAGCTGCCCGTCGCCAGGTACCAGACCACGAACGTCGCGATCGCGATTGCAATCACCACCGGCACGAAAATCGACGAGACCGTATCGACCAGCCGCTGCACAGGCGCTTTCGAGCCCTGCGCCTCCTGCACCAGCCGGATAATCTGCGCCAGCGCCGTTTCTTTCCCGACGCGAGTCGCCCGGAACTGGAACGCGCCCGTGCGATTGACGGTCGCGCCGGTCACCGCATCGCCTACGCGCTTCTCGACCGGCAAGCTCTCGCCGGTGAGCATACTCTCGTCGAGCGTGGACTGGCCGCTCGTGATCACGCCGTCGACCGGCACCTTCTCGCCGGGCCGCACCTGCACGATCTCGCCGACGCGCACCTCCGCGATCGGCACCTCGACCTCCTGACCGCCGCGCAGCACACGCGCGGTCCGGGCTTGCAGGCCCATCAGCGCCCGAATCGCAGCGCTGGTCTGGCTCTTGGCACGTGCCTCAAGGTACTTGCCCACGAGAATCAGCGCAATGATCACGGCCGCCGTCTCGAAATAGACATGTCCCGGCAGACCAAAGACCAGCAGCGCAACGCTGTAGAAATACGCCGCCGACGAGCCGATCGCGATCAGCGAGTCCATGTTGGCAGTGCCGTGCCGAAGCGCCTTCCAGGCGTTGCGGTAGAAATCGCGGCCGGAGTAGAACTGCACCGGCGTTGCCAGCGCCAGAAACAGCCAGTTCAAGCGATCGGCGTAGGCGGGATAGTGCATGATCTCGGTGCCGCCGTGGCCCATCAGCTCCTCGTTATGCGCCCAGAACGCCGTGAGCCACGGCGCGAGAAAGCCCAGATCACGAGCCATCGCCAGCATGAACAGCGGCAGACCAAAGGCCACGGCCACCAGCAGCTTACGGCGCTTGTCGGCCACCTCCGCCCGGCGCGCGGCCACCTCGACATCCTCCTGCTCGATCGCATCCGGCGCGCTCGTCTCGATCACGCCATAGCCCGCGTTTTCCACGGCGGCCTTGAGCGTGGACCAATCGGCGACGCCCGGCGCATAGGTCACGCTGGCGTGCTCAGTGGCGAGATTCACATTGGCCGCGATCACGCCCTCGACTTTGCGCAGCGCCTTTTCGACGCGGCCCTGGCACGAGGCGCAGGTCATGCCGGTGACGGGAAATTCTATCTGATCGGTGATCACGCCATAGCCCGCGTGCTCGACCGCCTTCACCAGCTCTGTCGCCTGGACCTGCTGCGGATCATAGTTGACCGTGGCCTGCTCACTGGCCAGATTGACCTGCGCCGCCTCGACGCCGCCAACCTTCTTGAGTCCGCGCTCGATACGGCTGGCGCACGAGGCGCAGGTCATGCCTGTCACTGGAAATGTTAGTTGTTTCGTCGCCATATCCGTCCTCTCGTATCGCAGCATCGGCGAATATATATGCCTGGTCTAACAAGATGAGTGCCGTCCATCCGCGCTGATCGAATGAACGGCACTGCATCCTATGCCGGCGGCTGGCTTAAGCCGCTAGCTCAGCGCGGTGATCTCAGTGTAGCCGGCCTCATTGATCGCGCTGGTGATCGTCTCGGCCGCAACGTCCTCGCGCGCTTCCACGCTGACGCGCTTGGTGCCAAGATCAACCGTCACCTGCTGCACGCCCGGCACGCTCGAAACTTCCTGCGTGATGGCCTGCGCGCAATGTCCGCACGACATATCGCTAACGATAAACGCTTTCGTCATGGTTCTTCTACCTTCCTGTCGTAGGTTCCCCTGTATGGTACTGCGCCCACAGGAGATCAACAATGCGCTAAATCGCCTAGAGCGGGTGGGTAATTCGCGGGAAACACGCGGCTTTCGAGGCGATTCGCTCGCTAATCTGCATCTTGTCAGCGGTCGCGCGCACACGTACAATGGAAAGCAGCGACATTAAAGCATTCTATTCAGGAAAATTATGGGCCTGACCACTGATTATCAGCTTGGCGAGCTTGAAGCCGCCATTATGCAGATTGTCTGGCAGCGCGGCGAGGTGACGGTCCGTGATGTCCAGGCGGCGCTCCAGCCGACGCGTCAGCTCGCCTATACGACGGTGATGACGGTTATGAGCCGGCTCGTTCCCAAGGGCATTCTGAACGTGCGGCGGCAGGGCAAGGCCGATTATTACCGTGCCACCGGCACCCGTGACGATGTACTCAACCAGCAGGCACAGCGCGCAGTGCAGAACGTGCTCGCTCACTTCGGCGACGCCGCGATTACTCAATTTGTGCGTGAGATCAAAGAGTTAGATCCCGAGCGGCTGGCGGCGCTGCGAACCCTGCTCGACGCGGAGCCGACCGATGCAGACTAAGCACTCGCCCTTCTGGATGCTGTTGACTGGCCTGGGAGCTTGTGTTCTAGCCATTTCCCTGGAGTCAGAAAATCACGCGTGTGTGGGATCGCTGCTGATGTGCAGCCAGCAGCAGATAGCACACGACTTCTGGATGATGGTGCTGCCGATGGGGTTTTTGCTGGTGCGCGGCTGCTTCGCCGGGATTCAGCAGCTGTGGCACACCCGGCAGCTCATACGTGTCATGTTGGGCCTGCCGCCGCATCCGCTTTCCTCCTCGATCGCCGAGCTGGTGACCAGGTTGAACCTTGAGGGCCGGGTACATGTGGTCGAATATGTGACGCCGGAAGCGTTCTGCTATGGCCTGGTTCGTCCGCAGATCTGTCTGACTGCGCCACTCCTGCGGCTGCTTTCGCCCGCCGAGCTGGAGGCCGTGCTGCGCCATGAGCGGCATCACCTGCGGCGGTACGATCCGCTGCGGACGGTCATCTGGACG
Organism: Herpetosiphonaceae bacterium; assembly: GCA_036402055.1. GTDB lineage: Bacteria > Chloroflexota > Chloroflexia > Chloroflexales > Kallotenuaceae > LB3-1. The sequence goes on from DASWTQ010000298.1 coordinate 27,471, forward strand.
ATTGTAAGCAACATGTTCTGGTGGCTCGACGACCATGCGTACCACGCGCATCTTTTACGAGAGCTTGCAGCCGATCGGGCGGTGATCGCCGAGCAAGGACGAACGCCGCTGGCCAGCGCGCTCTTCAAGCTGCTGGCCGTTCCCAACGCCCATCAACTCAGCCGTCCAGGCATCGCCGTGAGCGGGCTCTCGGTGACCGACGCGCGGATCGATCAGCTGATCCATCCTGAGCAAGTCGTCGCTCCTCGGCTGATGGTCTGGCAGTGGCTGTATTTACCGATCGTCCTTCTGCTCACGCTGGTTGTATGCAGCCTGATCATGTCGCACCGCTTCATATAACGACCAGAAACGGTATGTAGCCACGCCCTCGATCGTTACCCGACATCCACAGTCTGGAATCAGAACACGGGCACTGTCCATCATACGAGCACAGCCGCTACTCGTCGTCAGGACGGCCCGTGTTGTGTGTCTCGTGAGCTTCAGCGCATGGTTATGGACTATGCGCGCCGGATCGCACTATCGCACTTCTATGCGAAATAACCTCTTATCGCTCTTGGTCAACGCCCGGTACTGCGACTCGGTCAGCACACCATCGCGGGTGCGAATCTCGACATCATAGACGGCGTTATCGAGCGCCTCGTCCTGAAACGCGTGCAGACCCATAAAGGCCTTTACTTCCAGGTGCGTCTGGCAGTTCGCGCAATACTGGACGCTCCAGCGGCTCAAGATGGCCTCGTTGCCTACCAGATGTTTCTTACCATCGATCGTGGCGTAGGCTAACACCAGGAACGAGCCGCGAATCGGTGCGCGGTTGATACCGGATATAGCGATCACTCTGGCGCTCCCCGGCTGCGCCGCATCTTCCAGGGCCGGCTCTTCCAGCGAGCCGGGGCCGTAGGTGTAGCCGAGCTGTGCCTCGATGTTGATGCAATCGAGCGCAGTGTAGGTCGCTCCGTCCTGCTTCTTGAACGGATTCAGCGGCGACTCCAGAGTTAGCCATGCGTTGGGTGCAAAGCCAGGCGTCGGACCCTGGTTGTCTACCGTGTTCGTTCCGGGATACTCCGCGATAATCTCCAGCTGATCAGTAAAACCGTGCTTCTTCTGCCACAGCCAGAACATCCGATCGATAAAGCAGTGATGGAAGTAGAAGATCGGGTCCAGGCCGGCGGTGTCGTTTTCGCCCATGTCGCCGTTGGCACCGGGAATCGGGGAAAAATCGCCGGATGTGGTCTGCGGATCGAGCGTGACCGGTATGTCGAAGCCGCCGACCGCCAGATGCATGCTGTTGTGCGGCGATTCGAGCGGGACCACCGGCGTAACACCGCTATCGAGATCGGCGTTCCACTGCTGGGCGGAGGTGGTGTTCGAAAAGACGGTGTAGTTGGGAGCGTTGAGGCAATCCTTGAATTTCTGGGCTACGTTGGTCGGGATCTTTTGCCCATCGACGACGATATACGAAGTCAGCCAGCTGATAATATTCCCGTTAAGAATCGCCACGTTCTTATTGTAGTCGGGGAACTGCGCGTTGTGCTTCTCGGTAGCTGCCCGGTCGGTATCGTTGCCCACCAGCCCCGACAAGGGATAGCGCACTGTTTCGTAGCCCTTGGGCTTGCTGTAGGTGTTATTGTCGCCGTTGATAAAGTCGGTGATCGCCTTGGTGAGCTTAAAGGAGCGCAGAGGATTATCGATCTGGTTGCCGTCAAGCTCAAAATATTGCTCGGTCAGCGCCCAGGGAATGCCATTGTTGAGCGAGTCCTCGCTGGTCTCGTCCCAGAAGGGCAGCATAACATCCTCGCAGCCGGGGATGCTCTGGAGCGCCGCTTCGAGCTTCAGCAGATACACACGATGCCAGATCGGGAACAGAACATTGCCGTGATTACAGTAGCCGCCCCAGAAGTAGGGATTGCCCCAGCCTGCTCCGCGAAAAGGCTCGCCGTGGTAGCCGCCAAGCACAAAAAAAGACCTGGGATCGTCGGGCGAAAGCTCCTTGATGCCTTTCCAGGCGCGCATCAGATCTTCCAGCGGTTTCTTATTGCCTTGCTTATACTCG
>DASWTQ010000299.1:0-2405 GCA_036402055.1 Herpetosiphonaceae bacterium
GCTCTACGTCGACGAGTACGCCGACGCGATCGGCCTGCGCCTGCTGTACCAGCGCTCGCTCTTTGCTCCCGAGCGGATCGCGCTGCTGCTCGATCACTTTGGGCAGCTGCTGGCCCAGATCGTGGCCGCCCCTGCGCAGCCACTGGAAGCCTACTCGCTGGTGACGCCGGCCTCGCGCGCGCTGCTGCCCGATCCGACGATCGAGCTGCCCGAGCCGCGCTACGAACTGGCGACAACGCTGCTCAAGGGTTGGGCCGAGCGACTGCCGGAGCAGCCCGCGCTGCGCCAGGACGATCGCAGTCTGACGTATGGCGAGCTGGCGAATCGCGTGGAGGCGCTGGCGCGTCAGCTGCTCGCTCGTGGCCTCCAGCGCGGCGATGTCGTCGCCGTGAGCGGGCCGCGCAGCTTTGGGCTGATCGCGTCGATGGTGGCGTCGATGCTCAGTGGCGGCGTGATGCTGACGATCGATCGCAATCTGCCGGCCAGTCGCCAGCGGCTGATGCTCGACGAGGCGAGGGCGCGCTGGCTGCTCTATATCGGCGAGGAGCGCGCCGAGGATCGCTGGCTGCACGAGCTGGATTCGCCGGCGATCGTGCGTGTGGATGCTCACACTGCCGTCGCGGTCGATCCCGTCGCCGCCGACGCGACCACGCTGCCGGAGCTGACGCCCGCCGATCACGCGTATATTTTCTTTACCTCGGGAACGACCGGCGTGCCGAAGGGCGTGCTCGGCTGGCACAAAGGCTTGAGCCATTTCATCACCTGGCAGCGCGAAACCTTCGCGATCGGCCCCGGCGATCGCTCGGCTCAGCTCACCGGCCTGTCGTTCAACGTGCTGCTGCGTGACGTGTTTACTCCGCTCACCAGCGGCGCGACGCTCTGTCTGCCGCCGCTCGAAAGCACGTTTGGCCCGGACGATGTGCTGCCGTGGCTGGAGCGCGAGCAGATTACGATCCTGCACACCGTGCCGTCCCTGGCGCAGTCGTGGCTGGCCCAGGTGCCGCAGGGCGTGTCGCTGCGCGCGCTGCGCTGGGTCTTTTCGGCCGGCGAGCCGCTCACCGAGTCGCTGGTGCGGCGCTGGCGGGCGGCGTTTCCCGAGATGCGCGGCGCGATCGTGCTGCTCTACGGCCAGACCGAGACGACGCTCGCCAAATGCTTCTTCCAGGTCCCGGACGAGATCCCGCCCGGCGTGCAGCCGGTTGGTCGGACGCTCCCGCAGACGCAGGCGCTGGTGCTTTCGTCGAGCGGGCGGCTCTGCGGCATCGGCGAGCCGGGCGAGCTTGCGCTGCGCACGCCCTACCGGACGCTTGGTTACTTCAACGCGCCCGACGAGCAGCGCCGCCGCTTTGTGCCCAACCCGTTTCGCGACGACGATCACGACATCGTGTATCTCACCGGCGATCGAGCGCGCTACCGGCTGGACGGCTCGCTGGAGCTGCTGGGCCGCGCCGACGATCAGATCAAAATTCGCGGCATTCGCGTCGAGCCGGCCGAGATCCAATCCTGGATCGCTAAACATCCCGCCGTTCGCGCCGCAGTGGTGCTCGTGCGCGAAGACGAGAGCGGCGAGCAGCGGCTGGTGGCGTACGTTGTCGGGGAAGAGAACCAAGAACCAAGAACCTGGAACCTGGAACCTAACGAACAAGAGAACAAGGGAACAAAGGAACAAACGGAAACCATGACTCCCCTTCTCCTGCCACAGCGGGAGAAGGGGTTGGGGGATGAGGGCCTGCTTACACATGGGGGTGAGGGCCTGTCCTCCACACTCCGTCGCTTCCTCCGCGAGCATCTGCCCGAGTACATGATCCCGTCGGCGTTTGTGCTGCTCGACGCGCTGCCGCTCACGCCCAACGGCAAAGTCGATCGGCGCGCCTTGCCCGCTCCCGATCTTGCGGCCTCCGAGCGAGCCTTTGTGGCGCCGCGCACGCCGACCGAGGAGACCGTCGCGCGGATATTCGGCGAGATCTTGCAGCGCGAGCAGGTTGGCCTCGACGATCATTTCTTTGAGCTGGGTGGCCACTCGCTGCTGGCGACGCAGGCATTGTCGCGGCTGCGCGAAGCGTTCGGGATCGATCTGCCGCTGCGCCGCATGTTTGAGTTGCCGACCGTCGCCGAGCTGGCCGTGGCGATCGATCGCCTTAAGCAGGCCAGCGCTCCGGCACGCGCTCCCCGAATCGCCAGCCGGTCGCGGGAGCAGCATCGCGGTGTGATCTCGGCGCGTGACGGCGTGACGCTGCCGGAAGCTTTGAGGCGACAGCTCCAACGCGAGGACTAATCGGCGGATGGCGCTACGTTCAATCGGTTAAACAGCGCACCCGGATCGCAGAGATCCGGGTGCCTGGCTTCTTCAAGGCGATCCTGTCGACTCGCTCACATCAGCAACCGCTGGCATCACAGCCAGCTGT
>DASWTQ010000300.1:0-7563 GCA_036402055.1 Herpetosiphonaceae bacterium
GCCGCCGTGCCGACAACGATTCCGCAGGCACGCGATCATCTCCAGACCGCGATCCGCAACGCCGGCAGCAGCGCGGCCTTTACCGGCGCGTTCGTGGTCAACCTCGACGATCGGCTGGTGGTGCTGCCCGGCGTCGACGACACACTGATCAGCTTCAGCGCCGCGCTCGCCGACGCCACGACCGCGACTCTGCTTGGGCTACGTCGTGAGCGTCCGGCGCTGTCCGGCGACGACACCGGCGATCAACCTGGCCCGCCGACCACGCTTGAGCGCGTCACGATCTTTGGCCGCGTGCACGTCCAGTCGCTGGATCTCGCCTCCGAGGTCATCTTTGACGAGCCGGTGATCGCGGATCGGCGCCAGATCGGCTGTGTGCGCTTCTCGTATCTGCCCGAGGGCTCACGTGTGCCGCAGCCTTATCGCTGCCAGCCCGAGCTTGCGATCCGTCAGGCGGTAGAGACCGCACTTCAAACGAATCCATTGCTCTCGCCCGCCCAGCGCCAGCAGATCGGCGACGAGATCCGCGCCTGGCTACGGCCCAGCTTCACGGCGCGCCAGTATGGACAGCCGGCCTACGCCCAGCTTGGCGCCGCCTGTCCCGGCGAGATCCGCACCGGAGCCGAGAACGAATCCGAGATCGGCGCGTTCAATTTCCTGCTCCAGCCGCAGCGCGAGGGCAATCTGCGCGCCAATCTCGACGAGTATCTGCGCTTTGGCCTTGAGGCAGGGATTTTATTCGTGACGTGATGCGAAGAATGCAAACAATCGCAAGATATAGTTTTCTACCATGCAAATAACAAACAATCTGCGGGCAGGACGTGATAAATCACGTCCCTACGGAACAAAAATCAGCACACGTTGATTGCTATCGACCAAGAACAACATACATCGAGGATGCGCCAGAAGGAGCGATAGTGGCGCTTAAACGCTGGTCGTCGTCCGAGGAGGACCCATGAAAGGCGATTTCACGCGATCCACCTTTAGATCCGAGAAGCACTACAGCAGCGTGCGCATGCAGCAGGGCCGCGTGCAGATGGATGCCGACTGGAATGAACAGATCGAGATCCAGCAGCATCTCCATCGGACCGAGGCCCGCGACGTGATCGGGCTCTGCGGCGTGCCCAAGAGCGGCGGCGGCTTCGCGATCGGCGTTTCCGAGGACGGCGGCGACCTCACGATCTCGGCCGGGCGGATCTATGTCGACGGCATTCTGTGCGAGAACGAGCAGGGCCTGCGCTTCACCCAGCAGCCGGATCTGCCCGCCACCGATCCGATCAGCGAGCCCGGCACCTATCTGGTCTATCTCGATGTCTGGGAGCAGCACATCACCGCGCTCGAAGACGATGCGATCCGCGAGGTGGCGCTGGGCGGTCCCGACACCGCCACCCGCACGCGCACGGTCTGGCAGGTCAAGCTGCTGCCGGTCGACGAGCCCAACGCCGCCGTCGATTGCGAGACGATCTTTGAGGAGTGGGACACGCTGACCGGCGGCAATCGTGGGCGGCTAATGGCCCGCGCAACGCCAGCCGCACCCAGCGACGATCCCTGCATCATCGAGCCGGGAGCGGGCTACCGCCGCCTTGAGAATCAGCTCTACCGCGTCGAGGTCCACGACGGCAGCGACTCGGGCCAGCCGACCTTCAAGTGGTCGCGTGACAACGGCTCGATCGTGAAGCGCTGGAGCGCCAGGAGCGGAGACGAGCTGACGATCAGCAGCCCGGGCCGCGACGCGGTGCTGGGCTTTGCCACCGACCAATGGATCGAGCTGACCGACACCAGCCGCGAGCTGCTCGGCCGTCCCGGAACGCTGGTCCAGCTTGCCAGCGCGATCGGCCAGACGCTGACGATCAAGCCCGCCACCGCCAGCGGCACCGTCGATTTTGCGCAGTTCACCAATCAGCCCAAGATCCGCCGCTGGGACATGCCCGGCACCACCGGCGCGATCGATGTGAGCGTGCCCGCCGCCAACAATGGCTGGATCGCGCTTGAGGACGGCGTCGAGATCAAGTTCGATCTGTCGGGGCCGTTCAACACCGGCGACTACTGGCTGATCCCGGCGCGCACCGCCACCGGCGATGTCGAGTGGCCCTTCGTCGGGCCGCAGCTGCCTAAAGGAATCGAGCATCACTACTGCCGCCTGGCGCTCCTCAACTTCGACGGCGAGGGCATCACGGCCGCCGACATCACGGACTGCCGCGTCGATTTTCCGTCGCTGACCACGATCTGCGCCGAGGATGTGTGCTTCGACAACGGCACCTGCGATCTTGCCGGCGCGGAAACGGTTCAGGATGCGCTGGATCGACTGTGCCGCGAGCGCGATCTGCGCCATCACAACAAGCACCTGCACGGCTGGGGCATCGTCTGCGGACTGCACGTGACCTGTGGCCCCAACGACGGACGGCGCGACAACGTGACGATCCACTCCGGCTACGCGATCGACTGCGAGGGCAACGATATTCTGGTCGAAAAGGACGAGACCTATCCCGTGATGGAGATGGTCCGCCGCCTGATCGAGGAAAATCCCGACCTCAAGGTGCTTGACGAGAAAGGCAACGGCGAGGTCGCGCTACGGCTGGATCGCGACGGCGAGGGCGGGCGCTACAGCCTGGAAAAATACGATCCCAAGGCCCGCAACAACTTGCAGGCGCTGCTAGCCGGCACGCTGCTGCTCGACTTCTACAACAACTGTATCAAGCGCGTCGAGGATTTTCTGCGCGCAGAGCTGACGCCGCCCGAGGACGAAAAAGATCAGCCGGCCGGCCCGGTCTTTCAACGTTTGTCAGCGCTGACCAACCTGCTGGCCCAGCCGATCAACCCCAAGACCGGCCAGCATATCTACATCTCGCCGCGCGAGCACACGATCATGCTTGAGTTTTATCTCAAGCTGCGCGAGCTGCTGACCAGCGAAACCTTCTGCGCGATGTTCGCCAACGCCCGGCCGTTCCCCGACTATCCGCTGCGCGAGCTGGGCATCACCGAGCAGGCGATGGATACGATCTTTGGCCGCAGCCAGCATGTTCGTCTGCGCATGCGACCCGGCGCGGCTGAGGTGTATAGCGTCGGGCCGGGCACCAACCCGCTCAAGCCCGACACAATGATCAACCGCTACGACGTGACGCGAAACCTGCTGGTCGAGCGCATCAACCCGATCGCCGGCGCGCAGGTCGACAACAACACCAGCGATACCGGCACCGGCGCGGTTCAGGACGTGGCCTTTTCGATCGACGGACGCCTGATCTACATGGTCGCGGCCACCAAGAACGACGAAAATACGTTTTTCCGCGTCGGCGAGATCGGCAAGACCGGTATCACCTGGCGACCGATGGTCACCATCTGCGGCATTAAGCTGGTCACGCTCGCCACCACGCCCGCCGATCGCACGAACGTGTACGCGATCGGCCTGCGTAAACAAACGATCACCGAGAACGGCCAGACGCGCACCGAGTTTCGCGGCGCGGGGCTCTACCAGATCAACCCCGACAATGTGAACCCCAACATGGAGCCGATGCCGGGCATGGCATTCAACACCTTCGGCCACCTTGAGATCAGCGCCAACGGCCGGGCCTTCATCACCTATCGCGCCGACAACACCCAGCCGACCTCGTATAACATGGTCCGTTGCGTGCAGCTGCCGCAGGGCACGGTCGTGCGCGAGTTCCAGCTTCCCGCCAGCGGCAGCGACGACATCGCGATCTTCACCGCCGCCGAGGATGCCCGCACCGAGACGCTGTTCGTCGTCACCGGTCCCGACAGCAACAGCCGCAAGCAGATTCTGGCCTTCAACATCGCCAACGGCCAGATGTTCGCCGAGCCTGTGCCGATGCCCAACACCACGATCCGCATCGAGCCGTTCGCGCCGCAGCGTATGCTGCTGGTGACGCTGGAAAGCAACTACTCGGTGCGTATGATCAATATGGACGCCGTGCGGCAGATCGACGGCTATCTGCTGCCGACGCAGGTCAGCCCGATCGGCATCGTCACGACCTCCGGCATTCGCAACGTCAGGAATCATCGCGTGTATGTGCTCAACCAGCTCAGCAACACGATCACCACCGTCGCCGGCGAGCTGTTCGAGCCCGGCTTTCGCTTCCGGCTCGACGTGCTGGCGGCGTATCGCAAAGGCGTGATCGAAGCTTTCGCCGATCTGCTGGGCGGCTTCCTGCAATACGTCAAGGATTGTCTCTGCGACCATTTCCTGGTCAAATGCCCGGAGTGCGACGAGGACGACATCATCTATCTGGCCTGTATCAGCATTCGCGAGGAGCAGGTCTACAAGGTTTGTAATTTCTCGCAGCGCAAATACGTCAAGAGCTTTCCGACGGTAGGCTACTGGCTGTCGCTGGTGCCGATCATGCCGCTGTTCGACCGGATGATCGAGGAGTTTTGCTGCCTGATTCTGCCGGATCTGTTTGGCCGCTTCACCGTCGACGAGTTCGACCAGGATCAATCGTTCCAGGGCGAGTCGCGGCTGCGCGGCGAGCAGGTGCGCCAGGGGCTGGGCGTGCTGCAAGGCTTCGACATTGGCACGATGCTGCGCAGCTTCACCTCGAAATCGCGCACCGCCGCCAGCGTGGCGACCGCCTCCACGGGCCAGCCGTCGTTCGCGCCGCCGTTCACGCGCCGCACCCGCTTCGAGGGCAAGAATCTGATCAATCAGTCTACCGAGACCGCCGAGGCCCAGCTCAAAGAAGCGGGCGTTGCAGTGCGACGCGCCACCTACGATCCGATCGACACGCCGAGCATCGTCTCGACGCTGCCGGGCTTCTTCCGCCAGATCAACGCCGGCAGCCAGGTGACGCTCTACGAGGAAAACGGCCAGGTGCGCTACTACTCGGTCTCCAGCGCCGAGCCGGCCGAGGAGCTGCGCAACCAGGTCGACTCGCTTTCGCGGCAGCTCAACACGCGCAACGCCGAGATGCAGCGGCTTCAGCGCAGCGTCGAGGAGCAGCGCGCCACACTCGACGAGGTCGAGCCGCTCAAAGCTCGCCTGAGCGACACCCAGCGGCTGCTCACTTCCAAAGACGAGGAGATCGGCGCGCTGCGTAAACAGGTGGAAAGCCTGGAAAGCAAGCAGTCGGATCTAGCCAGCAAGCGGCTCACCGACCTTGAAGCCGAGCTAAAGGAGCTGCGCAGCTTCCGTGAGGAGGTCACCAGGTTCATGCGCCGGCCGCCGAGTTGATTCTGATGGCCAGCTTTTTGCTCGATACCACGGGCGAGGTGTTGACCTCGCCCGCTTTCCTTGCTCCAACACATAGAAGTACTACTGTCGATATAGCTAAGTACTACTCCTCACTTAGTACTATCGTTCATGATGTGTAAAATTTTGGTTTATGCTATCCTATGCACATCCGTTACAGTACGTTGTTCGACCGACTGGGGGGTGGGCCGAGCAGCATACGTAGCGGATCTTTTTTTCTCAAGATCTTCTTATCTTTCCCTAACCATAATTTCAACTCGATTCGCTATAATAAGTGCCAAATTTGTGCCCGCGTTTCGCTCCTTCGCGGTCGATGGGTTTACACGTTAAGGGATTGATATGCGCCGCACCTTCTCCTTCCTGGCCCTGTCCCTCCTTCTGCTCAGCGTTCTTGTGCCCCAGGCAGCCACCGCTGCAACCTGGCGTGTCGGTCTTCAGGCCGGCCACTGGCTCTCCAACGAGCTGCCCGACGAGCTAAGCCGCCTGCGCACCAGCACCGGCGCCGCTGCGGCCGGCATTCGTGAGGCGCAGGTCAATCTGGATATTGCCCAGCGCGCCGCAGGCTACCTGCGAAACGCCGGTGTCCAGGTCGATGTGCTGCCGGCCACGGTTCCGCCCGCCTACCGCGCCGACGCGTTCGTCTCGATCCATGCCGACGGCAACGCCAGCACCAGGCTGCGCGGATTCAAGGTCGCTACTCAGTGGCGTGAGTGGGAGGTGGGCGTCGCGCTGGTCGATGCGCTGCGCCAGGACTACGGCAGAGCTTCCGGTCTGCCCTGGGACGGCGGACGAATCACCTCGGGGATGCGCGGCTACTATGCGTTTAGCAGCGGCCGCTTCCAGCACTCGATCGCCAACGATACGCCGGGCGCGATTCTGGAGATGGGCTATCTAACCAATCCCAGTGATCGCGCGCTGATGACCAGAGAGGCGGATCGGCTGGCACGTGGCGTGGCTGACGGCGTACTGCGCTTCTTGCGCTCCAAGCCCACCAGCGGCTGGCCCGCGCCGCCGGCGCTGCCCAACTTCCGCGCCACCGTGATCGTCGCGAGCGCTAACCTGCGCTCCGGCCCCGGCACCAACTATCCCGTCGTGCGGCGCGTGCAGCGTGGCCGCGTGCTGCTGGCCGAGTCGATCGAGGGCGAGTGGGTCAAGCTGACCTCGATGCGCGGCAACCAGATCCGCTGGGCTCACCGCGATAACCTGAAGCTAGAGCGTATCAACACCGAGGAGCCGCAAGACAGCTAAACTTTCGATCGCGAGAAATAGTTTGAGGAGCGCCGCCAAATAAACCTGGCAGCGCTCCTCAATTTTGTTTAAAAAAAGAAAGGACGTACCGCTGGGGGGTGCAGTGCGATACGTCCAGGACCATCAAAACACAGAACGCATCGTTGGAGGGTGTAGTGCCGACACGTGTATCTGCGTTGCAGTGATGGTAAAACGGTGAGTGTTGTCTGGGGGTGTCTCACCGGAACTAAGCGTAGTGTATCAATCGTACCTTACCGGCAACCTTACCGGACGCCAGACCGTTTCGTCTAAATTTCGTGTGGCGCTCCAAAACGTAAGCAGCGCATCACAAAGCCCAAAACGGGAGATCGACCGCCAAAATCAGCTCAAGATTCGGTCTCGAAACCAGGAAAAAAATATTCAAAGCGCATTTATTCTAAAGGGGTTGTTTTTTCTGCGCCTGCCGATTGCAGAATTGGAGCAGATTCCAGCGATCGCCGAGGAGCGCACATTAATCCAGAACGAAATAGTTCTGGATTTTTTATACCTCCAGGCGGCTGCGCATCAGAAATCGAGCAAGACCTGTTATCATGGGTGGCGCCGGCGGGAGAGCCGATTCTCCCATCCATTCTAACCCGAGCGGCATTCGCTCATTCATTCAGGAGCCATCCATGACCAATAGTGACATTCTGATTGTTAAAGGGCCCGAGGTGCTCGCGCTGCTTGAAAATCGTGAGCTTGACATTATTCAGATGGTGCGCACCGCCTACGAGATCCACAATCGCGGCGCTAGCTCGCTGCCGCACTCGACCTTTTTGCGCTTTCCCGACAGCCCGCGCAACCGGATTATCGCGCTGCCCACGTTTCTGGGCGAAGATTTCAATATCGCGGGCGTGAAGTGGATCGCATCGTTTCCGGGCAACCACGAGCGAGGCATCCCGCGCGCCTCGGCGGTCGTGGTGATCAACTCGGCGGAAACCGGATTGCCCGAGGCGATTCTGGAAGGCTCGATCATCAGCGCCAAGCGCACCGCCGCCAGCGCCGCACTGGCCGCGCAGTTCCTGCATGGAGATCCTGAGCCCAAAGTCGCCGGTCTGATCGGTACCGGCCTGATTAACTTCGAGGTCGCGCGCTTCCTG
>DASWTQ010000301.1:0-8374 GCA_036402055.1 Herpetosiphonaceae bacterium
CTCCTGGCGATCCGCAAGGTCGGCTCGCTGGTGGGATTGCGCCGTGGTCTCGATAACGTCCTCGATCTCGGGTAACCACACAGTTGCGAGGATAACTATAGCTAACTTAGCACTAACACATTTCTCCGTAAAGTCAGTCTAAAATATACTTATTAGATCATTGACAATCCTTTTAGTCAATGATATACTCTCTACTAGAAATGCTGCTAGTTAGCGAGTATAAAACTTGGAGGAACATATGGCTGAAGGTAAACTTGATGTTACATCAGGAACTCGGCAACGAAGTGTACCTTACCCTCGATACACGCTACAGAATGTAGAGAAGTTCGCGAGTATTGTATTCTCGGAAGGACCAAGGAATTGCGATCAGGATATAGTAGCTAAGAAGGCAGGCTACAGTAGCTCAAACAATGGGTCATTCTTCGCGATGCGCTCAGCTGCAAGTCAATTTGGTATGGTAATTGCGAAGGGGGACCGCATCTCAGTCACGGAAGAGTGGATCGAAGCCTTCCACGAAGATACAGTTAGTAGCCTACGACGTGCTCGTCAACAAGCTATCAAACAACCTAGCCTATATAAGCAATTGTTTGAAGTCTTTTTAGACAACCAGTTGCCCCCAGAGGACAAGTTAGCACGTACAGTCTACCTGGACCCAAAATATGGTATTACAAAGGATGCTGCTGTCGAAGCAATGAAGATTTTCATGGAGTCGGCTCGATATGCAGGCGTGCTTGATGAGAGAAACTATCTTCGGTTCACGCCACTAGCTCCTATCTCTCAGTCCGAAGAAGACTTTGACACACAGGCCAATAATGACTTTGAGCAGCCAAAGTTTCGCGACTCAAATTCACAAATAGAAGGCAATCGTGCGGCCAGTCAAGGTGTTGCACCTAAACCAGTCTCTCCATTGCCTTCTATTTCATCAAGTAGTGACAGAGGCGATATCACCATTCCAGATGGTATGGAGAAGCAAGAGATCACCTTCAGGGGAGGCAAGAAGGCATATTTCATCTTGCCTGTACCACTGCCAGGTGGTGAAAAAGCCCGGCTAAAGCAATGGCTCGATCTCATCAAAATGCATATCGACATCACTTTAGAGGATGATCCCAAACAGACATTGCCCAACACGACAAATGACGACAGCGCTTACGAAGAGTTATGAGGCACGTAAATGGAGCAGAAAGACCAGCATCCTGATCATGCGAAGCTTGACGATAAGCGCAATAGTAATAGCAGAGATACGATGCTAATGCTAATCCGCCGTGAGTTAGCTTTGATCTTAGTGGGATTTATCGTGATAGTAGCTTCAATCGCGGTAATGGAATCAGGAGCTATGCCTATCTTGGACAAGTTCCTTCCCGCTATCATGCTCATACTCGGCTTCTTCTTCGGACAAAGATCGAATCAAATCTAGCATCTTCACGAAGAACGATCTTGTTAATGTTCAATGAGATAAGAGACAACCACCGATTAGCATGCCTGTGGATCACAGCTCGGCCGGGCGGCCTCTGCGCTCGACCAGCGCATCCAGCAGCGGATCGATCTGCCAGGCCAGCGGCAGCCCCAGCCGCTCGGCCAGCCGCGCCAGCTGCGGCGGCTCCACCGCGCTCTGCGCCAGCAGATCCGGCCGTGCAAAAACCTGGGCGGCCGGACCGTCGAGCAGCACGCGGCCCTCGCTCAGCACCACCAGCCGCCGGCAGTGATCGGCGCAAAAATCGATGTCGTGGCTGATCATGATCACTGTGCGTCCTTGCGCCACCAGCTGCGCCACAACCTCGCCGATCAGCCGCAGGCCCAGCGCATCCTGGCCGGTCGTCGGCTCGTCCAGCACCACGATCGGCGTTTCCATCGCCAGAACCGAGGCCAGCGTCACCCGCTTGCGCAGCGCGGGCATCAGATCATGCGGATGCTGCTCGGCAACCGCGCTGAGACCGGTCGCCGTGAGCGCCTGCTCCACTACCTGCGCCGTGTGCTCGGCGTCGAAGCCCAGATTGCGCGGCCCGACCATGATCTCGTCACGCACCGTGCGCTTGAAAATCTGGTGCTCGGGATGCTGGAACACATAGCCGACCCGCCGCGCCATCTGAGCGACCGTATGCTCACGCGTCGACCAATCGCCGACCGTGACCGTGCCCGAGCCTGGCTGAAGCAGGCCGTTGAGATGCCGCGCCAGCGTGGTTTTTCCCGCGCCGTTCTGCCCGATCAGCGCCACGCTCTCGCCCGGCCCAATCTCCAGCGACACATCGCGCAGCGCCTGCACGCCGCTGGGATAACTGAACGACACGTTTTTGATGCTGAGTGGAATCATCGCTCACCTCCTCGCGCCGCTGCCGCCTGATCATCGATCGGTGCCGTATCGCCGCCAAAGCCCGCGACCGCCTCGTCGAGCGTGACCGGCAGCGGCTGCGCTGCTGGCCACACGCCGCGCTCACGTCCGGCCCGCGCCGCCTGTGTGTAGCGCGACACGCTCACGCCGATCTCGGCCAGGCCAGGATCGGCCAGCACCGTGCGCGGCGGTCCTTGCATCAAGATCTGGCCCTGGTGCAGCACGATCACACGATCCGCGAAGCCGGCGATCAGCTCGGGCTTGTGCTCGGCCAGCACCACGGTCACGCCGCTACGGCTCAGCGCCCGGATCGCAGCGAAAACCTCTTTGGTGCCCAGCGGATCGAGCTGCGAGGTTGGCTCGTCCAGCAGCAGCACACGCGGCCCCATCACCAGGATCGAGGCCAGCGCCACCCGCTGCTGCTGCCCACCCGACAGCTCGAACGGCGATCGATCCGCCAGATGCGCGATCCCGACCTGCTCCAGCGTCTGCTCGATGCGCGCCAGCATCTCGTCGCGCGGCACGCCCAGATTTTCCAGCCCAAAGGCCAGTTCCTCACGCACCGTGAAGCGCGCGCCCGAGATCTGGTTGAGCGGATTGTGAAAGACCAGCCCGGTATGCTTGACCAGCTCGCCCAGCGGATGCTCGACCGTGTTGCGGCCATCGACGATCACCTCGCCGCGCAGCTCGCCGTGGAAGTAGTGCGGCACGAAGCCGCCGATCGTGTAGCAGAGCGTGGACTTGCCCGCGCCGTTCGGGCCAACCAGCGCGCAGATCTCGCCCTCGGCGATCTCAAGCGTCACGCCGCTCAGCGCGGCCGCTGTCTCGCCGGGATAGGTGTAGTGCACGTCGCGCAGCGTAATCATCGCAGCGCCTCCACCAGCCGCAGCCCGATGATCGCGACAATACTCAGCAGGATTGCCCAGCGCAGCACACGCTCGTAGGCCGGATCGGGCAGCTCGAAGAGGCTGGTCTTGGGCGTTGTCGCGCTGAAGGCTCGCGCCTCAAGCGCCAGCGTGCGCTCTTCGACATCCAGCAGCCCGCCCAGCACCAGCGGCCCGATCATCGGCAGCAGCGCCCGCAGTCGTCGCGGCAACGAGCCCTGCGTCTCAAGACCGCGCGAGCGCTGCGCATCGACGATCAGATTGGCGCGCTCGCGCATCTGCGGCACAATCTGAAGCGTGGTTACGATCACATAGGCCAGCGACGGCGGCATGCCTTTCTGCACCAGCCCCGACATCAGCACGCCCGGATGCGTCGTGAGCAGCGTCAGCAGCAGCGCGCCGGTGATCAGCAGAATGCGCACCGTCGACGCGAACGCGAAGCGCACGCCCTCGGCCTTGATCGACAGTGGGCCGAGCCGCGCCAGAATCGTCGTGCCCTCAGGAAAAAACAGACTCTGGATCACGAACAGCGAGATCGCGAACGGCAGCAGCAGGCGCAGGCTGATGCTGAGAAACGGTCGAGCCACGCCGCCGACGATGCTCAGCGGGATCAGCACCAGCAGGTAGAGCGCCAGCGGCACCCAGTCGATGCCCGCGCCTAGTGCCACCACGATCAGCCCAAAGCTGAATGTTAGCTTGGTCAGCGGATGCAGGCGATGCAGCGGGCTGGAACGCGGCTGGTAGAGTGCGATCATTGCGGCAGCTTGTCCGCCGTTGCGCTGGATTGGCTGAAGCGAGTGCGAATCCGCCTGGGCAGCGCCACGATGATCGCATAGGCGATCAGGAACGTGATCAGCTTATCGGTCGGATCGGACAGGAGGCCCTGCATGGTCGTCGCCGCGAGCACGGAGTTGCCATACGCGCGAAACGCCGCCACCATCGCATCGGTCCCCGCGCCGGTCACACCGCCAAAGATAAAAGCCGACAGCGGAGCGCTCATGATCGCGCCGACGAGACCGGTGATCAGACCGGCGATCGGAACCAGGTAGAAGCGCCGAAACCAGCCAATGTTGGCAAAGAAGCCCGCCAGCAGCCCGATCATAATCGCGACGACCGCGAACGGCAGCGGGATCGGGTTGAAAAAGCCCCAGATAATATTCGAAAGGCCGCCGGTCGCAGCGCCCGCGAACGGCCCTACCAGCACGGCCACCAGCACCGTGCCGATCGAGTCGAGATAGATCGTGAGGCCGGGGATCGGAAAAACCGCTGTGATGCGGCCGGTCAGCTCGCCGATCACAACATTGAGCGCAATGCCGATCGGGATCAGCGCGTACGTCGAGGTTGTAAACTGGCGCGCCACACCCCAGATGATCAGCACCGCGCCGATCAGGTAGCCGGCTAGCGCGACCAGCGCGTTGGTGCTGCCGGCTGCGGTCGAGCCCTGTGCGCCTGTCAGGATCAAGAACAGATACGTCGCGGCGATGATCGCCAGACCCAGGCCAACCTGAAGCCACTGCGGCCGGGATTGAGTTCCTCCGAAGCGCATGCACATCCTCCATTCTGTGTCAGCGCTGCCATTATACGCGCAAATCGGCGCGCTGTAACGCTCAGCGGAGCGCGAGGTCCCTTGGACACTCCGCCCTGCGCCGCGCAAAACCGGCTACTCAATCCGAGCAATTCAAATCAGCTTCAGGGATGTGTTAGGAATTTCGCTCAAGGCTGGATTTTGCCTGCTCGTCCGCGCGCTCGACCGGCAGCCAGATCGTAAACGTCGAGCCGCTGCCCAGCGTGGAGCGCACCCCAACCGTTCCGCCCATCATCATGGTCAGGCGCTTGGCGATCGCCAGCCCCAGCCCGGTGCCACTGTACTTCCGCGTCGTGGAGCTGTCGACCTGGTAGAACTCGCCCCAGATGCGCTCCAGATCCTCGGGCGCAATGCCGATGCCGGTATCCTGCACGCTCATCGCGATCCACCGATCCGCCAATACATCGCCATACGGTGGCGCGGCGGTAGTCAGCGCTGCGGCGTAGCCATACTCAAGGATCACCGTGATCGAGCCAGGTGCAGACGTGAACTTGACCGCGTTCGACAGCAGATTCATGAGCACCTGCTGCAAACGGGTGGCGTCGCCGCGAACATATGGCAGCGAACCTTCAGGTCGGAATACAGTTATGTCGAGCTGCTTACTGCTCGCCAGCGCTTCGATATTGGCGACGGCGCTCTCGACCACAGTGACGATCTGCACAGGCTCATCCGCCAGCTGCATGCGGCCCGCGTCGATCTTGCTCATATCAAGCACGCTGTTGATCAGCTCCAGCAGCGTTTGCGAGTTACGGCTGACACGCTCCAGATTACTGCGCTGCTGCTCGTTGAGCGGCCCCTGATGCTCCTGAAGCGTGATATTCGTAAAGCCGATGATCGAGTTGAGCGGCGTGCGCAGCTCGTGGCTCATCGTCGCCAGAAAGTCCGACTTGAGCCGGGCGGTTTCGAGCGCCTGATCGCGGGCTTGTGCCAGGGCGTGCTCGGCACGGCGCCGCTCCAGCAGCAGCGCATAGCGAATCTCCTCCTGGTCGGCCAGAATCGTGTTGCGCGCCTGCCGAAAGAAGCCGGCGGCGATCTCGCCCAGCAGCAAGGAGAGCCGAGGCTGAAGCCGGATCAGCTCCGCAGAGGGCAGCTCCTGTGGGATCTGCGCGGAGAGCGTCTCAATCGTGCGGCTCAGCGACTCGGGCGGAGTGTAGTTGAGCCGGGGCAGAGTCGCGCCAATCTCCTGCGCCGCCTCACGATCCAGCTCTTGCATGAACAGCAGCATGACCGATCGTCGCGTCAGGTCAAGCAGGACGCGCCGGATCTCGCTGGCCGGATGCGGCACAAAGCTGGTGTGAGCGATCGCGCGGTACCAGATATCGGCGATCGCCTCGCAGCGCTGGTTCACCAACTCAAAAAACTGCTCCTGCTCGACTTCACTCATGATCATCTCTCGCAACCTATGCCTCGGCGCACGCTTCAACATCGCCGATCAGGATTGTGACAGCAGGAACGGGTTGAAGTTGGTCTGGCGATCGTAATAATCTTCTTGCTCCGCGCGCTTCAACAGTTTTACCACGCCATACGTCACCGGCAGCAGCACCACCTCTACCACCAGCTTAAAGACATAGTTCGAAAGGATCAGCGTCAGCAGCGGCGGCGCGTCGGCCACGCCCACAAACGCGATCACCACGAACAGCAGCGTGTCCACGCCCTCGCCAACCAGCGTCGAGCCGAGCGCGCGCATCCAGAAATAGCGGCCATTGGTCAGCACCTTGAGCTTAGCCAGCGTGTAGGAGTTGGCGAACTCGCCCGCAAAATAGGCGATCAGGCTGGCCACGACAATGCGCGGCACCAGGCCAAGCAGCTGATTGAACGCCGCATTGAGCGACTCGCTGCCCGCGCTGGCTGGAAGCGCCGCCACCGCTGCAAACGTCAGCGACATCAGCAGCGCCGCCAGAAAGCCGGTCCAGATCACCTTGCGCGAGCGCGCATAGCCGTACACCTCGGTCAGAATATCGCCGAAGATGTAGGAGAGCGGAAAGAGCAGCGTGCCGCCGTCGAAGTCGAACGGCCCGAAGCTGATAAATTTCGTCGAGGCGATATTGCTGATCAGCAGGACCGCGACAAACAACCCGGTGATCACTTCCAGATAGCGATACGAACGTGACATATCCATCCTTTTTCGAGATTAAGCATTTTTGCCAAACTTTGACATTATACCGCTTCTGGACCTGTGTTGTCGCTCTAGTCGCCGGGATGCTGGCCAGCCAGGTCGGTCATCCGCTCCATGAACAGCGCAAGAAACGCCGTTTGATCGAAGGAGCGCACCAGCCTGACGTTGGGAGGTTGTTTCCACACGTTCAGGGTATCGGCCATGGTCTTGCCCATGCTTTTAGGGCTGTCGATCTCGACGTCCACAAAGACCGACTCATACTCGGCCAGCTCGGGACGAAACGCCAGCGCCAGCGCGCAGGGATCGTTGATCGAGCAGCCCGCATAGCCGAAGTAGTTACGGTGAAAATCGATATAGAAGCTGGTCGCGTCGGCGATAAAGCGGCTGACCGGCGAGTCGATCCGCAGCAGCTGATCGACGTGCTCCTGAGTCAGCAGCACCTTCGAGGTAATGTCCCAGGGAATCAGCGTGATCGGCAGCCCGCTATGCAGCACGATATGCGCCGCGTGCGGATCGACATACACGTTGAACTCAGCCAGCGGCGTGGTGTTGCCCGGCACATCGAGCGCGCCGCCCATCACAATCACCTCGCGCACACGCTCCACGATGCGCGGCTCGCGACGGATCGCCAGCGCCACGTTGGTCAAGGGCGCGACCGCAGCCAGCGTCACGGGTGTTTCGGCCGTCATGATCTCGCGAACCAGCAGATCGACGGCGTGATCGGCTGACGCCGGCGTCGTGGGCTCCGGCAGATGCGCGTTGCCCAGCCCGGTGTCGCCGTGGGTTTCCTCGGCCGTAAACGGTGGGCGAATCAGCGGCAGGGCTACGCCCGGCACCACCGGCACTGCCGAGCGCACCATATCGAGCACGGCCAGCGCGTTACGCACGCCCTGCGCCAGCGGACAGTTGCCGCCCGTGACCGTTACCGCCGCCAGATCGACTTCCGGCGAAGCGACTGCCAGCAAGATCGCCAGCGCATCGTCGATGCCGGGATCGGTATCCAACACAATTCGTACCGGCTCAGGCTGTCTAGCAGATGTACCCATAGGCTGAGGCTTTCTCCTTGATAGGGCGCTGACACTACCACGGAGGAACGCGCAATGTCAAGAACAAAGCGAAGAACCAAGAACCAAGAACCAAGAACCTAACGAACAAAGAACAAAGAGCAAAGAACAAAGAACAGAGGAGTACCAACATTCCCCCTCGCTTGTCGCAACGGGCGAGGGGGCCAGGGGGTGAGGGTCACGAACAAACGCTCAAGATCCTTTTGTTCCCTTGTTCCCTTGTTCCCTTGTTTGCCCGCCTAGCCTGACAAGCATATCCCGAGGACATGATACAATCGAAGGAGGAAACGCCAACACTGTCAGCGCTGAGCAGTGCAGACTCAGGCAGCCATAATCCACACTCAGGGCCTACGGATGCATAAAGCATCCAATGAGCTAGGCTCAACCTCATCACCGGCT
>DASWTQ010000302.1:0-23542 GCA_036402055.1 Herpetosiphonaceae bacterium
TGCAGCTCAGGGGAAGGATGCAATCAAGCCGTGATCGTGCTGCCTCGCTCTGAAGTGTCTTTTAGCGGCAGACACACATGAAACGTACTGCCGACGCCCTCGGTGCTTTCGACATTGATCGTGCCGCCGTGCAGCGTAACAATCTCCTTGGCGACATATAAACCCACGCCAACACCGCTGATCTGCGTTTGCTCGACGTTCTTGGCCCGGAAAAAGCGCCGAAAAACATAGGGCAGCGACTCGGCCGGAATACCGATGCCGCCGTCGGCAATTTCGATACAGACATGCCGTGGATGTTGTCCATCGGCGCCGTCGCGTGTAACGCGAACATCGATCACGCCGCCATCGGGACTATACTTGACCGCGTTATGCAGCAGATTTTGCACAACTTGCTCTAGCCGCAGCGGATCGCCTAGCACGATCGGCGCGTGCTCGAAGTGGTCGGCGCGGAAGATCAGGCTGTGCCGCTCGATCGTCGGCTGCATCTCGTCGACAATGCGCTGAACCAGCTCGCGCAGATCGACAGCGGCTCGCTCGATCGCCAGCTGGCCGATCTGAAGCCGCGACAGGTCAAACAAAGAGATGATCAGCTGATTGAGCCGCTTGGCCTGCTGGGCAATCGTCCGGAGCGCGCGCTCGTTGCGCTCGCTGGCCAGACTCTCCTGCTGGACGCGGCGCTGCAACACCTGGACGTAGCCCAGGATCGACGTGATCGGCGTTTTCAGCTCGTGCGCCGCCAGCGACAAAAACTCGTCGCGGGTGCGAATCG
This sequence comes from Herpetosiphonaceae bacterium, assembly GCA_036402055.1. Lineage (GTDB taxonomy): Bacteria > Chloroflexota > Chloroflexia > Chloroflexales > Kallotenuaceae > LB3-1. The sequence goes on from DASWTQ010000302.1 coordinate 770, forward strand.
CCTGCTGCGCCTGCTGGTAGAGCCGCGCGTTGTCCATCGCGATCGCGGTCTGTGCGGCCAGACCTACCGCGATCCGCTCGGCGCGGGCGGTAAACACGCCCGGCTGTGAGTGGCCAAAGAACAGGCCACCGAGGATCTCGCCGGAGCGCAAACTCACCGGCACGGCCAGGTAGCTGACAACCGGCAGATGACCCGGCGGCATGCCCGTGTATGGCGCGTTCTGCCCGTAGCGTGGATCGAGCTGGACATTTTCCAGGCGGATCACGGCCTCGCCGCGAAAGGTCGGGCCGAAAATATCGGTGTTGCGCGGCATCGGGAAGTTGGCGAAGCGATCGGAGGAAACGCCCGAGAGGGTGTAGAGCGTGTAGCTCTCGCCGCGCTCGTCGATCACATTGTAGAAGAACGCGCCGAACTCCGCGCCTGTCAGATCGGTTGCGGCATCGGTCACGGTCTGCACCAGCCGTTGCAGATCCAGCTCCGCCGACAGCAGCTGTCCGATGCGATTGATCGTCTCGACGGTCTCGGTTTCTTCGCGCAGCTTGGCCTGTAGCTCTTTGTGCTTGGTCAGATCCTCGGAGAAGCCGATAATACCGATCAGGTTATTCTGCGCATCGCGGATCGGCGCGTTGGTGACCAGCGCGGGAAACGCCAAGCCGTCGCGCCGCTGCACCTCGAACTCGCCCGACCATTTCTCGCCCGACCGCAGCCGCTCCATGACCTCGATCGCCTGCGCGCGCGACATCGTGCTGGGCGTGACGTCCACAATATTGCGGCCGAGCACTTCCGCCGCCGACCAGCCGTACAGTTCCTGGGCGCAAAGATTCCAGTACACGATCTGGCCGTCAAGCTGCGTTACAATCACCGCCTCGTCGACGGCATCTAAAATCGTAGTCTGGCTGTTGAAGATCTTTTCGATCTGATCTTGCTGGTTCTGGAGCGCCTCTACTTCTGCCAGGCGCTGGCGCAAAGAGCGTACCTCGTCGATAAGCTGCTCCTTGCTCTTCGCCTCATCCATGCTTCGCTCCACTTCTTGCTCGGCCGGTGTAGCCATTGTATGCACTATGATGACGCCACGTGGCGCGGAATCACTCCATATTTTTAATCATAGATCATACATTCTACACCAGAAGGGAGAATCTTTGTGAGTAGCATGATCGGTCTGAGGCTCCTACAGAGGATTATCGTGATCGCGCCGGCTTTTCCCGGCGTTGGCTGTTGCGCTTGAAGATGCCGCCGCCGAGCGCAATTCCACAGCCAAGCAGCGTGAGCGCCGTGATGCCCGCGCCGACGATCGCCGAGGTCGGGCGGTAGTACATGCGGATCGTGTGATCGCCGGCGGGAACGACCAGACCGCGCAGCAGGTAGTTGGTGCGATAGATCGGCAGCGGCTGCCCGTCGATCTCGGCATGCCAGCCTGGAAACCACATCTCGCTGAGTACCAGGAAGCGATCGGCGGCAGTTTGCGTGTGCAGCCGCAGCTCGTTTGGCGATACGCGCTCGACCTGAACCTCGGCCGGACCATCGGTCGAAAGGCGCCGCGCTGCTTGCTCCGGCAACTCGCCCTCGACGAGCGCCTGCTGTCCGGGATCGAAGCCTGGCTGTTTGATCACAGCTAAGATGGTCGACGCATCCTGAATCGTGCTGACTGACGAGACGAAGAAGGCCCGATCGAGCGGCGCTGGATTTTGCAGGATGGTGACGTGCTGGCCCTGAAAAACGGTGCGCCAGCCGCTATCGGGCGGCTCTTCGCCGTTGGAGATCAGATCGCTGTGTGGTGGCCGGATTACCAGATCCGATGGTCGCGGAATCAGCACATACTTGACGTTGAGCATACTCAGCAGGTGATTGTCCAGCTGAAGCAGCCTGGTATCGCGCAGAAAGCCGTACGACACGTCCTCGATCTCGGGGCCGAAGAGCACATCGGTGTAGCGCCGGGGCTGGAGCGAGTTGAAGCCGTTGATGTCCTCGACGCCGTAGGGCAGCGCCCAGCTGATCGCCAGCTGCTCCTGGGCGATCGCGGGCGTCAGGCGATCGTTGGTGATGAACGAGGCCGTGCGAAACAGCGCGGAGTCGCGGCGTAGAAAGGCGACGCTCTCGGGCACGCGCGCGAAGCTGTCGGGCGCGATCGTGGGATTGAAGCTGGCGGCAAAGCCCAGCAGATCGGCCGCGACGACAGCCACCAGCGCGGCGCTGTTTGCGCGATTGACACCACGGCTCAGCCACCACAGCACAAGCACACTGGCGATCGTCACCAGCAGCGGCACATAGGCGTTAGCCTGATTGAGCTGAAGCGAGCGATCCAGCAGCACCTTGAACATGTCGTTATTGGCTGTGCTGGCGAAGGCTGCCGCGCCAACACTATTCGCGATCAGCAGCGGGCCGACGACGAGCAGGGTCAGCAGCACCGCCGCCACAATCGGCGCGCGATCGATTCGGCGTTTAGTAGCGCTGTAGGTTTGGAGGCGCTCCAGGCCAAACGCGGCCAGCGCGGTGAGCGCGAAGCAGGCCACAGCGATCGCGCGGGCGTAGGCGCGCAGCTTGCCGATCGCGGGCAGCAGATAGACTAGCCGTCCGAACGGCGTGCTCGATCCGGCAGCGATCAGCGCCAGCACCACCAGCACCACGATCAGCGCCAGCAGTCGTTCGGATTGCAGCCGCGCAGGCTCGTCGTGCTCAGCGTGCCGCCGCAGCCGTCGCACATCGGCGATCCCGACGACGGCCAGCGCCAGCGGCAGAATCCCGACGTAGGCCAGGCGCTCCCACATATACACCGGCAGATCCCAGGCCGGAGCCGATTGGAGCCAGGTCGTGCGCAGGCCGCCGTAGCCGTAGGGAAACAGGAACAGCAGCCAGTCGAAGCTCACCAGCGACTGGAAGGTGACGAAGCCGTAGCTGGCGTTGGCTGCTCGCGGTGAGAACGATGCAAACTCGATCCACGGCACGAGCTGAATCGCCGCCAGCGCGTAGCCGACCAGATACACGCTGCCCAGATAGATCAGCGGCTGAAACGCTCGCCAGCGCCGTTCGCGCCACCAGTGGCTGATCGCCAGCGTCAGGACGTAGAGGCCAAGACCAACCGCTGTGTAGATCGGAACCTGCGGATGACCGGCCAGCGCTTGCACGCAGACCAGCGCCGTCGCCAGCACGAACGCCCGCCGCGTCCGCTGTTGCAGCAGCAGCTCGACGCTCCAGAAGATCAGCGGGATCAGCGCCGCGCCGGCCATGATCGAGAGATGCACCACGCGCGCGACAAGAAAGCCGTTGAACATGTAGGCCAGCGCGGCGACAAACGCGGCCAGGCGACTCAGGCGCAGGCTGCGCAGGTACAGCCACATGCCGCCACCGGCGATCGAGAAGTGCAGCAGCACGATAACCGTCAGCGCGTGGATGGGCGGCAGCAGCCAGAAGAGCCAGCTGGGCGGGTAGAACATTGCGGTCTGGCCGTCGCCCAGCAGCGGAATGCCGCTGAACGCGTACGGGTTCCAGAGCGGCAGGTTGCCTCCACTGGTAATATCGACGACGAGCTTGTGATACGGGAAAAAGTAATATTGCAGGTCGTGGTGATAGAAGACGCGCAGGCCCAGCGTCTCGGCCCAGAAGAGGCCGAACGGCAGCAGCAGCAGCGCCAGCAGCGGCCAGCGCGAACTGCCGCGCAGACCGGCTCGCCACGCCGCAAGATCCCAATATCGTGTCGCTAGCTTTTCGCTCATGTGGTTGGTGCTACAGGCAAACAAAGGAACAAGAAAACAAGGGAACAAATGATCGGCTGCTTTTTGTTCGTTTGTTCGTTTGTTCGTTTGTTCCTTCGTCGGCCCTCACCCCTGCTTCACTTCGTTCAGCATCCCCTCTCCCATTGCCTGTGGCATAGGCGAGGGGAGAGGGCGGTACTTTGTTCTTTGTTCTGCCGTTTGTTCTTTGTTCTGCCGTTAGGTTCTGGGTTCTTGGTTCTAGGTTCTTTTTCTCGCCACAATCACCCACTGAAAGCCGAAGAGACGCGGCGCGAGCAGCAGCGCCAGATGTTGCAGCCGCATCAAGGTGTTGAAGATCAGATTGCCCTCGCCCTCGCGCCACAGCTCGTCCAGCGGCACCCCCGTAGGCCGCGCACGCACGACCTCAAGCCCGGCGCGGCGCAGCATATCGGTCGCGGTGTCCAGGGTGTAAAAGTGTAGATGCGTGCGATCCAGGATGCCGCGCTCCATCTGCGGAAAGCGACCGAAGAGCAGCATCAGGCGCACGGCCAGGTGTGCGACGTTCGGCAGCGAGATAATAAACAGCGCGTCGTCGGTGGCAACTCGGCGCAGCTGCTCGATCACGGCCTCGGGATCGACGATGTGCTCCAGCACATCCGCGCAGACAATCACGCGGTAGGTCGCGTCGGGCAGGTTGGCATCTTCGATGCTTGAGGCGAAGACCCGGCGATAAAACGGCTGCGCGTGCTCGGACCAGTAGGGATTCGGCTCGACGGCGTCGATGGTTAGCGCGGTGTTGCCCAGCAGCTGACCTAAAAAGCCCTGGGCCGCTCCTACATCCAGGATTGGACTACGGCCCAGGCGTTGTACCAGCGTGGAAATCTGTTGATGACTACTTTTTGGGTCGCGATGCAAGCGGTAGTGCAGCATTCATTCTCCAGCGATAGAGTAGCGCAAACTTGAGCGTCTCACGGATGCAGTTCAGGGCATACGGAATGCCGTTGACATGGCAGATCTCGTCGCCGTAGTAGGTCGGGATCGGCACCTCTTTGATCGGGTAGCCACGCTTGAGAAATTCCAGGATAATCTGCGTATCGAAGTGCCAGTTCGAGGTCAGCGTGTCGAGCGGAATCGTTTTGAGCGCGTGGACGGAGTAGGCCCGGTAGCCCGAGTGGAACTCGCTGAAGGTAGTGCCGATCAGCCGGTTCTCGATCCAGGTCAAGATTTTATTGCCGACGTATTTGTACATCGGCATGTTGCCACGCAGTGCCGCGCCTGGAAGCAGCATGCGCGAGCCCATCACCATGTCGGCCTTGCCGGTCTCAAGCGGCGTCAGCAGCTCTTGCATCACCTCGGGCGCGTACTGGCCGTCGCCGTGGAGCAGCACCACAATGTCCAGCCCGCGCTCGATCGCGTACTGGTAGCCCCGGCGCTGGTTACCGCCATACATCAGGTTGACGGGATTGCGAAAGATCGAAAGCTTCTCTCTGGCGATATGCTGCTGGTATGCTTTGCCAACCTCGTAGGTGCGATCGGGGCTGGCGTCGTCGAAGACGAAGATCTCCTCGACCTTGGCCATAATATCGGGCGGAATGCGCTCAAGCACACTTTCTAGTGTCGACTCGGCATTGTAGGCCACCACAAGAATCCCAATCCGGGCCATACCTACTCCCTAATATTGTAGCGATTGATCGTGCCGCTGGTCGCTCGCACGACTCACGGCTCTGCACCCATTATAGCTGGAATATGAGATCATGCTGCTGCCTGCGCGCGGCGGAATCTTAGCGCGGCTCTGTGCTGCTCGCGGCGCGCTGCTGCTTGGCGTACATGCCGCTCAGCAGCACGACGAGCGCCAGCGGTCGGATCAGCTGGCCGAGCGTTTTGAAGCCGAACAGTCGCAGCGCCATCGGCCCGGCCATCGCCGCGATGACGATGTAGCTATAGGTGCGGTTAGGCAACTGCGCCAGCTGGTCGAAAATTGGCAGATCTTCCAGATCCATCAGATTGCTCCTTTCAGTAGCCACTGCGATTTCTGCAATCTGCGTGCCGCTCAAGGACGAGAACAAAGGAACAAACGAACAAGAGAACAAAGAAGCAATCGAGAACTGAGAACCAAAAACCAAGAACCGAGAACAACAGAGCAAACAAGTACTACCCTTCCCCCTCGCCTGTCGCAACGGGAGAGGGGGAGTCGCCGCAGCGACGGGGGTGAGGGCCTGTTTTCACGATCTAGTGTACACTTCATACTTGAAATATCAGAGGTTGCTATGTCATCTGTTCCCGATACAATCCAGATTCGGCAGTGTGTTGAGGCCGATGCGCCGGCCTTTCGTGAGCTGCGCCTGAAAGCGCTCAAGTCGCATCCCGAGGCGTTTGGTGCGGATTATGCCACGAATGAGCAGTTTCCGCCGTCATTCTGGACTGAGCGTCTTAGCCAGAACATCAATAGTGATCAGCAGGCGATCTTCTTCGCGGTGGCCGACGGTGAGCTAATTGGCATGACCGGCGTGCGGCGCGGCGATTCGCCCAAAACACGGCATGGCGCGCTGATCTGGGGCGTGTACGTCCGGCCCGAGTGGCGCGGGCACCGGCTTGCGGAGCGGCTGATCGACGCGTGTGTGGGCTGGGCACGTAACCATGAGGTGCGGCTGGTCAAGCTAGCAGTGGTGACGACCAACATCGCCGCGATTCGCAGCTATGCGCGCAGTGGATTCGTGGTCTACGGCGTCGAGCCGCAGGCGATCGGGCTGGCGGATCGCTTGTACGACGAGCTGTTGATGGTCAAGCATCTTGCCGACTGACCTAAGACGATGGCTGATAGCGCAGTTCGGCACTAGGCTCTTGCCTAGCTACTTACTTTGTGTTAGTATACCAGGTGTGAGATTAGGTAAAGTTGTCAACGACTCCGTGAGCATGGAGGAGGCGGCTGTTCCCAACCGCTCGCGGTTGGAGCTTACGCCGCCAAATAATTATGAATAACGACGATCTGCATCTATGTCCAAAATACGAGCGAGCAGTCGAGCTGCTGGGTAAGCGCTGGACCGGTCTGATTCTGCGGGTGCTCGGCAACGGGCCGACGACCTTCACCAAGATCGCGCGCACCGTCGATAAGCTGAGCGATCGCGTTTTGTCCGAGCGCTTGAAAGAGCTGGAGCAGCGCGGCGTTGTGCAGCGGCGCGTCGATCCCACAATTCCAGTCAAGATCGAGTATAGCCTCACCGACAAAGGCCGTGATCTGCAACAGGTGCTGGATGCGCTTCAGCAGTGGGCCGATCGCTGGGAGTGCTCCGAGGCAGCTGTGCACGAGACGACATCCCACGCCTCGCACGCCTGATCGCCGCTCGTTTGGTTTTCCAGCCGCAGAACGGCGCATCTGTCGTCCTGTGCGCATCCTCTAGCGCGCTCCGCCACCTACCTGCCTTTATTCCAAACGCGCTTTGTGCAGCTCCGTACCAACCGGTTACGGAGCGCTGCTCTTTGCTTGACGTAACATCCTGCTGGTCCGCATCTTGCCTGAGATTTTGGGGAGGAATCGGCTACACGGTAGCTGAGTGGAGCAGGGGAGCGAGGAGATGCACACACAACATTCGCGGCGGCTTCAGCTCTGGCTGCTGATCATAACAGCTCTGAGCGCGGCGCTGCTGGGCTTTATTATTGTCTGGATTGCCGGCAACGGCGTGATGCCTTCCGATCGGCGACGAGTGGTGCTGGGCGCCAACGACGCGACTCCAACACAACCCGCAGCACAACGATCGCCTACTGCTAAGCTGGAAACGCCGACCTTTATTCCGTTGCCGGCTGAGCTAACGCCCTCGGCCTTACCCACGCCCGCCAGCGCGGACGAGCCGCCAACCGAGTCGCCAGCTGAGAGCGCGCCGCCGATCGAGCCGATTGTGCCGCCCGTGCCAACCGAGCGACCATCGGCGCCAGCCGTCCAGCCCACGCCCCGCCCACCAGTCCCGATCCGCGTCGATGGCTCACAGGTGCGCCTGGAAGACACAGCCTGGCAGGGTGGCTATGGTCAGGGTCGCGGCTACGGCGGGCGAAGTGCAACCTGGGTCTACGGTAGCGGGACAGCTTATAGCACGATGACGGCGGCCGTGACACTGGATCGCCAGCCGCAGGGCACAGCCGCGCTGAGAGTGGAAGGCATGGACTCGGAGGGTCGCGCCAAAACGCCGATCTTAATCACCGTCAACGGTCAACAGATTTTTCGCGGTCCCAACCCGCTGCCCGACGACGATCTGCCGCTGGAGTCCGGCACCTGGGACGCTGCCAGCTGGACGTTCAATGCCGCGCTGCTGCGTCCCGGCCAGAATGTAATCCAGATCCGCAACCTGGCTCAGGGTGAATTTGGGCGACCGCCCTTCTTTATGCTCGACTACGCCGATCTGATTCTGGACGACGAAGCCCGGCCGAAGCCAGCCCCGACCAATCAGCCCGCTCCGCCACCGCAGCCAACCGACGCGCCAACGCCTCAGCCAGAGCCTTCATCGCCTGAGCCCACGAGCATTCCTGCTCCCGCACCCGAGCTTCCAACCGCCGAGCCGACGCAGGGCTCAGCCGCAGCCGAGATTCGCCTGGAAGACACGGCCTGGCAGGGTGGCTATGGTCAGGGTCGCAGCTACGGCGGGCGAAGTGCAACCTGGGTCTACGGTAGCGGGACAGCTTATAGCACGATGACGGCGGCCGTGACACTGGATCGCCAGCCGCAGGGCACAGCCGCGCTGAGAGTGGAAGGCATGGACTCGGAAGGTCGCGCCAAAACGCCGATCCGCATCACCGTCAACGATCAGACAATCTTTCAAGGCCCCAACCCGTTGCCCGACGACGATCTGCCGCTGGAGTCCGGCACCTGGGACGCTGCCAGCTGGACTTTTGATGCCGCGCTGCTACAGCCCGGCCCCAACACGATCCAGATCCGCAACCTGGCCCAGGGCGCGTTCGGACAGCCGCCCTTCTTTATGCTCGACTATGCTGTGCTCGTCGTGCCGTGAGCACATGCCGCCTGACCAGACGGCGTGCCCCCACGATCTGAGCTAAAAAAGCGAGCGGAGCATCATGGTGATGCTCCGCTCGTCGCTTAAGTTCTGGAGAGTGCGCTAGTTGGCCGGCTGCGGTACGGTCGTGATGGGCGTGGGTGAAAGCACGAATTCGCCCGATCGTCCGATGGCGACGTGCTCAGGGCCACAGCCTTGGGGCAGTAGCTTGGCCTCCTGCACGGCTCGCTCCAGCGCGCGCTTGTTGTCGAAGCCCAGCGCATCAAGGATCGGATTGGCGACCGAGCGACCATGTTTCAGCGGCGTGTACATCCTGGTCCGCTCCAGCGCCGCCTTCAGATCGTCGGCGTTGGGGATCAGGTAGAGCGCGGGCATGTTGAAGCCATTGAACACCCGGAAGATCATATCCAGCGTCTCAGCCGGAAGATATTTCTTGTAGATGTCGACCAGGCGCAGGAACATCGCGTGATGCGCGATCTCGTCCTTGGCGACGATATTGAAGGCCGCCGCCGCGCCGTATTGCCTGCCGCGCCTGCGCTCTTCCTCGGTTGCTTTCTCGGGCAGGCCGTAGTCGGCGCGAATCCGCTTGCGCAACTCGTCGTAGTTGAAGAACGTCGCGCGCTCCTGGACCATCGCATAGACGGCAATACCCATCGGCGTATCGAGGCCGGGATGATTCTCGCGCATCGTCCAGCGATGTGCCGAAACTTTATCGCGGTACTCGTTGATCTGCTTCTCGGTGCGAACGCCGGAGTGGAGCAGCACCAGATGCCAGGACTCGGCGTGCTTGGCCTCTTCCATGCCCCAGACCAGCTGAATATTGCGTCGCTCGCGGTCGCCGCGCACAATGTTGATCGCATCCTCGACGTAATCGCCGACGTAATCTTCGATGCCCAGGAAGCTCTCGATCATCGTGATCGTATCAGGCGACAGCAAATGTCCGCGCTCACGCATCTCGTCCAGCGGAAGATCATCCCAGGGAAACCAGTTACGCGTCTTGACAGCCTTGCGGAAATAATCGATATACGCGATGCGGACTTCCTCTTGAATCGCGCGCTCACGCGCATCCCGCGTCCAGGGACCAGCAATATAATTAGGATGCTCGACTGAGTTCGAGGCATGTTCTGCTATCGTCATTGTTTCTCCGGTATCGCGCCAATTCCCTTGGTTGTAGGCGAACTGCGCAAGTTAACGTAATGTATTGTACCAACTTAACGTATCGTCTGCGATGCCGGAGGAGTCACCTTCGCTCCTCTCTAATAAACGGTACGGAACTTGCTTGCCGATCGGATTAATTGTCGCGCGGGAACTTTTGATAATCTTTTTGCTCTCCGCCAAAAATACGTTAGAATATAAGCTAATTTTTTAGGAAAAGCGTACTCATGCAGCCTGAAACATTACACTCTCTTCCAGAACTCGACGACGAGATGCTGCTGGAGTTGATCTCCAGCCACGACGAGTCGGCGCTATCGTCGCTCTACGAGCGCTACGCCCGGCTGCTCTACAGCATCGCGTTACGCATCACCGACGATCGTGCTGCCGCCGAGGAAGTGCTGCAAGATGTGTTTCATTCGGTATGGCATCGCGCGACGACGTTTCGTCCAGCGGCCGGCTCGGTCTCGGCCTGGCTGAGCGGCATCGCCAGGAATCGCGCGATCGATGAGGTACGATCACGCTGGCATCGGGCCCGCGATCGCGAGATTCCGCTGGACTATCTGCCCGACCTGAGCGGTGCCATGGAGCGTGGCCTTGAGCACTTCACCGTGCTGCGCGCCGATCTCCGGCACGCGCTGGGCAGCCTGCCCTCGCTCCAGCGCCAGGCGATCGAGATGGCCTACTTCGGCGGCTTCTCGTCGAGCGAGATCGCGGCGCATCTCAACGAGCCGATCGGGACGATCAAAGGGCGGCTCAGGCTGGGCATGGAGAAGCTGCGCCATACGCTGGCCTCATTCATGGAGCTGGACGAAGAAGCCAGCGCGTGAGCGGAATTCCGGTTAAACACAAGGGCGCAGGTCTTAGACCTGCGCCCTGCTTGATTCCGTTGGCGATCTTAGTCGACGGTGTACTCGCCCTCGACGACGCCCTCGTCCTTGCCGCCCTGCTGCGGGCCGGCGCCGTCGCCCTGGCCGTAGGCTGCCTGGCCGATCTCCATCAGCGCCTGCTGCAAAGCCTGCATACCGGAGCGCATACCTTCATCGTCCTCGCGGCTGACCGACTCGCGCAGTGAGCTGACGAGGCCCTCGACCTTGCTCTTCTGGTCGGCGGAAACCTGCTCGCCCAGATCTTCCAGGGTCTTCTCGGCCTGGTAGGCCATGTTATCGGCCTGGTTCTTCAGCTCGATCCGCTCGCGGCGGGCCTTGTCCTCAGAGGCGTGCAGCTCGGCGTCGCGCACCATGCGATCGATGTCGTTCTTGTTCAGGTTGGTGCTGGCCGTGATCGTGATCTTCTGCTCCTTGCCGGTCGCCTTGTCCTTGGCCGACACGTTCAAGATGCCGTTGGCGTCGATGTCGAATGTCACCTCGACCTGCGGCACGCCGCGCGGCGCGGGCGGAATGCCCTCAAGCCGGAACTGGCCAAGCAGCATGTTGTCGTTCGCCATCTCGCGCTCGCCCTGGTAGACCTTGATGTCCACAGCGGTCTGGCCGCTCTCGGCAGTCGAGAAGATCTCGCTCTTGCGCGTCGGGATCGTCGTGTTGCGCTCGATCAGCTTGGTCATGATGCCGCCCAGCGTCTCGACGCCCAGCGACAGCGGCGTCACGTCGAGCAGCAGCACGTCCTTGACTTCGCCGCCCAGCACGCCCGCCTGGATCGCCGCGCCGATCGCCACGACCTCGTCGGGATTCACGCCACGGTTCGGCTCCTTGCCGGTCAGCTTGCGCACCAGCTCCTGCACGACAGGCATGCGGGTGGAGCCACCGACCATCACGACCTCGTCGATCTGGGTGGCCTTGAGGCCCGCGTCGCGCAGTGCCTGGTTGAAGGGGCCGCTCAGCCGCTGGGTCAGATCGTTGGTCAGCTGCTCGAACTTCGAGCGCGTCAGGTTCATCTGCAAGTGCTTCGGGCCGCTCGCATCCGCCGTGATAAACGGCAGGTTGATCTCGGTCTGCGGCGTGCTCGACAGCTCGATCTTGGCCTTCTCCGCAGCTTCCTTGAGCCGCTGAAGCGCCTGGCGATCCTTGCTCAGGTCGATGCCCTGGTCCTTCTTGAACTCGTCCACAATCCAGTTGACGATGCGCTGATCGTAGTCGTCGCCGCCCAGGTGGGTATCACCCGAGGTCGACTTGACCTCAACCACGCCCTCGCCGACCTCAAGCACCGACACGTCGAACGTACCGCCGCCAAGGTCGAAGACCAGGATCGTCTCGTCGGACTTCTTGTCGAGGCCGTAGGCCAGCGCGGCCGCCGTCGGCTCGTTGATGATGCGCAGGACTTCCAGGCCCGCAATCTGGCCGGCGTCCTTGGTCGCCTGGCGCTGCGAGTCGTTGAAGTAGGCCGGAACGGTGATCACGGCCTGCGTGACTTTCTCGCCCAGATAGGCCTCGGCGTCGGCTTTGAGCTTCTGGAGCACCATCGCCGAGATCTCCTGCGGCGTGTACTCCTTGTTCATCACCGGGATCTTCACACGTGCATCGCCGCGCGAGCCCTTGGTCACCTGATATGGCACCATCTCGCGCTCGTTGCCGACCTCATCGACGGTGTGGCCGATGAAGCGCTTGATGGAAAAAATTGTATTTTCAGGATTGATGGTTGCCTGGCGCTTGGCCGTCTGACCGACGAGCCGCTCACCATTCTTACTAAAAGCAACGACCGATGGAGTTGTCCGGCCACCCTCGGCGTTGGCGATAACAACCGGATCACCGGCTTCCATCACCGCAACAACCGAGTTGGTCGTTCCAAGGTCGATACCAACAATCTTAGGCATGAGTAATCTCCTCTTCAAAAGTCATGTCACGTGCTCGCCGTAACATCTGGATAGAAGTTTACTCATACTACACTAGAAACACATATGAAGAGTGTTAGCGTTGTGTTAGAGAACACGCGGGAAGGAGAACAAAAGATCAAGGGGACAAAGGAACAAAAAGTTCCTGATTATTGGTTCCTTTGTTTGCCGGGCGCCCTCTGGGCAGGCAGGGGTGAGGGCACACTACCTATCCTTCGCCCAGCATCCGCGCAATCCGGCGATTCAGAAACGGCAGAAAATGGCCCTTGTAGCGCTCTTGAAGCTCGGGGCGCTGCCAATCGTCGCCGGTGACAGTGCCGCGACAGAGCGCAGTGCCGCACGCACAGGGCGCAAGGGTAGACTCCGGCTCGCTTTCCCAGAGCGCGTAATCGCCGCGCAGCTCCTCGCCGGGCTGAATGTCGCGCCGGGCGACTACGGTCACTTGATCCGCCATCCAGATATTGGGATCGCAGGAGTGGTTGACATAGTAATCCATGGCTTTGTCGGGGCCGGTCAGGATCAGGCCGTCGTCGATAAACATGTAGGAGATGCCGCGCGGCACCTTCCCGGCGCGCAGCTCCGCCTCGGTGTAGGCTATGCCACCCCAGATGATCACAGTCTCGCCGGCGCGGATAAGCTCTTTGGCAAACAAACCCTGGCCATGCGTCGCCGATTCGCCTAGCTCAACCCGTGGATCGATCCAGGTTTCCGGCAGAAAAGTTGATTCGGTCATCAGAATTGATCTTTCCAGGCCCTCACCCCCTCGGTCCCCCTCTCCCACTGCGGTAGGCGAGGGGGAAGAAGGTACTTCCTTTGTTCCGGGCGCTCGCTGAGCGTCTATGCTCTTTATTCGTTTCAGGTTCTTGGTTCTTGGTTCTCCGCTCTTCTTTATTCTTTGTTCTCTTGTTCTTTGTTCTCGCCTACGGCATCTCCAGCCCGTACTCTTCAAGCAGCGCGCGATCGCTCAGGATCTCGTCCGTGGGTGCGTCGTGGGCGACCTGGCCGTTTGCCAGAATAATCGTGCGCGGGAAGACCTCGGCGATCAGGCGCATATCGTGGGTGGAGACCAACATCGTCTGCGAGAGCGATTGCAACAGCTCCACGAGTCCACGCCGGGCGCGTGGATCGAGACCAGCCGACGGCTCGTCGAGCGCCAGCACCTCCGGCTGCATCGAGAGCACCGTGGCGACGGCAACCCGCTTGCGCTGGCCCACACTCATATGATGCGGCATCCGATCTTCGAAGCCCTGCATGCCCACCTGCTCCAGCGCCCACGCGACCCGCGCACGAACATCGGATTCTGCCAGGCCCATATGCAACGGCCCGAACGCCACATCGTCAAAGACCGTTGGCGAGAAGAGCTGATCGTCGGGATCTTGAAAGACCAGCCCGACCAGCGCCCGCACTTTGCGCAGCGTATCGCGCCGCACCTCGACGTCTGCGATGCGTACGCTGCCGTCGAGCGCGCCGAGCACGCCGTTGAGATGCAGCAGCAGCGTGGATTTGCCCGCGCCGTTAGGCCCGACCAGCGCGACTTTCTCGCCGCTGTGGATCGTGATCGAAACGTTCTGGAGCGCGACCCGGCCGTCAGGATAGGCAAAGGATAGCTGGCTCAGCGTAATCGCCGGTGTCCCGGTGTGGACCTGGGGCAGCTCTAGCTCATGAATCGCCATAGATCGTTTTATCCCACAAAAGCTTGCGCCGTAATAATCAAAAGAATCGCGCCGACGCCAAGGCCGACCCGGAGATCGCGCCGATCCAGCGATCGCGCGCTCAGCGACCGCAGTTCGCCGGTGTAGCCGCGTGAGAGCATCGCCACGTAGATGCGCTCGGAGCGCTCGAACGAGCGGAGAAAGAGCGTTCCTACCAGCCGGCCTGTTACCTGCGCCCGCCACAGCACGGAGCCGCCGCCCGAGCCTTCAAGCGCCGCCGATCGGCAGTCGCGCGCCCGCAGCAGCCGCTGTGCTTCTTCGACCAGAATGAAAAGATAGCGGTACATAAACGACATCAGCGCCACGATGATCTTTGGCATATGCAGCGCCTGAAGCGCCCGCAGCACATCCAGAAAATGCGTGGTTGCCGTCAGCAGCAGCGCCGCCTGCATCGAGATCCAGGACTTCCAGACGATCGTGACGAAGCGCAGCAGACCGGCGTCGGTCGCCGTCAGCGTGACGAAGCCCAGCGGCAGCCGAAAGATCGTCCGGCCGGGCACGCTAAAGATCACCGTGACGACGACCAGCAGAAACGGCAGCGCCAGCAGCGATCGCTTGAGGATCGTCGGCAGGCCCACGCCCGAGGCGATGATCGCGGCCCAGACCAGCGCTGTCAGCGCCAGCAGCGCCAGCCATGCGCCGACCGGCAGCAGCGCGGCGCACACGATCAGCGCGACCGTCAGCACCAGCTTGATGCGGGCATCCAGCGCATGGATCACGCTTGCGCCGGCGATATAGCGATCCAGAAGTTGCTGCGCCATGCGCTCCTCGTCAGGATATGGTCATCGATTTGGGGTCGCGGGCAACGGTTCGACGGCGACGGATCAGCATCGCGATGCTGTAGCCGATCGCCACGACGATCAGCACGCCGACCAGACCGGCCAGGATCGTGGACAGCCCGCCTTCCAAACCGGGAATTGTGTAGTCCGGCAGCACGCCGACCGGCGAGGCCGCGCTTGGTCCGCTCGGCCCTCCTGGTCCACCGCCAACGCCCAGCCGCTCCAGCACCGATTCGAGGCCATCCGGCGCCGACGACGCGAACGGCGACAGCAGCGCCAGCAGGATCGCGATCGCCAAGCCCGCGCCGACGATCTGCCGCGTCGAGACCGGCCGCGACTTGCCGCTCAGTTCGTTGCCAAGCCAGGTCGGCAGCAGATCCGGGCGCGTGGCAAGGATGAACGAGAGCGCCGCCGTGGTGATCAGCCCTTCGCCGATGCCGATCAGCAGGTGCACGCCGATCATCGCCGGGAAGACCACCGCCGCGCTGGCTGTGCCCGAGGCTGCAAGCTGCGCCGAGGTCAGCGCCGCCGAGAGCACCACCGTGATCCAGGCCGCGATAAAGCCCGATACCATTAGGCCCCAGGATTTACGACCCGTCAGCCGGATCAGGCCGTAGAAGATCGCGCTGCCCGCGAGCGCCGTGAGCACGCCCATGTTGAAGATATTCGCGCCCATCACGACGATGCCGCCGTCCTGGAAGAGCAGCGCTTGCAGCGCGACCACGCAGGTCATCACCAGCACGCCCGCCCACGGCCCCAGCACGATCGCCGCCAGTGCGCCGCCCAGCAGATGGCCCGAGGTGCCGCCGGCGATCGGAAAGTTGAGCATCTGCGCCGCGAAGATACAGGCCGCCATCACGCCCATCAACGGCACCTGCCGATCGTCGAGCGTGCGGTTGGTACGCTGGACTGCCCAGGCGATACACGCGACGGTGAGAATCCAAAACAGCGCTGAGACCGACAGCGACAACAGGCCGTCCGATATATGCAGCGCCAGCACCAGCGATCGAACCAGGACCTCCAGCATACCCGCCTCCAGGATTTGGCTATTGAGCTTCCACCGTCCGGCAATCCGCGCAGCGTCCAAAGATCGCTACGTGATCCGGATCGGCCTCGAATCCGTAGTGTTCTAAGATGTGGTCTTGCAGCGTTTGGATGACATGATTGTCGATCTGGGTTTGCGCACCACAGACCTTGCAGATGAGATGGTGATGCTCGGCGTCGTGCGCGTACTCGTACTCCAGCCGATCTTTGCCGACATCGATCTTGCGTAGCATCCCGACCTGATGGAGCCATTGCAGGGTGCGATACACAGTGGCCAGGTTGATCTCGGGATGGTGGCGCGACACCTCGACATAGATCTGATCGGCGGTCATGTGCCGCTCGCTGCTGCGTAGAAGATCCAGAATCAGCATCCGCTGGCGGGTCAGCCGGTAGCCTTGTTTACGCAGTTCCTGAATATCGTGCTGGTGTCGCATACGGTCCTTATTGCAAATGATTGCAATAAGCAGTGTAGTCCTGTTTAATGGTGGTGTCAATTTTGCTGAGCGGCTCTCGATCGCTGAATCGGGTCTGGTATAATGGCTATGGACTCGTTATCAGCGAGGGAAGTAATGTTTGGTGATCATCCACATGAGGAGTGCGGCGTCTTCGGAATCTATGCTCCTGGCGAAGATGTTGCGCGTCTCACCTTCTTCGGACTCTACGCGCTTCAGCATCGCGGTCAAGAGAGCGCCGGTATCGCCGTATCTGACGGTAAAAAAATAAATGCCCATAAGCAGATGGGCCTGGTTTCACAAGCGTTCGACGAGCAGTCGCTAGAGCCGCTGAAGGGACATATCGGGATTGGCCATACGCGCTATTCGACGACAGGCTCGTCCTTGATCGCAAACGCACAGCCCTACACGATGGAGTCCTACCTCGGTCCGCTTGCGCTTGCACATAACGGCAATCTTACCAACGCCACCGATCTGCGTACGATGGTGTTGAAGCGCGGCGTCGGTCTGACCTCGACCTCCGACAGCGAAGTCGCGACGATGGTGCTGCTCGGCGGCGAAGGCCCGAACTGGGGCGATCGCATCGATCATTTTATGAACTGTGCCGAGGGCGCGTACTGCCTGACGATCCTGACCAAAGATGCGCTCTACGCCGTGCGCGATCCGCTGGGTCTGCGTCCGCTCTGTCTCGGCAAGCTCGGCGATAGCGGCTGGGTTGTGGCCTCGGAGTCCTGCGCGCTCTCCACGATCGGCGCCGACTGGGTGCGCGACATCGAGCCCGGCGAGGCGATCATGATCGATGAGAACGGACCACACACGCTCTCGCGGCATCCGGCTCCACGATCGGCGCTCTGCCTGTTCGAATATATCTACTTCGCGCGGCCCGACAGCATGCTTCAGAATCAGCTGATTCACTCGGTGCGTATGGAGCTAGGCCGCGAGCTGGCCCGTGAATCGTCGGTTAATGCCGACGTGGTGATGGGCGTTCCCGACTCAGCCACTCCGGCCGCGATCGGCTACGCGCAGGAGTCCGGCCTGCCCTACACGGAAGGCTTGATCAAAAATCGCTACATTGGGCGCACGTTTATTCAGCCCGACGATCGCCTGCGCAAGCAGGGCGTGAAGCTCAAGTTCAATCCGCTGGCCAGCACGCTCGCCGGTCAGCGCGTGGTTTTGGTCGACGACTCGATCGTGCGCGGCAATACCAGCGGCCCGATCGTGCGGCTGCTGCGTGAGGCCGGAGCGGCCGAGGTGCATGTCCGCGTCTCGTCGCCGCCGATTCGCCACCCATGCTTTATGGGCGTCGACATGGCGACCTACCCCGAGCTGATCGCGCACCGGATGGACGTTCCCGAGATTCAGGATTACATCCAGGCCGATTCGCTGGCCTACCTGAGCTATGAGGGCCTGCTCCGGGCCACGGGACGCGATCCAAACTCTTTCTGCGGCGCGTGCTTCACCGGAAAGTATCCGATCCCCAACTTCAACCCCAAAGCCCGCGACGAGATCAAGCTGGTTTTTGAGGAGTCATAAACAGCGAGCGGGCAGCCTTCAAAGCTGCCCGCTCTGATTCCACCAGTTTTTCAGTCTATCAATCGCTCACCACTGCGCCAGCTCCCCGCCGATCGTGGCGAGATCCGCGCCGCTCAGCGGCTTGCCCAGCCGTGCCACGGAGCGCTGGAGCAGAAAGAGCGCCTCGGCGCCGGGCAGGGCCGAATGCTGCACCAGCTTGCCCTCGATCATCAGCGCGGCGGCTGGCGCGAAATCTGTTGGCCCCTCGGCCTGCTGTGCGATCGTGCGCAGTCGTCTGATCAGCTCTTGTCGCAGCCGCTGCCAGTCGATGATCTCCGGCACGTCGCCCGCCGCCGCCAGCAGCTTATCCAGACGAGCGGCATGTTCGGCGCGGCTCGACGGTTGCTCAACAGGCGCTGTGCTCTCAGAAGCGGTCTGCGCTGCGGCTGTTGTTTCCTGGCGCTCCTCGGCTGGCTCCTCAACCGCAGCATCTGCTGAATCCTCGGCGTTCTGTGGCGACTCCGCGCCGGGCAGATGCGCCACGCCGTTGGTCGTGGGCTCGGCCTCAGTCTCTGGCGCAGCCTGCCCATCGTCGATCAGCCGCAGCAGCCGCTGCATATCCTCGTCGTTGTCCCAGCGCTGCGGGCTGCCGATCGTCGGGGGCGTGTAACTCAGCGTTTCCTGTGTCGGCAGCGGCTGCGACTCATGCTCGGGAATCGCGATCTGCCGGCGGATTTTGGGCAGCGCCTTGTCGATCTGTTGCTGGATCTGGTGCACGATCGCGACCCACACGCCCAGCGGCATGCGATGGGGATCGAGCACATCCGGCGACTCAGCCAGTGCCGAGAGACAGGTGACGCGTGGATCGTTGGGAAAGCGCGTGAAGAGCACCATCTCGGTTCCACGATCGACGGCCAGTAGCAGCTCCGCCTGGTGATGCTCGGTATCGTCGAGTGGTCGCGCGACATGGTTGCTGATGTCGATGCCGATCGACTCTAGCGCCATCTGGGCCTCGGTAGCGGCGCTTTCTCCGGCGTGAGAAAGCACGCCCGCGCTCAACACGATCGCGCTGCCGCCCAATGCGTGGCGGAGCAGCCCAGCGGCGATCGGCGTGCGTCCTGTATCTGAGCCGCCGATGACCAGCAGCAGTGGTTTGCCTTCGTACATGGCTAAGCCTCAAGTGTGCGAATGAAATCACTCAATTATAGCTGGTTTGGAGCTGTTCTTGATCCTTTGTTGGGGCTGGCCCTCACGATCTGCCCTTCGGGCAAACAAAAGAACAAGGAAACAAAGGAACAAAGGAATTTGGTTTTGTTCTCTTGTTCTTTTGTTCCTTTGTTCTTTACGTACAGGCCCTCACCCCCTAACCCCCTTCCCCAAACCTCGGCGGGCTTCCGCCTCGGTTGCGGTAGGCGAGGGGGAATGGTGGTACTTCCTTTGTGCTTTGTTCTGCCTTTTGGTTCTAGGTTCTAGGTTCTTGGTTCTTCAGCCACAGGCTCGCTCCGCGAACTCCTCGGGCGTGATCTCCCCCGCGATCATCCGATCCCAGAGGTTTTGCACCGTGGTGCTGTACGCCCACCAGCTGCCGTTCCAGAGCGGCGCCTCGGGTATTGCGTACGCCATGCCGGCGAGAAACGCCTGGTTGTTGTTTGGCGGCGCGGACTTCAGGAAGCGATCGACTGCGGCCTGGCTCTTGCGCGCGGGTATCGTCAGACCGAGATCGGCGGTCTTGCCCATCGACTCCTCGCCGGTAAGCTGTTTGAGCACGTGCCAGGCGGCGTCGGGATTGGCGGTGCGGGCGTTGATCAGGTAGGCGCCCCAGAAGAGCCAGGTGCTGCGCTGCTTGCCGGCGGGCATCTCGGCGACGTCCCAATTGAATCTGGCATCCCGGCGTATGCTCGGCGTCGTCCAGCGGCCGCTCCACATCATACCGACGCGTCCGGCGTTGAAGAGATTTTCAAGCGTGTCCAGGCCTCCGGTGGGCCGCAGCTTTTCGGCGTAGAAAGTTCGCGCAAACTGTGCCGCCGCGATCGTCTCGGGCGAGTTGAGCGCGCAGGCGGTGCCTTCGGCGTTGAAGAGTTTTCCGCCCGCCGCAGGGACGAAGTAGCCCCAGCCCAGGCCCCACGAGTTACCCCAGCCCACGCCGTACTGGCCGCGCGCCGGATCGGTGAGCTGCCTGGCGCTATCCAGCAGCGCGTTCCAGTCCCACGCTCCCTGCTCGACCAGCTCTTTCGGCGTTGTGATACCCGCAGCCTGGAAAAGATCGGCGTTGTAATACACCACCAGCGTCGAAACGTCGCGGGGCAGGCCGTAGAGCTTGCCGTCGTGGGACAGCTCCCGGAGCGGCTGATCGTAGAAGTCGTCGAGCGTGATGCTCGGATCGGCGTCGACGTAGGGCTTGAGATCGAGCACTTGTCCGGTCGCGACGATGTCGGCCAGCCACACGCCGCCGATCCAGAAGACGTCGGGAGCGGTGCCGGCCGCCAGCTCGTTCTTGAGCTTCTCGACATAGTCTTCGCTCAGATCCGGCTCGTAGATAACCTGGATCTTTTGACTTGTCAGGGCCTGTGTGACGTCATCGGCGAGCGCTTGATACGCCGCTTGTTCGCCGGTGCTGCCGGGCTGCGTTCGCCAGCGAATCGTCGTCGTGCCGCCCGTCGATCCTTGGGGTGCAGACGCTGCGCCGCACGCTGCCAGGATCATCGCTGCGATCGCCATCCAGCTGAACAGCTCAAGCCTACGCCTCCAGCGCATCCGGGAAACTCCTTCTTCGTGCTCTGATCGCGCTGCGTGTCATGCCGGCTGTCACTGGCGAATGATCGACGCGCTGTGCCGATCCTACCACGAATGCCGGATCTGCCGGGCGGTGTTGGAGCCGACAAGCAGCAAAAAGCGCAGAGTCAAGACTCTGCGCTGAGGTGTTGAGCTATGAAATTAGACGGTCGGCGTGGCGTCGTGGTGCGGGCCTTTGTGGTTGCGCGTGCAGGTCATATCGTACGAGCCGACCGATTTGCCCTTGACGAACATCTCGCCGGCCATGCGACACTTGTTGGGGCCAAGGATCGTGACCGTCTCGGTCAGGTCCATGCGCATGCCGGCGACATCGTAAGTGCCGCTCCACGAGCTGACATCGCCGACCCAGCCCATCGACGTAACGACCGCGAAGCCGGGAGCCGAGGTCATCATCGGGCGGGTATGAACGCCGGTTTCTTTGGTAAAGCCCCAGTATTGATCTTCTTTGAACGCCTTACCGACGGGCGGGTTCGACTCCTTGAAGTCGATCACGAGCCAGGTTCCACCGACATCCCAGCTGTTGTGCATCTGGCCGCCGTAGGGCAGTTCCTTGCCGTCGACAACCTTGGAGCCGTTGCACTCCCACTGGCCGATAAAGAACTGCCGCCGATCCTGGCTTTCCGCCGCGCCCTCGGGCGCAGCCTCGGCAAGCGTGCTTACCGCTTGCTCGTCGTGATCGCCGAAAACCGGAGCCAGCGCGTGAGTTAAGGACGGGATGATGTCCGTGAGGTGTGCGACGATAGAGTTGAACATGACGAATACCTCCCAATAGGTGGTGTGTAGAATGGGACGTTGGGACGAGTGGAGCTTGGAGCGCCAGGTGCGATCGCTGAGCTACCAGCGCCGGCTGCTTTGCACTCTGTGTATGGCTGGTTCAGAAACTGGTGGCGGGGTTAATCGTAAGCTTTGGAAGGGCGCTCGTGGTACCTCGCTGTTCTGAAACGTTGATAGCGCGAAAGGTTGGGGCCTCGTCCGGGAGACGAAGTCGGCTCGAAACGTACTGGTTGGATGAATGGTTGCCGGTGAGTAAAATGCGCTGCCTGCATTTGTTTAGATAAATACCGCAGCGGCGCAAATATCACACACTTGATCCGGCATCTGAGCCCGGTTTCAGAATCGCTGAGGAGAGTGGGAGAATCAGGCATTGCATCTTTGGCCGGTTTCGTGTATTTTTTACTTAATTTATACCGAGCGGAATCTGCGCGAAATCGCGTCCGATTGCATCTGGTATAATATTGTGCGCGGCCCATACCATGCGTAGACCGGCTGTGTGGCAGATCTGGGAACAGGCGCACTGCGTATCACCCAAGTAGTACCTGCGATATGATCTTCCTCTTGTATCCCAGGTAGGCCCTACAATGTTGTTTTTGGTTGCCGTGCAGGCTTCATCACCATGTCGGGAGCGACGTGGTAAAGCTGCACGGTCTTGAGGTGTTTGTATGTTCAAATGGCTTGGCCGGCTTTTCAGCGGCGATACTACCGAGCGAGTGTTGAACGATCTCTACGCGATCGTAGATCAGATCAACGACCTCGAACCGGAATTTGAAGCCTTGACGAATGAACAGTTGCGCGGCAAAACCGATGAGTTTCGTCGCCGTCTGCGCGAGGGCGAGACTCTAGACCAGCTGCTGCCGGAAGCATACGCTGCCGTTCGTGAGGCCGCCCGCCGCACGATCGAAAAGCGACACTACGATGTCCAGATGATCGGCGGTATTGTGCTGCACCAGGGCAAGATCGCCGAGATGAAGACCGGCGAAGGCAAGACCCTCGTCGCGACGCTGCCGCTCTACCTGAACGCTCTGGAAGGCAAAGGTAGCCATCTGATCACCGTCAACGACTACCTGGTTCGGCG
>DASWTQ010000303.1:0-8826 GCA_036402055.1 Herpetosiphonaceae bacterium
TTGTCGATCGGCTGACCGACGGATACCGGCACGGCTCCGCCGTCGACCTGCCCGATCGCCGACCAGATCGCCGTTTCGGTAGGGCCGTAGAGATTCCAGAGCACTGCTCCACGGCTCTGGAGCTGAGCCGCCAGATCGGGAGTGAGCGCCTCGCCGCCGCACAAGATGCGCAGCCGCTCCGAGCCCGACCATCCGGCAGCCAGCAGCATCTGCCAGGTTGCCGGCGTTGCCTGCATCACCGTAACCTGATGCTGATCAAGCAATCTCGCCACTTGAGCGCCGTCGATCACCTGGGCGGCATTCGCAATCACGATCCGCGCGCCAACCGTCAGCGGCAGGAACAGCTCCAGCACCGCAATATCAAACGAGATCGTCGTGACGGCTAAGAGCACATCGCGCGGGCCGACGTCCAGGCGCCGCCGCATCGCAGTCAAGAAATTGACGACGGCTCGGTGCGACAGCTGCACACCTTTGGGCTGGCCCGTCGAGCCCGAGGTATAGATGATGTAGGCCAGGTTGTGCGGCGCTGCTGCACCGGTCAACGCAGCGCCGGCGCGGCTCTCGGACTCGTCCCAGGCTACGTCGATGCAGATCACCCGCCGCTGCGGATCTTCAAGCTGTGGCAGACGCTCAAGCACGCTCTGGTGCGTTACAACCACAGTTGCCTGCGAGTCGTCGAGCATGAATTGTAAGCGCTGGGCCGGATAGCCGGGATCGAGCGGCACATACGCCCCGCCGGCTTTGAGCACGCCCAGCAAGCTGACGACCAGATCCAGCGAGCGCTCAAGACACAGGCCAACCCGCGCTTCCGGCCCGACGCCCAGGCTACGCAGGCGCCGCGCAAGCTGATCGGCCCGGCGATCAAGCTCCCGATAGGTCATCTGCTCAGCGCCACAGATCAGGGCGACGGCGTCGGGCGTTGCGGCAACCTGCGCCTCGACCAGCTGATGAATCAAGGTCTGCTGATGATCGACAAACGGAGCATCGTTCCAGCTCAGCAGCTCCTTGCGCTCCCTGTCGGTCAAAAGCGGCAGCCGCCACAGCGGTTGCTCAGGCGCCGCGATCGCGCCGAGCAGCAGCGTCTGGTAGTGCTCGATCATCCGCGCGATCGTGTCACGATCAAAAAGGTCGGTATTGTACTCCCACTCCATCATGATCTGGCTATCGCGCTCAAGCCCCTGCTGCAAGCGACCCTGGTCGGCCTGCGGCATGACGACGATATTGAGATCGAATTTAGCCGATCGATTATGCGGGTAGCGGATTGTGCCCGTGACCTCGGGCAGATCCATATGCGGCATCGGCGAGTCGTGGAAGCTGAACATGACCTGGAAGAGCGGATTGTAGCTGAGATCGCGCTCCGGCTGCACCGCCTCTACCACTTTTTCGAAGGGCAAGTCCTGATATTCGTAGTCTTCCAGCACGCTGTCGCGCACGCGGATCAGCAGCTCCTGGAATGAAAGCGCGTCGGTCACCTCGGTTCGCAGCACAACGTTGTTGACGATCATGCCGATCACTTCTTCGGCATCGCGCAGCCGGCGATTGGCAATCGCGGAGCCGACCAGCAGATCGGTCTGGCCGGTGTAGCGATACAGCAGCGCTTTGAAGGCTGCGAGCATGGTCATAAACAGCGTGGAGCCGTGCCGATGGCTAAAGGCCGCCAGCTGCTCTCCCACCAGCGCCGGAATCTGAACGCGATGCACATCGCCCCGGAAGGTCTGCGTCGCCGGCCGCGGCCGATCTGTCGGCAGCTCCAGGATCGCGGCGCTGCCGGCCAGGCGTTGCTTCCAGTACGCGATCTGGCGCTGCGCCATCGGACTCTTGACCCACTCGTGCTGCCAGGCGGCAAAATCGGCATACTGAATGTCGAGCTGCGGCAAGGGCGATGGCTGACCATGGAAGAAGGCCGTGTACAGCCTCTTGATCTCGTACAGCAGCCGCGCCAGCGACCAGCCGTCATGCAGCAGATGATGCTCGACCTGGACCAGGATGTATTCGTCGTCGGCAAGCTGTAGGAGCGTCCAGCGCACCAGCGGGAGCTGGCTTATATCAAACGGGCGCTGGCACTCTTCGACGATCAGCCGCTCAGCTTCGGCCGCGCGCAGCTCTGCCGCGATCGGGCGCAAATCCAGAGCCGGCACCGTGACCGGGTACGGGCTGCGCACGACCTGGGTGAATATTCCCTGATCATGATGAAAGGTCGTGTGTAAAATCTCGTGTCGCCGCACCACTTCGGTCAGCGCTTGCTCAAGCAGCCGGTGGCTAAGCTGCCCTTTGAAATCGACTAAGGCGTACGCGTGGTAGGCAACGCTGGTCGGATCAAGCTGCTGGAGAAAGCAGACGCGCTCCTGAGAAAACGAAAGCGGCAGGGGAACATCATGTGGGATGCGCCGGATCGCTAGCGTCTGTGGCTGAGCCGGGCCGCGCTCGCCGCGCTCAAGCGCCTCAGCCAGTTTGGCAATTGTCGGCGCCTTAAACAAGACGCTGAGAGTCAGATCCTGATCGAGTTGCTCACGCAAGCGCGCCAGAACCTGCATCGCCGCGAGCGAGTGACCGCCAAGATCGAAGAAATTATCCTCGATCCCGACCTGCTGCAGGCCAAAGACTTCTGCCCAGATCTGGGCTATAGCCTGCTCAAGCGCGGTGCGGGGCGCAACCAGGGGCACTTCTCGATCGACACGGCCGGGCGCCGGCAGCTTCTGCCAATCGATTTTACCGCTCGCCGTACGCGGAAACTGATCGAGCTGCACAAACGCCGACGGGATCATGTAGCCGGGCAGGCGCTCTCCCAAAAAACTGCGGAGCGATAAGGTCAGGCCCTCACCCCTGGCCCTCACCCCTAACCCCTCTCCCGCTGCGGCAGGCGAGGGGAATATGGTACTTTGTTCCTTTGTTCTTTGTTCTTTTGTTCTTTGTTCTTCCACAACGTACGCTACTAGCCGTTTTTCGCCACGAGTCTCGTCGCGGGCAATCACCACCACCTGCGCTACATCGGGATGCTGAGCCAGGGCCGCTTCGATCTCGCCCAGCTCGATGCGGAAGCCGCGCAGCTTGACCTGCCGATCGACGCGGCGCAGAAACTCGATGCTGCCGTCAGGTGTTTGCCGCACGAGGTCGCCCGTTTTGTACAGCCGCGATCCTGAAGTATTCGAAAATCGATCCGGGATAAACTTCTCGGCGGTCAGCTCGGGCCGGTTGAGATAGCCGCGCGCCAGCCCCAGTCCGCCGATATGCAGCTCGCCCGCGCTCCCGATCGGCACAGGCTGCGCGTCGGCATCCAGAATATAGCTCGACACATGCGCCAGCGGCTCGCCGATCGGCACCTCGCCCGTCAGCGACTCCACATCGTCACGCGCGGAAAGATCGCAGACCGTGGCGACGACCGTGCCTTCGGTTGGGCCGTACGAGTTGATGAGTTGAACGTCGTGACCAACCTGCTGGAACCACTGCGCGACTCGCTCGGGCATGGCGCGCTCACCGCCGATAATCACCAGCCGTACGCATGGAGGCAGAGCGATATTTGCGCGGCTCATGGTCGTAACTAGTTCGTGCCAGTAGGCCGTCGGGAAATTCAGCACAGTTAATTCCCAATCCTGGATGGCCTGGATCAGATGCGTTATCGATTCCATCAGCGCGTCGGTGCGCAGCACAAGCGTCGCGCCGGAGGTCAGAGTCGGGAAGATTTCTTCAGCACTGGCGTCAAAGCTGATCGACGCAAATTGCAGTGCTCGATCCTCAGGGTTCAGGCCATACACCAGATGTGCGCTGCGATTGTAGTGCGCCAGCGATGCGTGCTGGATCATCACGCCTTTGGGCTTGCCGGTTGATCCTGAGGTATAGATGATGTACGCCAGGTGCTCAGGCTCTATCTCAACCTGAGGATTGTGATCCGGCTCGTGCGCAATCGCCGGCCAGTCGGCGTCAAGGCTGATGATCTCAGGTCGAGCTTCAAGTGCATCGAGATTGGCAAAGCGTGGTAACAGGTACTGTTGAGTTAAAAAGACCGGGGCGGCCGTATCGGTCAGCAGGAAAGCCAGTCGATCGGGAGGCGATGTGGGATCGAGCGGCACATAGGTGCCGCCCGCTTTGAGGATACCCAGCATGCCTACTATCATTTCCAGCGAACGATCAAGACACAGGGCTACCGGCACCTCTGGCCCGACACCGCGCCGCTGTAGGTAATGGGCGAGCTGATTGGCTCTCCGATTCAGTTCAGCGTAGCTTAAGAACTGATCTCCGAGCTGAACCGCAGGAGCCTGTGGGCTTTGCTCTGCCTGATCTTCAAACTGCCGATGGATGCAGCTGTTCACGAGAGGAGTGCGGGCCTGTGAATTTGCGCTCAGGTGATCTTGCATAGAAACTCCACTGGCTCTGGATTATGCTTCCTACAGATGGAGCGCGTAGAGAGCGCTTCATCCGAACGTATCTGGTGATCCTGGAAGTATTCTGCGCTCCATAGAGCATCAGGTTGTAGGACAGGCGGGTCGCAGCAGAGGAGGTTGTACGACAGCATGTTCGTCGGTAGCGTGTACCAGCGGCCGCTAGATTGCCTTCAACGTCCTACATAGAAACGCTCCGTCATCGACAATAATGGCCTGGGTTGGGATGTTAAACGACACCGCTGTGACGATGGGTGTCGTTCCGCGCCGTGTAGCACAATCGATAGGATTTGTTTGTACTGTGACCGCAAGATACAGCTGCGCGAGCCGAGATACTGCGTTTCCTGCGTACACAGCTCCAAGGACACTTCAGGAGCGATGGAAAGGTCTTATGCAGATGTCGACACCGGCCATCTGGGAAAGCTATTATGTGGTAGCGCGCTGCTATACCTGATGGTAGTGCTCGTCAAACGCCGCACGTAGGATCGGAAAGCGATCCTTTGCTGTGATGCAAGCGCTGATCGGATGCTGCCTGGTGGCACGGCACTCAGGAGATGTGGCCAAGGATCGACAGGGATTACAGTTGAGTGAAGATGTATCGGCGCGTGTGCGTGAAGTGGTTGGACCTGACTACAAATCTACACTGCACGAAGCGAAACAACGCGCGTGTATTCATGGAATTAGTATGAAATAGTCAAAAATTGTTGCACAATACGTCAGATGACTTAGAATCAGGAGACTTTAGATAGAGTATAGTTGAACACGTAGGCTCTGTCAAATAAAAAAATGCAGGATCAGCGTGGGCGCAGCGTTGTTCGAGCGTCGTGGCCCGGCTGAAACGCACGGCCCGCTTGCTGGCCTGCTCTGGATGCCGCGTCGGACTCCTTGACGAATGGTTGGCCCCTTTATATAATCGCTTATCCTCTTCACCATCCAGTGAAGGAAAACCGCATGAGTTGGAGCTTTCGCGCGAGGTCGATGAGCAAACCTCTATAGCACGCTCCTTTTTCCTTTCCCACGCTATTTCGCAGAGCATAAGGCCGACAGTGGGCACCATCTCTATATATCACGTTTCTCCTGTAAGCGCTACGCTTGAGCAAGCATAGCCCACGCCAGCATCTGGCGATTATGTGCCGGCTCAGATAGCAGCACTATTCATCTCGCATAAAGAGAATACTTCTATGAGCAGCCTGGATGAACGCATTGCGGCACTTTCGCCGGAGCAGCGCGAGCTGCTGTTACAGCGGATGAAGAATCGCGGCCGATCTTCGCCGGCACACGATGTTCCGCGTAAACACGATGACCTGCTCGACGATCAGGCGATCCAGCTGGAAGCCGCACGATCGCCGGATAGCACCACTACCGCAGCCGCTACGCCTGATGCCGATGTGCCGGCAGGACATCTGATCAGGGTGCCGGGTGGCGCATGGATGTTGTGGCGCTCGGTGGTGCTGCGTGGCGCCGGATTTCCAGCTGATCTGGTGTTGAATCTGGCGCCCTCAGCGTGTCGATCCGCCGCCGATCTGTTGATTGAGGCCGAGAGCCAGGTGCAAGCTGCCGAGAACCAGGCGGCGGCGGCGGTTAACGCGGCGCTGGATGCGCTCCAGCAGGCGGAGCAATGGCACGACAGCGCGCGACGCGATCCGCTCGTCAAGCTGCTGCGCGCCATTCGCCGACGCAAAGTAGCTCAGGCTGTCGGCTATTCCCCTGAGATGATCGAGGCGCTGGACGCTCTCCGCGCGGCGCTGGTCCAGCATGTCGCAGCACAGACAAACTACCGGCTAGTTTTCGAGCAGGGCGTTCGCGACGTCTCACAGGCGATTTACGCCGTCTCGCGCGACCATCGTTTCCGCGAGGCTGTGATCTGGCAGAATCGCCAGGCGTATCATACGGGTGTGTGCCTGCTGCAACCGCCCGGCGAGAAGCCGCGTAACTCGCGGCAGCGCCAGCACGAAGAGCTGATTGCCAGCTATCTCCAGCGCTACTGCGTCAAAAATGATACGATCGGCTTCTTCGGGCCGGTGGGCTGGGCCGAGCTGCGCTCGACGGGTGCGGCGATCACGGTGCAGGCCGGGACGAAGCTTGTAGCAAATCGCTCTGTGTATTTCGAAGGCTGGTGTATTGACGCTCTGGGTGAAACGCTGGCCCAGGGCGAGGCGCTCCTGCCCTGGGTCGCCCCACGACGCATGCCGTTTTTGCATCTTGAAGGCAACGATCTGTTTTTGCCGCTGGCACCGCCGACGCGTCTTTCGCCGCAGCAGACAGCACTTTTGCGTGCGATCGATGGTCAGCGTACCGCGCGTCAGCTGGCGCAGGAGCTGATCGCCGAGTCCGAGGCAGGATTGCACACCGAGCAGCGGGTCTATGATCTGCTGCATGAGCTGCGCGCTCAGCGGCGCATCGCCTGGACGCTGGAAGTTTCAGCCGAGGATGGCTATCCTGAGCAACATCTGCGCCGCTTGCTTGAGCGCGTGGAGGATGAGGCGCTGCGTGATTCCGCGCTGCACATGCTGGAAGAGCTGGAGCGCTCCCGCGATGACGTCGTGCGGGCCGCAGGCGACGCCGATGCACTGGATCGGGCGCAGAGCCAGCTTGAGGCAACGTTTACCCGGCTGACCGGCGGCAGCCCGACACGCAACGCCGGCCAGATGTATGCCTCGCGGGCGCTGATCTATGAAGATTGCCGGCGTGATGCTGGTGTTGAGTTCGGGCCGGATTTCCTTGCCACGCTCGGCCCGCCGCTAACCCTGCTGCTGACGAGCGCGCGCTGGTTTACGTACCAGGTTGCGAATGCATACCGGCGCGTATTTGAGCGCACGTATCGTACGCTGGCGCAAAAAGCGGGATCGCCGGTCGTTCGTTTTGCAGATTTTTGGCTGTACGTTCAGCCCTTTATTCTTGGCGATGATACCCGCATCACGGATTCGCTTCAGCGGGTTTTGCGGGAGCGCTGGCAGGCGCTGCTCGCGCCGCAGTACGATGAGCGCCGGCTCACGTATTCCTGTGAGCAGCTACATGCCCAGGTGCTGGCAGCGTTTGATGCTCCTCATCCGGGCTGGCAATCCGCACGCTATCACAGCCCTGATCTCATGATTGCCGCCGCCGACGCCGAATCTATCCGCCGGAACGATTACCAGATTGTGCTGGGCGAATTTCATATGGCGATGAACACAGCCAAAATTAACCTGTTCTTATCGCAACATCCCGAGCCGCAAGCGATCAGCCAGGCGCTGGAGCACGACCTGCCGCATCCCGTGATCATACCGGTTGTTTCGAAGCAATGGCCTGCGCCACCGCCGCGCACGCTGGCATCGCTGGCAGCCGCCAAAGACTTTCGGCTGCTGTTCGCGCACGACGCGTGTGGTGTTGCCCCCGAGCAAGAGCTGCCGATCGGCTCGCTGGTGATCGAGGAGACCGAGTATGGACTGCTTGTGTCTACGCACGACCGGCGGATGCGCTTCGATATTGTCGAGGTCTTCGGCGAGCTTTTAGCATTTCGCGTCACGGATTGTCTGAAGCTGTTAGAGCAGCGCAAGCATACGCCCCGGATCAGCTTCGATCGTCTGATCGTCTGCCGCGAGTCCTGGCATTTCGCGCCGTCCGAGATCGCGTTTGTGCACGAGTCTGCTGAGGCCGAGCGCTTTATCGCGGCGCGGCGCTGGCTCAACCTGCACGGGATTCCACGCTTCGTGTTTATGAAGTCATCGGTCGAAGAAAAGCCGGTCTATGTTGATTTCGACAGTCCGCTCTTGCTCGACATCTTTGCGAAGATCGTTCGCCGGACTGCTGCTCAGGGCGGGCCGGAGGCATCCGTGCGTATCACCGAAATGCTGCCCGATCCGAACCATATCTGGCTCCCAGACCACGCCGATCAGCGCTACACCAGCGAGCTACGTACTGTAGCCGTCGATCCGGTCCTGACACCGCGACGAGCTTTGTAGCAGCGGAACCATCAGCTCGATGCGCTACGGTGCTTCCGAGCCAGACGGAGCATCCGCGCTCACCTTGACGATCACCGTCCGCTGGCGTGGCCCGTCGAACTCTGTGAGGTAGATCGCCTGCCAGCGGCCCAGCACCAGATGCCCATCTTCGACAAAGACCATCTGGCTAAAGCCCATCGCGCTTGCCTGAAGGTGCGACGCCGAGTTGTCCTCGATATGCCGGTAGCCCGGATCGGTGCGTGGCGCGATGCGGCTGAGCAGCAGCAGCATATCGTGTTGCACGCCGGGATCGGCGTTCTCCTGGATTGTCAGGCCGCAGGTTGTGTGCGGGCAATACACATAGACGATCCCGTTCTGGATGCCCTGCTCCCGAACCACGCTCTGCACCTGGCGCGTAATATCGACGAACTGCGATTGTTTGTGTGTTTGTACCTGAAGTCGTTTCAACATCTGCTCCTCGTTGGCGATCGATTTGCCGCCGTGAGCATACTATGATTTCACACATCCGT
>DASWTQ010000304.1:0-2948 GCA_036402055.1 Herpetosiphonaceae bacterium
GCTCGATTGGCGTCGTCTATCGCCCACCGACCGCGAGCTGTCGCTGGCCGAGCTGGTGGAGAGCGAGGTGCGCCAGCCCTTCGATCTCACGCGCGGGCCGCTGCTGCGCACAACTCTGGTACAGCTGCACCCAGAGGGTACCCGCGACGAGCACGTGCTGTTCCTGACGATTCATCACATGATCAGCGACGGCCTGTCGATGCAGGTGCTCAGCCGCGAGCTGAGCGCGCTCTACACGGCGTACGTCTCCGGCACAGACCCGGCGCTGCCGCCGCTGCCGGTGCAGTATGCCGACTATGCCCACTGGCAGCGATCCTGGCTCCAGGGCGAGGTGCTTGAGCAGCGGCTGAGCTACTGGCGGAGTCAGCTCGCGGATGCCCCGAAGATGCTGGAGCTGCCCACCGACCGGCCGCGACCGCCGATTCAAACCTTCACGGGAGCCAGTGAAAAGCACAGCATCTCGCCCAGCCGCACGGCGGCGCTGATCGCGCTGAGCCAGGCCGAGGGCGTGACGCTCTACATGACCTTGCTGGCCGGCTTCGCGATCGTGCTGGCTCGTCTCAGCGGCCAACGCGATCTCCTGATCGGCTCGCCGATCGCCAACCGCAGCCGCCCTGAGATCGAAGGGCTGATCGGCTTCTTCATCGACACGGTTGTGCTGCGCATCGATCTGGGTGCAGCCCCAACCTTCAACGAGCTGCTGCGGCGCGTACGCACAACCTCGCTCGACGCCTATGCGCATCAGGATCTGCCCTTCGAGCAGCTGATCGACCAGCTCCAGATCCAGCGCGATCTCAGCCACAACCCGCTGTTCCAGGTGATGCTCAACATGCTCAACTTCGAGCAGACGCGCGGCGAGACGCCCGGGCTGACCTGGGAGCCGCTCACGCTGCCCGATCCCGGCTCGAAGTTCGATCTGACGCTGTACGCTCACAATCACGAGGATTCGCTTGAGCTTGAGCTGGTGTACAACCTCGATCTGTTCGATCCCGAGCGTATGCGCGAGATGCTGCGCCAGCTGGATCTCGTGCTTGAGCAGATCGTCGCCAGTCCCAACCTGCACATCGACGAGCTATCGCTGCTAACAACGCACAGCGCCGCGCACTTGCCCGATCCACAGCGGCAGCTCACGGTAGACTGGACCGGCGCAGCTCATAGTGCGGTGATCGAACAGGCGCGGCGCACGCCGGAGCAGGTGGCGCTGATCGATCGCTATGGCGCGTGGCAGTACGGGGAGCTGGCGGCGCGGAGCAACCGGCTGGCCCACTATCTGCGCGACGGCGGCATCCAGCGCGGCGATGTCGTCGCGATCTACGCCGATCGGAGCGCGGCGCTGGCGGCGGCGGTGATCGGCGTACTGCAAGCCGGCGCGGCCTTCACGATCCTCGATCCGGCCTATCCCGCGCCGCGACTGATCGAGCTGACTCGACTCGCCGCGCCGCGTGGCTGGGTTCAGCTGGCGACAGCCGGTCCGCTTCCCGAGGAGCTGGAGGCGGCTGTTGCTGCACAGCCAGGATTATGTCGCGTCACAGTGTCGGCGGATGGAAGCAGCGCCGAGCTGGCGAGCTATCCCGACACCGATCCCGGCGTTGCTGTCGGCCCCGACGATCTGGCCTACGTCGCCTTTACCTCAGGCTCGACCGGACAGCCAAAAGGCATTCTCGGCACGCACCGGCCGCTGGCACACTTCCTCGGCTGGCACGCGCAAACCTTTAGCCTCCACGCAGCCGACAGGTTCAGCATGCTCTCGGGGCTGGCTCACGACCCGCTGCTGCGCGATCTGTTCACGCCGCTCGGTCTCGGCGCAGCGCTGTGCATTCCCGATCCCGACGACATGCTGGAGCCCGGACGGCTGGCGCGCTGGATGCGTGAGCAAGGCGTCACCGTCACGCATCTGACTCCGGCGCTGGGCTACGTCCTGGCAGCGGGAGCAGAGACAGCACACGCGGATCAGCCGCTGCTGCCGGCGCTTCGCTATGCGTTTTTCGGCGGCGATACATTGACCGGCAACGATCTGCTGCACATGCGTCGGCTCGCACCGGCGGCGACCTGTGTCAACTTCTACGGCGCGACCGAGACACCACAGGCGATGGGCTACGCGATCCTGCCGCCGGAGCACTTTGTGCAGCCACACGAGCAGATCCCGCTCGGGCGCGGCATCGACGATGTCCAGCTACTTGTGCTGACGGCCACTCGGCAGCTCGCGGGAGTTGGCGAGATCGGCGAGATCTACGTGCGAACCGGCTACCTGGCGCGCGGCTATCTGGGCGACGATGCGCTCAGCGCCGAGAAATTTATCGCCGATCCTTTGGCGAGTGCGGCGGCTGATACGCGGCTCTACCGCACCGGCGACCTGGGCCGCTACCGCGCCGACGGCAGCGTCGAGTTTGCCGGCCGCATCGACGATCAGATCAAGATTCGTGGCTTCCGGGTTGAGCTGGGCGAGATCGAGCGTACGCTTCAATCCCATCCCGCCGTCGCCGAGGCGCTGGTGCTCGCGCGCGAGACCGAGCCGGGCGAGCGCAGCCTGGTGGCGTACGTGGTGCCGGAACAGAACCTAGAACCTAGAACCAAGAACCTAGAAGATTCACCCGAGCCCGGTTCTAGCTTTGCCCAAAGGGCGCCCGTTCTAGGTTCTGCGTTGCGCGAGTTTCTTGCACAACGGCTGCCCGCCTACATGCTGCCATCGGCCTTTGTGCTGCTCGACGCGCTGCCGCTGACACCCAACGGTAAAGTCGATCGGCGAGCGCTGCCCGAGCCCGACACAGCATGCTCCGATACAGGAGCGGAGTTCGTCGCGCCGCGCAGCTTCGTCGAAGAAGAGCTGGCCGATATCTGGCGCGCCCTGCTGCATACTCAGCGGATCGGCATCCACAACAATTTCTTCGTGCTCGGCGGACATTCACTGCTTCTGATCCAGCTGGCGACACGCATTCGCGAGACGTGCG
>DASWTQ010000305.1:0-7426 GCA_036402055.1 Herpetosiphonaceae bacterium
CCACGTTATCCAGCAGAATCGTTCCTGCCGGCGTGTCGTCAAAGACGAAGGCGATCGCGGCAAGTGTGGCCGGATCGAAGTCCGGGCTGGCTGCGGCGAAGTCGGCCAGCGGCAACGTGAATGTTTGCAAAATCGGCTCGCTCAAGGGCGCGTTCTTCCACGACGCGCCCTTGAGCGAGCGGCCTTCGATCGGTGGCCTGGACTCGACGCGCCTGAGCGATTTACTTGCGCTTGTTCTTCTTCCGCGAGGCCTTCGATTGCTTGCGTTTGGATTTGGCTTTGGCGGCAGCCTTACCGGCGCTGCTTTTGCTTTTGCCCGCAGGTGCGATCGGCAGCTCCAGTGGTGGAAAAAGATTGTATCGAGGGCGCGGCGTTTCGCGCTCCGTCCTCAAGCCTAGTGCGATCTGAACATCTTCCCAATCACCCTGGATCGAAAGCTCGGCGCGATCGTCCGCAAAGATGCGCTCCATCAGCGGCGCGGCCTCGACGGCTTTGATATCGATCAGGTAGCTGATCAGAAACGCGTTCAGCTCTGGATCGTTGGTGGCGTACTGCTCCAGCGGCTGCGTCAGCGCGGCCATCACCTCTGCACGCGCGGATGGATCGTTGGCCGCGATGCGCTCTAGAGCATGGGCGGCGGTAAGTCGTGGCCACATGACGTGCGTCGTGTCGCTAAGATAGCGTGCCAGTGCGGGAATCGCCTCTCGACCGATCATGCCGAAGACTTCTGGCAGCTCTTCACCGCTCCAATCGCTGTCTTCCAGCTCGTGGAACATCGGTATAAGCGGCTCGATCGCCTCGGTGGCGCGCAGCTGTCCAAGCGTCCGCCACGCATGAATCGGCGCCCACACCTCGCGACCCTCGGACTCGGACCAGAAGAGCTTGGCATCGGTCGCCAGGCTGATCAGCTCGGGAATATGCTCCGCGCGCAGGCCAAGATCCAGATAGTTAGGCCACTCCTGGTTATGCGCATCACCGATCGTCAGCAGCTTGGCTACAGTGGGTGAGTATTGTGTATGCATGATCCCTCCATGGAAGCTATTGTATGCAGCATGGAGCTTTTGTTCAACTCGCCCACAGGCCGTAGCTCAACGCTTCACGGCACGGTTGCTGCTTGAACGCGGGCCGCGTAGAAAGGAAGATGCATGGCTGCGACGAAGCACGATTTTCAAGCTGTACTGCGCGATCGTTTTGGCTACGAGGCATTTCGGCCGGGCCAGGAGCGCGCGATTCGTAAGCTGCTGGACGGTCAGGATGTGCTGGCGCTGTTTCCGACCGGAGCCGGTAAGTCGTTGGTCTATCAGCTCACAGCGCAGCTGCTGCCTGGAATTACTGTCGTGGTATCGCCGCTGATCGCGCTGATGAAAGATCAGGTCGAGTCGCTTGAGTCGCACGATCTGCCGGTCAGCCTGATCAACAGCACGCAGTCGGCGGCGGCCTCACGGGAAGCGCTGCGCAAGCTTCAGCAGGGCGAGTCCAAGCTGCTGTATGTCACGCCCGAGCGCTTCGATAATCAGAAGTTCATGGACGCGCTGCACAAGCTGGAGGTCTCGCTCTTTGTGGTGGACGAGGCGCACTGCATCTCGGATTGGGGCCACAGCTTCCGGCCCGCGTATCTGCTGCTGCCCCAGGCGATCGCGCAGTTAGGCAAGCCCCGGCTGCTGGCACTGACGGCGACCGCCACGCCCTGGATTCGCGACGAGATCATCGAGCGGCTGGCGATGCGCAAGCCCGATATTGTGGTACGCGGCACCGATCGGCCGAATCTCTTCTTCGAGGTGCGGCGCGTCGAGCAGGAGACCGACGATCGGCGGGTGCTGGAAGATCTGCTGCTCGGCGAGGTCACCGCGTACGATCCCGAGGCGGCGGCGCAGCTCCACGCGGCGATGCAGGGCAGCGGGATTATCTACACCGCTACGACGAAAGCCGCACGCGAGACCGTGGGCTGGCTGCGCGACTGGGGCATCAGCGCCGACTACTACCACGGCCAGCGCAAAAAAGCCGATCGCGAGCGAGTGCAGGATGCGTTTATGCGCGGCGAGATTCGTGTGATCGTCGCGACGAATGCGTTTGGCCTGGGCGTGGACAAGCCCGACGTGCGCTTTGTGATCCACCGCGATATTCCCAGCAGCGTGGAGGCGTACTACCAGGAGGCGGGCCGCGCCGGCCGCGACGGCGCATTTGCGCGTTGCACGATCATCTATCGTCCCGGCGATCTTGGCCGCGCGGCGTTTCTCTCCGGCAGCGGTCAGCTGACGCGCGAAGAAGTGATTCAGGCGCATCAAGGTTTGATGGCACAGCCGGCGAGCACACTACGTGAGCTTGAGTCCGCAACCGGATTGAATAAAGGCGATCTGGCGCGGCTGATCCGGCTGCTCAAGCAGGAAAAGATTATCGCCGAGAGGCGCGGGCGATTTCGGCTGCTGGTCGAGGATTTCGATCCCGAGGCGATCTCGCTCGAAGAAGAAGAGCATCGTCTGGCCTACGAGCGCAGCCGCCAGGAGATGATGCGTGGCTATGCCGAGAGCGACAGCTGTCGTCGCCGCTATATCTTGAGCTATTTCGGCGAGGAGTTCGAGGCCGAGCACTGCACAATGTGCGACAACGATACCCGCGTCGAGGAGCAGCGCGTGGTGGTGATCGAAGAGCAGTACGTCGAGTCCGAGTTCGCGATCGGCGAGCAGGTGATCCACCAGGCGTGGGGTCAGGGCGTTGTGCAGAGTATCGACGCCGACCGGCTGACGGTGCTGTTCGAGAGCGTGGGCTACAAAGTGCTCGCGACAGCGCTGATTCAGGAGCAGGGCTTGCTGCAAGCGGCGCGATGATCTTTTGATTCGCACGCGTCGCTCATCGATTGCCAGGCGTCGCTCATCGATTGCCAGGCGTCGCTCATCGATTGCCAGGCGTGGATTCTCAATAACCATGCGTCGCTCATCGATAATCACGCGCTGACTCTCGATAGCCACGCGTGGATTCTCTTGCTGCGATCTATGCTCTTCGACCGCGCGCATGGTACGATGGGCACTCCAGCTTATTCAACCAAGGAGTTTCGCGCTTTACGCATGAATCAGCAGCAGTTTGCCGATTATCTCTTCAAAGGACTTGGCCGGCCCTATCTGTATCTTCAGCAACATCCAACCTCCGCCTTTCATGACACGCTGTTGCACGCCTGTCTTTACAATCCTTGCTACGATCGGCAATGCGAAGGCAGCCGCGCGGAGTATTTACACGGCCTGATTGAGCTGAGCCCCGACGCCTCCTCCTACACGCAGCCGATCCTCGACGCGCTGAGTGATCCCGACGACGAGATGGACGAGCAGCTGTTCGATTTTGCGCTCATCTGGGCGCAACGCGGCCATGCATCTGCGCGACGAGTGATGTATGAGCAGTGCGCTGAGTTTGCATCGGTGGGCGAGACATGGGGCGCACGGCAACTGATCGACCTGGATGGCATGGATGGGTTTCTGTTCATCGCGCAGCGTCTGGGTGAAGCGATCGACTCCGAGACGGATTTGTGGGATTACGACTATGTGTTACGGTGTTTAGAGCATCGGATTGATCCCGAGCAGCTGCGTGATGTGCTGGCTCATGCGCGCTCCGTCCAGGCGTTTGTGGATCGGTATCTTGCGGCAGTTGAGCAGTTCCGTGCCAGTCGCAACCAGCCGACCAACCAGCGCAAGGCGCAGAACCTGCGGTCATTCGCCGAACTCAGCGCAGCAATTCAGGAAAACCCGCGCTCGGTTAGCTTCGTATCGCTCAGAAGTTGGGGTCGAGACGCATCCGCCGAGGAGATCGAACAAGCGGCTCGCACATTGCTGACGGTATCGGACCCAAAACAGCTAGCTGCGTATCTCACGATCTTTGGCGAGCGTTCTTTTCCACTCGACGTGCGCAGCTTGTTCCCGCTGGCCTGGCACGAGGATCACTTCGTGTCCTTACGCGCCCTGCAAATACTGGCGTCGGTGCAGCATCCAGATGTACGCGCGCTCGCCTTTGAGCTGCTGCAAGATGATCCAACCGATGGCAATGCGCTGGCCTTGCTGACGCACAACTATCAGCCGGGCGACGAGGAGTTTATGACCATGCTTCTGGCCCAGGCTACGGATCACGATGCGGTGCACGCGCTGGGCTCGGCCATCAATGATGTGTTCGAACAGAATCCAACGCCACGCGCCGTAGATCTTCTGCTCACCCTGTACGAGCGCGGCCCATGCTCGATCTGTCGCCGCGACTTCGTTCATCGGCTGATGGAGTATGAAGCGCTGCCGGCATGGATTGCCGCCGAGGCGCGGTATGACGTGGACGAGGACACACGTGACGCCGTGATGGGCAACGAAAGTTAGTAGAGGCGAGAGTCCTACTCAAGCGAGCGCGACCGCCGGATCGAAATCCGGCGGTCGTATGGTGCTGTGGTGTTGCTTGTCGCTACGCTCCCGAGGCCAACTCCGTATCGGCTCCGGCATCGCCCGCTTCTTCGCCGGCTTGAAGCTGCCCGCCAGATTGCTCTTCCTGACTCTCGCTGGGCGTTTCACGTGTTGCCAGCCCCGCGCCGATGCCCGCAGCTACGCCTGCCATCGTCAAGAGCACGAGCGGCATCGGTACCTCAAGATCCAGCGCCTCGTCGAGCGAGTAGCGGCCGGGTCCGGTCAGGCCGGTTGCCGTCGCCGCCGCCAGGTAGAGCAGCGGTAGCTCGGGTCCGCCGCTGGTCGTCCAGATTGGCTTGCCGCTGTGCACCGTGGCCCAGGCCATGATCATCGGGCCAAACATCGAGATCGGACCCAGCGGATGCAGGAAGCCCAGCGCGGTCAGCACGCCGCTGCCGAACTCGCCGCCGCCTGCCAGATAGGCCCAGGTTTTGCCCGGCTTCAATCCCAGCGACTCAAGCCAGCCGCCGGTGCCTTCGACGCCGTAGCCGCCGAACGCGCCGAAGAGCTTTTGGGCTCCGTGCCCGGCCATCAGGCCGCCTGCAACCAGGCGCAGGGCCAGCAAGCCCAGATCGCTGGTTGCTGCATGTGATTCTTTCGCCATCTATTTACCTCCATCGCGTCTATAGCTTTGGGCAGAGGTACCAAATCTTATACCAGCAGATCGCGATTGCAGCCTGCATTCTGTTCGCACAACAAAGCCGAGGCTGACCAACCTCGGCTCTGAGCAACGATTACGAGCGGGCTAGCGCAGATCGACCATATCGTGGATGCTGCCGCGCACGTCGACGCGCTGGAACTGCCGATCCTGCGGATAAACACGCATCGGCATGGCGGGCTTGGGCGTCATGCGAATGTCGACGCCGAGCTTGGTGCCGGGAACGAGCGAGAGCCGGTAGCGCTGCATCAGCATTGCCAGCACAATACGCAGCTCCTGCATCGCGAAGGCCCAGCCGATGCACATGTGCGGCCCGGCGCTGAACGGCAGAAACTCGTAGGTGGAGCGGTTCGTCGTGGCCCAGCGCTCGGGCTTGAAGCGATCCGGCTCGGGGTACAGCTCCGGCAGCCGGTGCGTGATGAACTCGCTGTAGATCACGGTCGTGTCTTTGGGCAGCGCATAGCCGCCTAGCTCGGTCGGCTCCGCTGTGAGACGCATACCGATGCCCGCCGGCGGCAGCAGACGCAGGCTTTCTTTGATCACGCCTTCCAGCAGCGGCAAGCGGCCGAGCTGCTCAAGCGTGGGCGCCGCGCCGTGCAGCACGCCGTCAAGCTCGTCCA
Organism: Herpetosiphonaceae bacterium; assembly: GCA_036402055.1. Lineage (GTDB taxonomy): Bacteria > Chloroflexota > Chloroflexia > Chloroflexales > Kallotenuaceae > LB3-1. Next base: position 5,703 of record DASWTQ010000305.1, read on the forward strand.
GCAGATCCGCCGCGACACGTGGATGCTGGTTGAGCAAAAACACCGTCCAGGCCAGCGCGTTCGAGGTTGTCTCGTGGCCGGCTACAAACAGCGTGAACGCATGGCCGATCATTTCGTCGTCGCTGAGCTTGGAGCCGTCCTCGTCGCGCACATGCAGCATCGCCGCCAGCACGTCGGTGTCGTCCGGCCGTGAGCGCTTCTGCGCGATCGACGAGCGAATGAATGCCTCCAACTGCTCGCCCAGCCGCATCAGCGTGTGAAAGGGCAGTCCCGGCACGTCGAAGGGCGCGATAAAGAACAGCGGCGATGACGAAAGGCTGATCAGCTTGCGCAGCATCCCGCCGATGCGATCCAGCTCCGCCTCGTCGTACAGGCCGAACAAGGTTTTAACTGCGATGCGCTGAGTTAGCTGCTTCATCTCGCGGATCAGATCGACCTCGGCCTGGCCCTGCCAGCGATCCAGCATCCGCTGCGTGAGCGCGATCATGTCGTCGCCGTAGGCCGCGATCTGCTGGCGGTGAAACGCGGGCTGAAGCAGTTTGCGCTGCTGCTTGTGATGCGATCCGTTCATCACGGCTAGATTGTTTCGGAGCAGCCGCTCCATCGCGGTGCCCTTGGGAATGCGCAGCGGCCCGCCGCTGTTCTGGAATACATCCGCCCGCGACAGCACCTGGTGATTCAGCTCCGGCCCAAAGGCAAACACATACGATGGATCGCCCTTCGCGAAGGCGACCATATCGCCATAGGTGTCGTGCATAGCGCGCATAAACTGGAACGAGCCGGTGAAAAGCCGGACCAGGTTCAATCTGCCGCCTACAAACGGAAGCCCACGCGGGCCGGGCAGCGATGGTGAAAAGGTTGCGGTTGCCATAACCACCTCCATGAAGCGCTGCGGAGATTCGCGGCGGCTAGCTGCGCTGCGTGCGCTGCTGCTGCCAGTAGGTTTCCCACTCCGCGAATAGCTCGGGCAAGCGCTCTTCGAAAAAGGTGTACACGCTGTGCATCTCCTCCAGGCGCTGGCGACTCTCGGGCGGCTGATCCTGCTTCAGGGCCAGGCCGCGCTCCGCAAGCTGCCGAAACTGTGTGGTCAAAACCAGACCGCGCTGAAGCACTTCCGCCCAGGCGCCGGGCCGGATCTGATAGTAGTCGGCGCGCTGTCCCGGCAGGCTGACCCGATCGACCAGGGCGCGATCCACGAGCTGGCGCATGGTGGTGCTGATCGCGCCTCGGCTGACCTGTAGCACGTCGGCCAGATTCTCGGCGGTTTGCAGCGGCGGCGTCGCGATCAAGAGCCAGCCCAGAATGCGGCCCATCATGCGGGTTGCGCCTGCGCGCTCGAAGAAGAGTCCTACGTCTTCGACAAAGCGCTGTTCGTCAGAAAGATGCTGAATCTTGCTCAGAGTGTACCTCCACGTTCTTTATACGAACTTCTGAGATTTTAGTTACTTCTAAAAGTTTGCACAATATACAAAAGTTCTATCTTCGGAAAACAAGAACGGACACGATGATAGCGTGTCCGTCAAGTGGAGAAAAATTGTCGCGCTCAATCAGCGGTGCAAGACCTTTTGACTGATGTAGGGCGTACTGTGCGCGTCCATCAGAGGCAGGATCACGATCTCGCCGCCGCACTGCTGGACCGCCTCGGCCTCGGGAATCTCCTCAAGCCGGTAGTCGCCGCCTTTGACGTGGAAGTCAGGCCGAATCGCGCGGATCGTCGCCTCGGG
>DASWTQ010000306.1:0-9167 GCA_036402055.1 Herpetosiphonaceae bacterium
CAGGCGCTCGCGGCGCTGGCTCAGCGCGAGAACGTTACGCTGTTTATGCTGATGCTGGCCGCCTTCGACGTGCTGATCTACCGCTGGAGCGGTCAGGACGATCTGGTTGTCGGCACCACGATCAGCGGGCGCAATCGCAGCGAGCTGAGCAACGTGATGGGCTTTTTCGCCAATAACCTGGCGCTGCGCACATCACTGGCGGGCGATCCGACCTTTCGCGAGGTCGTGCAGCGCGTGCGCGCGACGGCGCTGGCGGCGTATAGTCATCAGGATGTGCCTTTCGAGCTGCTGGTCGAGAAGCTGAACCCGGAGCGCGATCTGAGCCACGCGCCGCTGTTTCAGGTGGCCTTTACGCTGCAAAACGAGCTGGTGCCGGCCCGCGAGGTCGCCGGCGTGACCATGCGCTCGCTGCTGATCGACAGCGGCACGACCAAGTTCGATCTGACGCTCTTTATCTGGGAGGGAGCCGGCAGCCTGACCGGAACGCTGGAGTACAGCAGCGCGCTCTTCGACGCGGCCACGATCGAGCGGCTGGTCGGTCATTTCAAGGTGCTGCTCAGCGCGATCGCCGCCGACCCCGAGCTGCGTGTGGACCAGGTGCCGCTGCTGAGCGCCGAGGAGCGCGCGACGGTTCTCGATCTGTGGAACGATACCGCCGCAGACTATCCCGACGATCAATGCTTGCACCAGCTGGTCGAGTCCCAGGCCGCGCGTACGCCCGACGCGATCGCGCTTGTGGCCGGCGACCAAACCATCAGCTATGCCGATCTCAATCGCCGGGCGAATCAGCTGGCGCGGCATCTCCTGTCGCTAGGAGTGAGGCCCGAGGTGCGCGTCGGGCTGTGTGTCGAGCCCGCGCCCGAGATGATCATCGGCGTGCTGGCGATTCTGAAAGCCGGGGGCGCGTACGTTCCGCTCGATCCGAGCTATCCCGCCGAGCGCTTGCAGTGGATGCTGGCCGACAGCCAGGCGCAGATCGTGTTGACGCAGGAGCGGTTAGCTACCAGCTTGCCGCAGCAGGATCTGACGATCGTTTGTCTGGATCGCGACTGGCCGCAGATCGCTGAATGGCCGGAGAGCAACCCGCACACCGACGTCACGCCCGACAACCTGGCGTATGTGATCTACACCTCGGGCTCGACGGGCGCGCCCAAAGGCGTGCTGCTCGCGCATCGCGGCGCGGTCAACAATCTTCAGTGGCGGCAGCACACCTGGCCGCTTGACGCGTCGGATCGCATGATGCAAAGCTACTCGCTGAGCTTCGATCCCTCGGTCTGGAATATGTTCTGGCCGCTGATGACCGGCGCGGCGTTCGTGCTGGTGGACACAGCTCAGCGCGCGGATAGCGCCGCGCTGGTACGCTTGATGGTCGAGCAGAAGATCACCACGCTGGGCTTGAGTCCCGCGATGCATATGCTGGTGCTGGACGAGCCCGCGCTGGCCGACACCCGGCTGCGCTATATCGTCAGCGGCGGCGAGGTGCTCTCGGGCGAGCTACAGCGCCGCTTCTTCAGCCGCATGGACGCGATCCTGTGCAACTGCTACGGCCCCACCGAGGCCACGATCGACACGACGTTCTGGGTTTGCCGTCCCGCCGACGAGCCGCAGGCCGCGCCGATCGGCCATCCGCTGCCGAATGTGCAGGTGTATATCCTGGATGCGCAACTCAGCCCTGCGCCGATCTGCGTGCCCGGCGAGCTGTATATCGGCGGCGTGAATCTGGCGCGCGGCTACCAGCACCGGCCGGATGTGACCGCCGAGCGCTTCGTTCCCGATCCGTTCTCGAAAGTTCCAGGCGCACGGCTCTACCGCACCGGCGACCTGGCACGCTACCGGCACGACGACGCGATCGAGTTCCTGGGCCGCATCGACGACCAGGTCAAAGTGCGCGGCTTTCGCGTCGAGCTGGGCGAGATCGAAGGGCTGCTCAGCCAGCATCCAGACGTGCGCGAGGCCGTCGTCACGGCGCAGAACCAGCAGCTGGTGGCGTACGTCGTTGAGAACCTAGAACCTAGAACTAAGAACCTGGGAGATGACACAGATGGTTCTAGGACGCCCAAAGGGCACCCGGTTCTTGGTTCTTCCGAACTGCGCCGCTTTCTTCAGCGCCGCCTGCCGGATTACATGATCCCGTCGATCTTTGTGACTCTCGACGCGCTGCCGCTCACAGCCAGCGGCAAGATCGACCGTAAAGCGCTGCCTGCGGTCGATGGAGCACGGCCGACGCTTGAACAGTCGTTTGTTGCGCCGCGCACGCCGGTTGAAGATGTGCTGGCGCGGATCTGGGCCGAGGTGCTGGATCTCGATCGCGTCGGCATCTATGACAACTTCTTCGATCTGGGCGGCCACTCGCTGCAGGCTAATCTGCTGCTGTCCCGCATCCGCGACGCCTTCCAGGTTTCGCTGCCGCTCCAGACCATGGTCGAGTCCACCACGATCGCCGTGCTGGCCGAGCGGCTGGTCGAGCACGAGACGCAGCCGGGCCGCACCGAGAAGATCGCGCGGCTGATCCAGCGCATCAAAGGATCGTCGCGCGAGGAGCTGCAACAAACGCTTGAGCAGCGCCGCCAGCAGGCCACCAATCGCTAAAGGCCGAGCAGAGGAACTGAGGATAGATGAAAGGTAACTTCGCCGAACGACCCGGCCTGTCGCTGGAAGAGCTGGAGCTGCTGGCCTTGCTCATGGAAGAGGAAGGGCTTCAGTCGGAGCAGGAGCAGGCGATTCGCCCGCGCGATCCGCTGATCGATCCGCCGCTCTCGCTGGCCCAGGAGCGGCTGTGGTTTGTCGACCAGTGGGAGCAGGACAACGTTTCCTACAATCTGCCGCTGGCCGTGCGTCTCGCCGGTCGCCTGGATCGCGCCGCGATGGAGTGGAGCATCAACGCGATCGTCGAGCGTCACGAGGCGCTGCGCACGACGTTTCCGCTGGCCGGCGATCAGCCGATCCAGCACGTCGCGCCTGGCCTGACGCTGTCGCTGACGCTGATCGATCTCCAGCCGCTGCCCGCCGCCGAGCGCGAGGCCGAGGCGCTCCGACTGGCAGATGCTGAGGCGCATCAGCGTTTCGATCTTCAGCACGGCCCACTGCTGCGGATCGCGCTGCTGCGTCTCGACGCCGACGAGCATATTCTGCTGCTGAACATGCACCACATGATCTTCGACGGCTGGTCGATGGGCCTGTTCATCCGCGAGTTTTCGACGCTCTACACTGCCCGTGTCAGCGCGCCGCAGGGAACGATTCCGAATGTCGCCGAGCTGCTGCCCAGGCTGCCGATCCAGTACGCCGACTTCGCGATCTGGCAGCGCGAGTGGCTGTCCGGCGCGGCGCTGCATGAGGAGCTGAGCTTCTGGCAGGAGCAATTACACGGCCCGCTACCGGTGCTTCAGCTGCCGACCGATCGGCCACGACCGCCGGTGCAAACCTCGAACGGCGCGGTCGAGCGCGTCACGCTGCCCGAAACGTTGACGAGCGCACTGGCGGCGCTGGGCCAGCAGGAGGACGCCACGCCGTTTATGGTGCTGCTGGCGGCGTTCAATCTGCTGCTCGGTCGCTACAGCCGCCAGGACGACATCATCGTCGGCTCGCCGATCGCCAACCGCGACCGCTCGGCCTACGAAAACCTGATGGGCTACTTCGTCAACACGCTGCTGCTGCGCACCGATCTGAGCGGCAACCCGACCTTCCGGGAGCTGCTGCGCCGGACGCGGTCGATGGTGCTGAATGCCTACGCGCATCAGAACGTGCCGTTCGAGCAGCTGGTCGACGTGCTGCGGCCGGAGCGCAACCCGAGCTACACGCCGCTTTTCCAGGCGATGTTTATCCTGCAAAACCTGCCGATCCCGAGCTACCGGCTGCCGGATCTGACGCTTACGCCGATCGAGCAGGAGAGCAGCACTGCCAAATTCGATCTGACGCTCAACCTCGCGCCGCCGATGATCGGCGCTAGCGGAGCGCCGGCACGCCAGGGTGGTCTGGTCGGCACCCTTGAGTACAACACCGATCTCTTCGACGCCGCCACGATCCGGCGGATGGTCGGCCACTTCGAAATGCTGCTCGGCGCGATCGCCCGACATCCCGATCGGCCGATCGCGGATCTCGCTCTGGCGACCGAGGCCGAGCAGGCGCTGCTTGAGTCCTGGACGTCGCCGCTTGAGCCGTTCGACGACGCGATCTGTGTGCATGAGCTGTTCGCCCGACAGGCCGCGCGCACACCCGACGCGATCGCCGTGACTCAGCGGACGCGTGACGGCAGCCAGCGCGAGCTAAGCTATGGTGAGCTGGATCGACGGGCGAATCAGCTGGCGCGCTACCTTCATGGATTAGGAATCGGCCCCGAGAGCCGCGTCGGACTGCTGGTCGAGCGCTCGCCCGAGATGATCGTCGGGCTGCTGGGCGTGCTCAAAGCGGGCGGCGCGTATGTTCCACTCGATCCCGCGCTGCCCACCGAGCGGCTGGCGTTCATGCTTGAGGACGCGCGGATCGAAGTGCTGCTGACGCAGAGCCGGCTCACAGCGCAGATCGAGCAGCTCGGCCAGCCTACCATCGTGCTGCTTGACGACTGGTCGCCGCTCGCCGAGATGTCGAGCGAGCCGCTGCCGGTCGCGGTTCATCCCACGAATCTGGCGTATGTGATCTACACCTCGGGCTCGACCGGCCGACCCAAGGGCGTGCTGACGACGCATCAGTCGGTGGTCAGCTATCTTGAGGCCGTGCAGCCGCTCTACCGGCTCAGCGCCGCCGATCGCGTGCTTCAGTTTGCGTCGCTCAGCTTCGACGCCAGCGCCGAGGAGATCTACGGCAGCCTGACGAGCGGCGCGACGCTGGTGCTGCGCAGCGACGAGATGCTGGCGAGCGCGGGAATCTTTTTCGCAGCCTGCCGCGACTGGCAGCTCAGCGTGCTCAGCCTGCCGACCGCCTACTGGCATGAGCTGTGCGCGCAGCTTGCCGACGATCCGATCGTGCTGCCGTCTGATTTGAGATTAATGATTATCGGCGGTGAGCGCGCACAGTCCGCGCGGCTGGCACAGTGGCAGCAGATCGCGCCTCAGGTGCAGATGCTCAACACCTACGGCCCGACCGAGGCCACGATCGTCGCGACGGCCTGGGAAGCCGAGCAACCTGCTGACGTGCTACGCGAGCTGCCGATCGGACGACCGCTGCGCAATGTGCAAGGCTATATTCTGGACCAGCAGCTGCGCCGCGTGCCGGTGGGCGTTCCCGGCGAGCTATGCCTCAGCGGCCCGGCGCTGGCACGCGGGTACCTCGCTCGACCCGATGTCACCGCCGAGAAATTCATCCCCGATCCATTCGCCTCGCATCCAGGATCACGCCTCTACCGCACCGGCGATCTGGCGCGCTATCTCGCCGACGGCAATATCGAGTTTCTGGGCCGCATTGACGATCAGGTCAAGCTGCGCGGCTTCCGCATCGAGCCAGGCGAAATCGAGGCGGCGCTGCTGGCGCACGAGGCCGTGCGAGAAGCCGCTGTCATGGCGCGTGATGATCAGCTGGTCGCGTACGTCGTGCTGAAGGAGAACCAAGAACCTAGAACCAAGAACCAAGGGGATGAGCCGGATGGTTCTAGGTCACCCGGAGGGCACCCGGTTCTTGGTTCTACGTCGAGTGAGAGCCTCGCCTCCATCCTCCGCGCATTCCTCAGTTCCAGGCTGCCTGCCTACATGGTGCCATCAACGTTTGTGCTGCTCGACGCGCTGCCGCTCACAGCCAGCGGCAAGCTCGATCGCCGCACGCTACCGGCACCCGCAAGGCAGACGGCGACTGACAGCGCCTACGCTCCGCCGACCACGCCGCTTGAGCAGACGATCGCCGCGATCTGGCAGCAGGTACTGCACATCGAGCAGGCCGGCATCCACGATAATTTCTTCGACCTGGGCGGTCACTCACTGCGGCTGCTTCAAGTGCAGAACCAGATCCGCACCCAGCTTGAGCGCGAGGTGCTGCTGCCGGAGCTGTTCCGCCGCCCGACGATCCATGAGCTGGCGCAGTATCTCGTGGCAATCGATCCCGACGCCGGCGAGATGGCGAGCCCGCTGCCGCCGATCACACGGCAGCCACGCACGACGAATCAGTTTCCGCTCTCGTTCGCGCAGCAGCGGCTGTGGTTCCTGGATCAGCTCCAGATGGACGACTCCAGCTACAATATTCCGCTGGCGCTGCGGCTCACAGGCCAGCTCGATGTCGCGGCGCTGGAGCGCTGCTACCAGGCAATCGTCGCGCGGCACGAGTCGCTGCGCACCACCTTTGCGATCCCTCGGGCCGGCGCGGAGCCGGTGCAGGTGATCCATCCGTTCCAGCCGCAGCCGCTCCCGCTGCACGATCTCGGCGATCTCCCCGCGACCGAGCGCGAGCCTGAGGCGCTGCGCCGCACGGTGGCCGAGGCCAGCCAGCCCTTCGATCTGGCGGTAGGTCCCTTGGTCCGCGCCCAGCTGCTGCGGCTCACACCGACCGAACATCTGCTGCTGGTCACGCTGCACCACACCATCGCCGACGGCTGGTCGCTGGGCGTGCTCGTGCAGGAGCTGATCGCACTGTACACGGCTAAGCCAGGAATTGATCCATTGCCCGAGCTGCCGATCCAGTACGCCGACTACGCCGTCTGGCAGCGCGACTGGATGTCCGGCGCGATCTATCACCAGCAGCTCGACTACTGGCGACAGCAGCTCGCCCCGCGTGACGACAGCCTGCCGCTCTTGCAGCTGCCGACTGACCGGCCGCATCCGTCGATCTACACCACGCACGGAGCCAGCCTGCGCCGAGCGCTGCCGCAGCCGCTGGCCGATGCCCTGCGCGATCTCAGCGCCCAGCACGGCGCGACGCTGTTTATGACGCTTCTGGCGGGCTTCTACACGCTGCTCTACCGCTACACCGGCCAGACCGATCTGATCGTCGGCTCGCCGATTGCCGGGCGACGACAGGCCGAGAGCGAAAACCTGATCGGCTTTTTTGTGAACACGCTGGCGCTGCGCACACAGGTGCAGGGCGAGCTGCGCTTCGACGAATTGCTACAGCGGGTCCACGAGACCGCGCTGGGCGCGTACGCGCATCAAGATCTGCCGTTTGAGCTGCTGGTCGAAGAGTTGCGCATTGAGCGCATCACGAATCGCACGCCGATCTTTCAGGTCTTGTTCGTGCTGCAAAACACGCCGCTGCCGGTGCTCGCGCTGCCCGATCTCACGATCCGCCCCGTCGAGGCCGCCAACAACACCGCCAAGTTCGATCTAACCGTGCAGATTTTTGAGGACCACGGCGCGCTGCTCGGCGATTTCGAGTACAACACCGATATTTTCGAGGCCGCGACCATCGAGCGGCTGATCGACCACTGGCAGACGCTGCTGAGCAGCATCGTGGCCGCGCCGGCGCAGCGCCTGGACGATCTCGCGCTGCTGCCACCCGCCGAGCAGCAGCTTTTGCTTCACGACTGGAACGCCACCGCCGCGCCGTATCCCACCGATGCGCTGGTGCATCACGTTTTCGAGCGCCAGGTCGAGCGCACGCCCGACGCCGAGGCCGCGCTGATGATCGATGGTGCGCGGGTCGTGGAGGCGCTGAGCTACGCCGAGCTGAACGCGCGCGCCAATCAGCTGGCCCGCTATCTACGCGATCTAGGTGTGGGGCCGGATCAGCCGGTCGGGCTCTTCCTGCCGCGCTCGCTGGATCTGCTGATCGCCGTGCTGGCCAGCTTGAAAGCGGGCGGCGCGTATCTGCCGCTCGATCCGACATACCCAACCGAGCGCTTGCAGTTCATGCTCGCCAACGCCGGCGCGCCGGTTGTGCTGACTCACGCCGCGCGGCGCGATCGCATCCAGCCGGCGGAGTCGACCAGCAGCGCCCGGATCGTCTGTCTGGATCACGAGCAAGCGCGGATCGATCAGCAGCCGCAGCACAATCTCGTCGACACGGCCGGACCCGAGAATCTGACCTATGTGATCTATACCTCGGGCTCGACCGGCCAGCCTAAAGGTGTAGCGATGCCACACCGGGCGCTGATCAACCTGATGACCTGGCAGCTGGAAAAAACCGTGCTGCGCGAGCCGGTACGCACGCTCCAGTTCGCGCCGATCAGCTTCGACGCGTCGTTTCAGGAGCTGTTCACGGCCTGGGGCTGCGGCGATGCGCTCGTGATGCTTCCCGATGAGCAGCGCCGTGATACGCCCGTGCTGCTTGAGATTTTGCGCAAGCACCGCATTGGGCGGCTGTTTCTGCCCTTCGTGGCGCTCCAGCAGATCGCCGAGACCGCGATCACGCTGGATCTGATCCCCGACAGCCTGCGCGAGATCATGACTGCCGGCGAGCAGCTGCAAACCACGCGCTCGCTCGTGACGCTGTTTCAGCGGCTACCGCACTGTACGCTGCACAATCAGTACGGGCCGTCCGAGGCGCACGTGGTGACGCACTACACGCTTAGTGAGCAGCCAAACACCTGGACCGCGCTGCCGCCGATCGGTCGCCCCATCGCCAACACCCAGCTCTATCTACTGGATCGCCAGCTGCACCCGGTGCCGCTCGGCGTTGTCGGCGATCTCTACCTCGGCGGCGAGAACCTCGCCCGTGGCTACCAGCAGCGCCCCGATCTCACCGCTGAGCGTTTCATCCCTGATTCCTTCGGCGCAAAAGCCGGATCGCGGCTCTACGCCACCGGCGACCTGGCGCGCTACCTGCCCGACGGCAATGTCGAGTTTCTGGGCCGGCGCGATGCGCAGCTCAAGATTCGCGGCTATCGCATCGAGCTGGGCGAGATCGAAGCGGTACTGGGCCAGCATCCCGAGGTGCAGGCGGCGGTGGTCGTGCCCCATCGCCGCGTGCTGCCCGACGGCCTCACCCACGATACGCGTCTCGTCGCCTATGTCGTTCCACAAGAAGAACAAACGAACAAACGAACAAACGAACAAACGGAGAACCAAGAATCAAGAACCAAGAACCAAGAGGACGAAAGCTTCCCCTCGCCGATCGCACTGGGTGCGGGCCACACGCTCACGCCCGACGCGGTGCTGACCTTCTTGCAGCAGCGCCTGCCCGACTATCTCGTGCCTGGCGCCTGCCTCCTGCTCGACGCCCTGCCGCGCACGCCCAGCGGCAAAATCGATCGCAAGGCGCTGCCCGATCCCGAGGCCGCCTTCCAATCGAGCGCGAGCTACGTCCCGCCGTCG
>DASWTQ010000307.1:0-2206 GCA_036402055.1 Herpetosiphonaceae bacterium
CGCCGCAGAGATTTGTCCAGAAGGCTGCGACATCCGCCGCGCCTGGAAACCGCCCATTCAAACCGATGATCGCGACATCTGTTGTCGGGGCGAGCTGCCGGCGGGTGGCTACCGGAGCTGAGACGGCATCAGCTGTGCCAGTGGCGCGCAGGTAGCCGGCCAGTGTGCTGATCGTCGGATACTTGAACAGATCCATCAGCTCGACGGCAAAGCCAAGCTCATCGCGCAGCCGGGCGTGAACCTGCGCGACCAGCAGCGAGTGACCGCCCAGGTCGAAGAAGCTGTCGTGGATGCTGACCTGCTCAAGCCCCAGCACGCTCTGCCAGACCTCGGCGATCGACCGCTCGATGCCTACCGGCGATGGAGCAGACACAGTCTCGGGCGCGACACGTAGGTCGGCCGGCGTCGGCAGCGCGCTGCGGTCGATCTTGCCGTTCGGCGTCAGTGGCAGCGCGTCGAGCACGACAAACGCGGCTGGAACCATGTACTCAGGCAGCTGGGCTTTGGCAAAGGCCCGTAGCTCGGCAGAGGACAGGCCCTCATCCCCCCTGCCCCCTTGCCCCGAACCTCGGCGGGCTTCCGCCTCGGTTGCAACAGGAGAAGGGGGAGTCGCTGTCTCCCCTTGGTTCTTGGTTCTAGGTTCTTGGTTCTCCCCGACGACGTAGGCTACCAGTCGTTTGTCGTCGGGCTGGCGCGGCATGGCTTGCGCGACAACGACGACCTGCTGCACGCCGGGATATTGCGCCAGCACGGCTTCGATCTCGCCCAGCTCGATGCGAAAGCCGCGCAGCTTGATCTGAAAGTCGCTGCGGCCCAAACATTCGAGTGTGCCGTCTGCCCGCCAGCGCGCCAGGTCGCCGGTATGGTACATGCGGCCGCCGGCGGGACCATTTACGGCACTAAAAGGATCGGGAACAAAGCGCTCGGCAGTCAGATCGGGCCGATTGAAGTAGCCGCGCGCGAGTCCCGCGCCGCCGATATAGAGCGCGCCAGGCACACCGACCGGCACCGGCTCCATCTGCTGGTCCAGAACGTAGACCTGCGTATTCGCGATCGGATGTCCGATCGGCACGCTGCTCTGTCCTGGTGTCACCCGATGGATCACCGACCAGATCGTCGTCTCGGTCGGGCCGTACATATTCCACACCGCCGCGCCGCGCTCCAGGAGCTGCTCTGCCAGATCGAGTGGGAACGCCTCACCGCCGCAGAGCATCCTCAGACCGGGGCTGCCAGCCCAGCCGGCGCTTAGCAGGAGCCGCCAGGTAGCAGGTGTTGCCTGCATAACGGTTACCTGGGCATCCTGAAGCAGCGCTCCCAGCCGCTTGCCGTCGACGGTATCCAGTCGCGAGGCGAGCACCAGTCGCGCGCCGACAGTCAGCGGCAAGAAGATTTCAAGCGCGGCGATGTCGAAGGCCAGCGTTGTGACCGAGAGCAGCACATCCTGCTCGCTCAGGCCGGGCTCACGCTGCATCGACGCCAGGAAATTGACCACCGCGCGATGTGGGATCTGCACACCTTTCGGCTTGCCCGTCGAGCCCGAGGTATAGATCACATACGCCAGCTGCTCCGGGTCTGCGGCTGAGCCGGGATCGGCGTGCGACTCCAGCGCGATGGATGGCCAATCGCTGTCGAGGCAGAGGATCTCGACATCGGTCTGCGGCAGCGCGTCGGTAAGCGTCTGCTGAGTGACCAGGATCGGCGCGCGGGCATCGGCCAGCACATAGGCGATGCGCTCGGCAGGATAGTTTGGATCAAGCGGAATATAGGCACCGCCCGCCTTGAGAATACCCAGCAAACCCACGATCATGTCGAGCGAGCGCTCGACACACAGCCCAACGCGAACCTCAGGACCGACGCCACGCCGCCGGAGCGCGTGCGCCAGCTGATTCGCCCGCCGGTTCAGCTCGGCGTAGCTCAGGCTCTGCTGCTCAAACGTCACAGCGATCCGATCGGGTGTGCGCCGTGCCTGTGCCGTCACCAGATCATGCAGGCAGCTCTGCTCTGGATAAGCCGTCTGTGTCGCATTCCACGCTTGCAGCAGCTGCTGCCGTTCGGGGTGCGTGAGCAGCGGCAGCTCACGTACGCGCCGCGTCGGATCGCCGGCAACTGCCGCCAGCAGTGTGGCAAAGTGACGGAGCATCCGCCGGATCGTCGTGGCGTCGAAAAGATCGCGATTGTATTGCAGCGTTGCGCCAAGGCCATCGCT
>DASWTQ010000308.1:0-17143 GCA_036402055.1 Herpetosiphonaceae bacterium
GGATGGCGAAGTTTCGCCGTCTGGCGCGGGATTACGAGCGGTTGCCCGAGACGGTGGCCGCGCTGCATTTCGTTGCCTTTGCCTGTTTGATGTTGCATCGGATTATCCCGTTGCTGACCCAAAGTGCATAACACTCTCTAGCACAAGGAGCACATACAACTATGGACCCCAGGGAAATGTCGCGCAAGCGCAACGTGTATCAGGTGCCAGGCATGGAGCAGATCCAGCCGCAGCGCGACCTGGTGTATAAGCAGGTCGACGGCCTCGATCTGCGGCTGGATGTATATCAGCCGAGCGAGGAGCGCGCCGGCCTGCGGCCTGCGGTGCTGCTGGTGCACGGCGATCTTCCGCCCGAGTTGATCCTCGGCACCAAAGACAAAGGGCCGTTCGTGTCGCTGGGACAGCTCGTCGCCGCGTCGGGCCTCGTCGCCGTCACCTTCGATCATCGCTCGACCGAGCAGTTCACCAGGATGCCCGACGTCGGCAGCGACATCGCGGATCTGATCGAGTTTGTGCGCCGCTCAGGGCCGAGCCTGGGCATCGATCCCGAACGGCTGTGCGTGTGGGCGTTTTCGGCGGGCGTGCCCTACGGCGTGCAGGTGGGGCTGCGCCAGGAAGGCGTGCGCTGCATCGTGGCGTACTACGGGCCGCTGGATTTGCAGCTCCTGCACGGCCATCTTCCGCCGTCGGTGACTGAAGAATCGCTGCGGGCTGCCTCGCCGCTGGCGCAGATCGAAGAGATGACGGCGATCGTGCCGCTGCTGGTGGTGCGCGCGGGCCAGGATCAGCCGTGGATCAACGTCGGGATCGATCGCTTTGTGCAACAGGCGCTGGCCCGCAATCTGGCGATCGACCTGATGACGCATCCTGACGGGCCGCACGCCTTCGATATTCTGGACGACAGCAAGCGCTCGCGTGAGATTGTGCGCCGGACGCTCGATTTTATCAAGGATCAGCTGAGCTAGGCATTGCCCATGATCGTAAATTCGTGATCGACCTCAGTGGCCGGCGCGTGGAGCAGCCAGCTTTGAAACGGCTGGTGCGGATCGTCGGCCTCGAAGCGCACGCGTAGACCACGCGCGGCGGCGAACGAGAGCGAGCGCCGGATCAGCGCGCCGGTCAGCGTATCGGCATCCGCAGTCGGCAGATCGACCACGCCGAGATTGACCAGATACGCCTCGCCGCTCTCGGGCTCGAACGGATGCACGATCAAATTGGCCGCGCCGACCAACTGTTGACCACGATACACGCAGAGCTGCGATCCGGCGAGAACATTCGGGCCGCAGTAGTGGGCGAGCGCTCCATCCACGCTTTCCTCGATCGGCGGATTCCACTCGTGCGCCTGGCGATAGATCGCGGCGTGAACCAGCGCGACTTCTTCCCGCGTTGCCGGCGCGTCCTCGAAATTGATGATCCGGTAGTTTGGCGCGGCTTGCGGCAGACTGGCGATCCAGGCTTGCACGGCCGTCGCTGCGGGATCGAGCAGGCCGTGCAGCGTGCTGACCAGCGGTTTGAAGCTACGCTTCTGGAGAAAGCTCATGCCTGCCTGATCCCGGCGCGTCATTTTGGCGATCCACGGTCGTCGATCGCCCAGCGCTTCAAGCGCCGACCAGATTTGCGATCCGATGCCGCGCCGCTGCCAGCCGGGCGCGACGTTGAGCGTGACAAACAACATGCGCGGATGGATCGTGCTCTCGAAGAGCGTCCCCACGCCGACCAGCGAATCGTCAACCGTGGCGACGAGCGTGTGACGAATCAAGCCGCTACTCGGCCAGACACGATGCGACTGCTTGTAGATCGTGCTGATCGTGGCATCGTGCGACCATGACGCCTTGACCAGCGCCGCGATCGCCTCAAGATCGTGCTCCGCGCAGGGACGGATGGTTATCTTGAATTGCTGCATGATGCTCTGCTCGGTAGAGCGCTTCAAGCGCTGACTTGCTCGGCGTTCATTGGCTCGGCCTGTGGCGTGGGCTTGGTCAGGCGCCCGTACAACACCTGGCTCACCCCGATCACCCAGGCCAGCGATGCAGCCCAGCCAGCCAGGATGTCGGACGGATAATGCACGCCGAGATACACGCGCGACAGTCCGACCATCAGCACAAAGAAGCTGCCGAGGATCAATACCAGCCAGCGCCAGCGTGTGGGCCAGGCCAGCACCAGCACGGCGGCTGCCAGCGCCATCGAGCCCATCGCGTGGCCGCTGGGAAAGCTAAAGGTTGTCTCGGGCGCGATCGACAGCCACAGATCCGGCCGGATGCGTCCAAACGAATGCTTGGCGCCCAGATTGAGCAGCGCCGCGCCGCCGACCGCGATCGCCCAGAAAAGCGCATCACCCCAGCGCCGCCGCTGAATGAAGAACAGGAGGACAACAATATCGACTGGCACCACGCCGAAGCGATAGCCGATCAGCGAGAAAAAGAGCATGATCTGATCGAATAGCGGCGTGGCCTGATTATGCAGAAACATCAAGATCGGCACGTCGAAGCCAAACTGCTCGCGATCCAGCACGTCCTCGGCCAGTGCGCCAAAGATCCACAGCGGAATCAGAACACAGGCGAAGAGCAAGATCAAGCGGAGGCGATGTGCCCAGATCCAGGGCAGAATACGCGTATAAAACGGAGAAGTGGTCATAGCGCGGCATCCTCTCAGCTTCGATCTGTTGCGATGGGCTGAGCAGGGATCGTGCCAATATCTAGCCGCCGAGCAGCGCTGCGCCGAAGGCTACTCCGGCTGGCCGAAAATCTCGTAGCCGCCGATCTCAGCCAGCTTGGTGAAGCTCTGCGCCTCGACAGTGTGGAAAAAAGCTTCGGGTCGCACGCCAAAGTAGGTGATCACCAGCTTGGGTGGTCTGGCTGCCAGATCCTGGCGCAGCTCATCTGCCGCACCGGGCACCAGGCCCAGCGGATAATCGTAGATGTAGCGATTGGCGGCGCGGCGCTCGGATAGCAGATAAACCTCGGGCTCGGCGGCGAAGATATAGATGTAGTCCTCAGGCTGCGTGCGCTCGCGCACGTACTCGGCGACGAGCGGCGCCTGAGCAAAGTAGTGCCTGCCGACATCGCCGTAGAGCCGCACGGCTTGCTGCTCGGCAGTGGTGCCCAGCAGGCTCAGGTTTTGCCGCGCGAACGGGAGCAGCAGCAGCGCGGCCAGTAGCAGCGCGGCCAGCTGATTGGCGCCGCGCCGAAGTGGATCTGAGCCCACATCGATTCGACGCAGCCGGAGTAGACACGGCGCGGCCAGCAGCGCCAGGAATGGCAGAATCGGATAGTAGTAGTGGATATAGGCCCGTAAGCTACCGATCGCCGCCAGCAGCAGCGCCGCGCACCAGGTGGTGATCAGCCAGCCCGCGCGTTTGTTCGCCGGTGTGTGCGCAGAATCCGAGCGACCAGGCAGCAGCGCCACGCCGCCGATCGCGACCAGCAGCAGCGGCACAAACGCGGCGAACATATCGACGAGCGGCCCGAGCAGCCAGCGATCCTGCGACTCGCTCGCGTAGAGCCGGTTGTAGGTCAGCACGCCAAAAACGAGATCGCTCCAGCCGCCACGCAGCGCGAAGTAGCCCGCGATCGGCACCCCGACGACCGCCGCGCCCAGCGCCGCGCCGCCATACACTCGCCCGATGCTGCGCACGTTGCGCTCGCAGGCCAGCAGCAGCGCCGGCAGCAGCACAACCCCTACCGGCTTGATCAGCACCGTCGCAGCCAGCGCTGCGCCTGCACCGATCGCGAATCGAATCCGCTGCGTCTCATGCAGCCGGATCGCGCACCACAGCGCGATCAGCGCCGGCAGTACCAGCGCCTGATCTGTGTTGAGCACCAGCCCTTGCAGATCGAAAGCGCTGCCGGCCACGCCAAAAATCAGAGCCGCCAGCAGGCCAGCGCCACGGCTCCACACTCGCCGCCCGATCGCAAAGACCAGCGCCATGTCGACAAGAAACAGCAGCGTGGCCCACGCGCGAATCGCCAGCGCGCTGGGCGCGCCGAAGAGCAGCGGCGGCATGTAGAGCAGATACACCAGCGGCGGCTTGTGGTCGAAGGCGTCGCGGTAGGGCAGGCCGCCATGCAGCCAGCTCCAGGCGACATAGGCGTAGGCTCCCTCGTCGCGCTCAAGCGGCAGCGCGAAGCCGGGCAGCCGCAGCAGCAGCGACAGGATCAGCACGCCGGCAAGCAGCAGCACATCGCTGCGCCAGCGAACTACGCTCGCTTGCAGCGGCTCGGTTTGGGCACGCATCGAGCGGCCTGGCGATAGCTCTTCCATGCGGTGAGATCAGAAACGCAGCCCATCAGCGCGCTCGATCTAGTCGTCCTTTTTGCCTTTGCCTTTGTCTCTGTCTTTGTTTTTGTTTTTGTCTTTGCCCCTGCCCGGACCCGCGTCGCCTTCATTGTTGCCATTGCTGGGCGGCTGAACCACTGGTGGCGGCGGTCCGGCGCTCACCTGCACGACAACCTCCGTACCGGGCGCGACAGGCACGCCGGGAGCGGGATTGGCATTGAGTACGGTGTTCGCGGCCTGCTCACTCTGGATCGCACCGCCCTGAACAAAGACCAGACCGGCCTGTGCCAGCTGCTGCTGAGCTTCGGCGACAGGCAGATTGAGAATGTAGGGAACCTCGACCGTGTTTGGCGAGGGCGCGGCGGGCGCTTCGGACGCGATCGGCACTGCGGGCACGTCGGGCTGCTGCGATGCGTTCAATCGCGCCGTTCGGGCTTGTATCAGCGCGGCTCCGCCCAGCAGCAGCGCCAGCAGCGGCACTGCCAGCAGCAAGAGCCGGGGATTAAAGCGCTGGCCGTCTGTCTTGACGATCGCCGGTGCTGGCGGCGAAGCGTACGCGGCTCGGCTGGCTGGTGCGGGCGGCGCGACGGCAGGACGAGCATCCGCCACGCGCGGCTGATTCGCGACGACCATCGTGGGCATGGCGTGGATCGCGCCCGCCTGCACGTTGGCCAGATCCTGCTTGAGGGCTGCGGCCGAAGCGTAGCGATCGTCGGGCTGCTTGGCGGTCAGCTTGCGAATAATCGCCTCGATCGCGGCGGTCTCCTGGGGCGTGCCTCCAGCGGCGATTTTCAGCGGCGGCAGCGGCGCGATGCGATGCTGCTCGATGATCGTGTGCAGCGTCGGGCCGTCGAAGGGCGGATGATCCGCCAGCATCTGAAACAGCACGATCCCGACGGCGTACCAGTCCGAGGCTGCGGTGGGCGGCGAGCCCATCGCCAGTTCCGGCGCCAGATAGTGCGGCGTCGCGATCAGTGTCGTCGTCGCGGTGCCTTCCACGCGGGCGATGCCAAAATCGAGCAGCACCACGCGCTCGGCTCCCGGCTGACCGGCAAGCATAATGTTCTGCGGCTTGATGTCGCAGTGGACGTAGCCCTGCCCGTGGATATAGCCCAGTGCATCGGCGATCGCCTGGGTGATGTCGAGGGCGCGCCGAGACGGCAGCGGCAGAAGCGTGTCGAGCGTGTGACCGTCGAGCAGCTCCTGGACCAGGTACGGCCCCTCGGGCGCATCGCCGACATCGTAGGTGCGCACAATGTTGGGATGCACGAGCTGCGCCGCGATCTGCGCCTCGCGTAAAAATCGCTCTCTGGCCCGCTGATCGCTCGCCAGGTCCGGGCGCAGCAGTTTCAGCGCCACCTGACGGCCTAATCGTTCGTCGTTGGCGGCAAACACGCTGCCCATGCCGCCGCTGCCGATCGTGCGGGCAATTCGATAGCGTCCATTGATCAAAGTTCCTGACTGTAACATGCGACTCCTGCGCTAGGGATTGAAGACGAAAGGCCGGGACGCAGCGCCCCAGCCTTTCGCGTCCGTCGTTCGTGGGCTACTATGTTATATCCGGGACGATCAATCCGTAGTTGCCGTCGCGGCGGCGATACACCACATTGACCTGATCCGTGTCGGCATCGGTAAACACAAAGAACGAGTGGCCCAGCAGCTCCATCTGCTCGATCGCCTCGTCGCTGTACATCGGCTTGTAGGCGAACGATTTGGTCTTGACAAGCTGCGGCGCGTCACTATCGATCTCGGCGACCTCGGGCTCGCTGCCGTTGGTGCTGGCCGGTAAGATCTCACCATCCAGCCGTCGAATTTTACCACGCCGGAAGTGTTTGTCTTTATAGCGCGTGATCTGACGCTGCAAGCTGTCGTGGAGCGCGTCGACAGCCGCAAACAGATCCGGATCGCGCTCCTCAGCCCGCAGGATCGTGCCCTGAGCCGTATGCAGTGTGACCTGCGCGATATGTACTTCGCCAATGCCGCGCTGCTGTGCATGCGCCAGATCGACATGCACATCGCCGATCGCTTCCAGGTATCGTCCCAGCTTGGCGAGCTTTTCTTCAATATACGTCCGCTGGCGATCTTGTAGTTTCCCATTGCGGTTTTTGATCTGAATGTTCATAGACGCTCCTTTCCTGTACGTTGGGCGATAGGTCTCGACGCTTGAATTCAACGACTCCGTCCTCGAACAACGTACCGCTCCACGCGATCGCCGGGGTTGGTACAAGCCTTTCGAAAAAAAAACACACACCTGGCAGCGCGACGTGCTCGCGTCTAAGCCGGTGTGTGAGTTGGTTACTCTTTATGCATCGCTGCTACCTTCGGTTGGTGCATCCAATCGCCGTAGCCGCCTTCTGCATTCATTGTACTACGTTGCCGGACAGCGGGCAAGCAAACTCAGGCGCGGCCGGTTGACCAATCTTAACCATTCGGCAGGTCGCGCGGCTGGATTACGACAGAAAGTAGTGCTGCTGTTATTGGCGGATACCCCAGGCAAGGACTTTCGTCTCTGCTATCGTGCGCGGATCGTGTTACACTTGATCCTGCTACAATTGACGGCAACGCTCCGATCTCTCCTATCGTGTCAATAGCATGGAACGCGGGGCTTGACGCTCCCCGGTGCCTGAGCTAGACTAACTCGCACGACTTCCCAGCGCCGGTGATTTGTTCAAAGGCAGGTAGATGCGAACAATTGCCATAACAAATCTCAAAGGTGGTGTCGGCAAAACCACCACTGTGGTAAACCTCGGAGCCGGCTTGTCGCTCAAAGGTTTGCGTGTGCTGCTTGTGGACGTCGACGCGCAGGGCAATCTGGCAACCGCGCTGGGTGTACGTCCCAAACGCACGCTGTACGAGGTGCTGGTCGATGGTAAGACGGCCGATCAATGTATCGTCGAGGCGCGGCCCAACCTGGATCTGCTGGCCGCCGACGACTCGCTGATGAGCGCGCAGCCGCTGATCACCCAGCGGCCGGACTGGGCACATCTGCTGACGCGCGCGCTCAAGCCGCTGTCGTCGCGCTACGATGTGGCGCTGATCGACTGCTCGGCCTCGCTGTCGGTGATGAATATCAACGCGCTGATGGCTACCCGCGATGTGCTGACGCCGACGGTGATCGAGCCGCTGGCGCTGCGCGGGATCGAGCTACTGGAGCGCCAGCTTCAGCGCATCGGCACGGGATCGATCCGCTGCATCGTGCCGACGATGTTCGATAGCCGGCAGCGGCAGGCGCACGATCTGCTGGCCGGTCTGCGCGGGCAGTATGGCCGGATCGTCACTGAGCCGATCCGCGTCAACGTCAGGCTCTCGGAGGCGCCCGCAGTTGGCCGCACGATCTACGAGCACGATCCGCGCTCACGCGGCGCCCTGGACTACGCGCAGCTGGTCGAGCACGTCGCGACGATGTTCGATTTGCGTCCAACGATGTCGGCGGTGGTGGCTGCTACGCCTGCTCCGCGTCAGCGCGCCCGCTACGACCTGCCGTCCAGCCAGTCGCCGGCCTACACCGATCGTGGATTCGCGCAGAATGGCAATCCGAACGGCAGCCCGGAAGCGCCGATCTTCCAGGGAACCACGCACGAACCCTGCCCGAGCTGTAAGCAGCCGCTTGAGCAGACGGTGCTGGCGGGCTACCGGATTCGCTACTGTAACAATTGTCACTACAAGCGCCAGGAGTTGGTTCAGGGCGTGCGCCGCTGATCCCAGCTTTCGATTACAATTCCAAAGATCGAATCAAACAGGCACCCGCAAGGGTGCCTGAACGTTTGGTCGAGGATGCGATTATTTCGTGGCCGTAACCAGATCCGAGGTCTCGCTCCCGATGCCGGGCGTGGACTCGTCGACGGACATCACGCTGCGCCGCGTAAATCCGACCAGGCTCATCACCGCCGCCACAATGCCCGTGACCATGATCAGCGGCATGAAGCCCATAATCTCGGCCAGCCCGCCCGCGATCGCGGTTCCCAGCGGCGCGCTGATCTGCGCGATTGTGCGCCGGGTCGCAAACACGCTGCCTTGCACCTCGGGCGGCGTTTTGCTCATCCAGATCGACTGGCTGGATGCGTTGGCGATCGGGAAGGACAGCCCGACGACCAGCAGGCCCAGCGCGGCGAGGCCCAGCATCGGCAGGCCGATCAGCACCTGCGCCAGCCCGCCGATGAACATACCCAGCAGCACGCCGAGCACACGCCGCCGGAAGCCGCCCCAGGCCGTCATGATCAGCCCGCCGATGAACATGCCGCTGCTGAAAAAGAAGTTCATAAAGCCGAGCACCTGCGCGTCGATCTGATCCGGCTGCGCGCCCAGAAAGATCATCAGGTTCGCGATCGGCTGAGCCAGGCTGTCATACTGCCAGTAGCGTGTCGCCATCGGCGCGAGCAGCACGAACACAAACGCGCTTAAGAAGTTCCAGGTAGTGAACATCGTCAGCAGCGCCAGCAGGCCGGGACGGTTGCGGATGAAGCCAAAGCCGTTGCGCACATCGCGCCAGATCGAGCTGCGCGGCGCGTTGTCGACGGGTTTGCTACGCCAGCCCGGCGGCTGCGGAATCGCGACGATCAGCGCTCCTACGACTGCCGCGCTGAACGAGGCCGCGTCGAGCAGCAGCAGATCGCCGATCGGCAGGAACGCGACGAGCAAGCCGCCGACCAGCGGGCCGGCCAGCGAGGTGAAAGCTTCGGCGCTCTGCGTCAGGCCGTTGGCGCGGCCAAGCTGGCTTTCGGGAACCATCAGCCGGGTGCTGGCTTCGAGCGCCGGATGCTGAAAGGCCGCGCAGATCGAGCTACCCGAGGCGAGAAAGTAGATCATCCAGATCTGTAGCTGACCGGTCAGCATTAGTGTCGCGGTCGCTAGCTGCAATAGCCCGAGGCCGATATTGGACAGCACCAGCACGCGCTTGCGCTCCCAGCGATCGACGTATGCGCCCGCCAGCGGCGCAATGATCATCATCGGCAGGAAGAAAGCTACCTGGACCGAGGCCAGCGCCGCCGGCGAGCCGTAGGTTTTCCAGGCCCACCAGCCCAGCGCAAACCAGCCCACAGCGCTGCCCAGCATCGAGATCGATTCGCCTGCCAGCAGTACCAGGTATCCGCGTACGCCACGCAGCATCGCCTATCCTCGTTTCTTGATATGTGAATAACCGATTGTAAGGATCGTCAAGACCCGCGTCAATAACCTTTGGTCCAAACCGAGGCTGGCGCCGCCGACAGGTATGCTTCTTGCTCGGCTCAGGCTATCGAGCGTACTGCCTGACAACAAGGAGCACTGTGTGACTAGCCACGATCCCTACGATCAGCCGATCGGCGACAAAGCGCCCCTGCCCGAAGAGCGCAAGGAGCCGCCGGGCCCGCCGCCGCAACCCGAGGGCGAGCCACCGCCGCCGCGTGAGCCGGATCTGCCGTCGCCGGATCAGGAGCCGCCCATGGGCGACCCGCAGCCACGCAAGCCACCGATCGGCGATCCACCACGGCGCGACCAGATCGGCGGCTGAGCGAATGTCAGTTCCTACAGGCCGCGCGAGCTGAGCCACTCAATAATATGATCGGCGACAGCCTGCCAGCCGTCTTCGAGCATCATGTCGTGGGCGATGCCTGGGAAAATGTGTGACTGCGTGCTGTAGGAGCGTGCTGTGGCTTCGATCTCGGCCGGGCCAAATATCGTGTCGCTGCCGCCGCCAAGCACGAGCATTGGTGTGCTGACGCGGTGTGGACGCGGCGGGACGAGCACCATGTCCAGAAACGCGTTGTAGGACTCGTCCTGGAGCAGCGCAAAGTAGCGCTGGAGCCGGTCTTCGGGCAGCGACTCGGAGAAGAACGCCTCACGCGCTAGCTCGGGCGTCTCGATCACGGGATAAAGCCGCCATTGAAGCGTTGCCTTGACGAACTTGTCAGGTATGCGCAGCACCGTGCGCAGCGTCGCGCCGATCGCGCCGATTGTGGGCACCGAGGCCAGCAGCACGCCCGCCTCGGCCGGCGCTCGCTCAAGATACTTCTGCACGACCAGCCCGCCCATCGAGTGACCGACCAGGATCGGCGTCTCGGGCAGCGCGCGCACAACGCCCGTCAGGTCGCCCAGGTAATCGGCGATGTGGCAGCGGCGCAGCGACTTGGGCGCGTGGCTGTCCCCGTGACTCTGGAAGCTCAACGCGTGGACGACGTAGCCATGCTGCACAAAATAATCCAGGAAAAACTCGTCCCAGCACCAGGCACCGTGCCATGCGCCATGCACAAACACGATCGGATGCGGCTTCGGCTCCGACAGCGGCCGCTTGGTGATCACTTCCAGCGCCATAAAATCCTCCTGGGAGAACAAAGGAACAAAACGAAAGAACCTAAAACCCAGAACCTAGCGAGAGAACAAAGAACAACAGAACCGGGTGCCCTCTGGGCGCACAAACGCAAGTACCACGCTTCCCCCTCGCCTGCGGCAGCGGGAGAGGGGGTGGCCCGCAGGCCGGGGGTGAGGGCCTGCAACAAAGAACAAACGATCGAGCTTCTTTTTGTTCCCTTGTTTCCTTGTTCCTTTGTTTGCCCGCAGGCCGGGGTGAGGGCCAACTACTCAAGCAGCGCATCGATCGCAGGGAGTAGCTGAGCTGTCGGAATCTGAGCCATACACTCACTGGGCGCGGTTCCACGGGGGCAGGCGTGCAGCACGCCACACGGCGAGCACCACAGCCCGCTGCGCAGCACAACATGCCGCTGCGCGTCGCCCCACGGCCCAAAGCGCTTGTCGTCGCCCGGCCCGAACAAGGCCAGAGTGGGCACGCCCGTGGAGACCGCCAGATGCAGCGGCCCGCTATCGACGCCCAACACCAGCGCGCAGCGCGCATACAGCGCCGCAAGCTGCCCCAGCGTCGCCTCGCCGACCATCGTCAGCGGCTGGTGGCGCATCGCCTGCACGATCGACGCGACCAACTCATGCTCGTCGGGACCGCCGGTGAGGACGACAGTCACCCTTTGTTCATGCAGCGCGTTGGCGATCTCAGCCCAGCGGCTGGCGAGCCAGAGCTTGGCCTCGCCGCCCGAGCCAGGATGGATCGCGACAAGCGTCGTTTGATCGATGATCTCGTGTCGCGCCAGCCAATCTGCGGCCCACGCGCGATCTTGCTCTCCGATCGGCGCGACCATGAGCGGCTGCGTGGTGTCCGGCTGTCCGGTCAGCGCCTCGACAAGCTCAAGATTCTGGTGTGTGACATGTTCGTCGAAGCTGTGCGGCAGCGCCGTGGTGAGAAACGGCGCGGTCTCGGCGACCGCAAAGCCGATCCGCTGCGGGATGCCGGCCAGAGCGGCCAGTAGCGCGCCCCACCAGTGATCGTCGCGGGCGATCAGCGCGGCATCGTAGCGGCCGGCGCGCAGCAGCAGCGCAGTCTTGAGCAGCAGACGATACGGCTGCAAGAATCCTGGTTTGCTGGCGCGGGTAAAGCCGGGAAACTCGCACAGCAGCAGCGTGTCGATGTCGGGGTTGTGCGCGACGGCGACCTTGCTCCACGGCCCGATCAGCAGCGCGATCTCAAGCTCGGGCCGCTGCTGGCGGAGCAGCCGGAGCGCCGGTGTCAGCAGCAGCACGTCGCCCAGGTGGTCGGGCTTGATCACCAGGACGCGCCGGACTTCACGGCTGTGAGCCGCCCGCGATCGACGTGTGAGCGCGCCGACGCCACGCAGCAGCAGCAATCGCAGCGATCGGCGCAGCGCTCCCAGTGCGGGCATAACGGCGAACCCTAGCCCGAGATCACGCCGAGCGCGACCAGCACCGCGACGCCCAGCAAGATCACCAGGCCGACGCCGAGCAGCGCCAGCGTAATGCCCAGCAGCCGCCAGCGCGCCTCGGGCAGCTCACGGCGCGTCGTAGCGCGGTATTTCGGCTCCTTAGCCATGCGCTAGGCTCCTTTGATCGATGCCTGAACCGGCTGCTGTGCCGGAGCCGGCGTGGGCTGATCGGTTTTAACGGCCTGCGTGTAGCCGATGAAGATCAGCATAATACCGATCAGCTCGCTGATGTAGAGCGCCGTCGGAAAGCCCGCCTTGCTCAGCGTCCCACCCAGCGCCGGCGACATCGCGCCCATGCCGATCAAAATATTGCCGATCATGCGATCGTAGAGCACGCGTTTGCGCCAGAAGATGTAGGCCGAGTAGATCGCGCCGCCGGCCAGCGCCAGCGTGCCGTAGACGTTGAAGAACGGCGTCAGCGAGCGAATATTGCTGGTCGTGCGAATGATCGCCGAGCCGTTCAGCTCCAGCGCCGGCGCAAAGCCGATCGTGCCCAGGATACGGCCGTTCTGCGCGACATAGATGGGCGTGACGTTCTGAGGCACCGAGGCCGCAACCTGCGCAATGTCGATGCCCTGCTGCTCCATCAGCGCCCGCGTGCCGACCAGCGCATCGCCCTTGCCGATGCCGTAGCCCAGCCGCTGCGGAGGTTGCGTGACCTGATCCAGATCGATCCTGGCCTCCTCGGCGATCGTGCGCGCCCAAACATCCATCAGTGCGCCGCCGGGCGTCGCCACGGTCTGCGCGGCCAGCGCGAGCACCTGATCGCTGGTTGTCGAGCTGTCGGCGCTGATCGTGGTCACCAGTCGATCGGACATAAATGCGGGCTCAAGATCGGCGCGTCCGACTTCGTAGAGGCCGTAGAGCGTGCCCAGGCTGAGCAGCACCAGCGAGGCGACGGGCAGCCAGCGCTTGCCCAGCAGAAAGATGGTGCCCTGGCCCAGCCACGCGGCGGTCAGCACCGCGCCCGACAGGTAGTAGGCACGGAAAATCCAGGGACTCCAGCCCAGCAGCCCGAACGCGGCCTCCATCGCCGTACCGAGCGCGTAAAAGCTCAGGCCGATGCCCCAGAAGAGCAGGTAGCGACGGCCATTGTTGCGCCAGCGCGCGAAGACGGTGATCGCAAAGACGGTGGCCAGCAGCGAGGTGACGGCGGGCAGCATTCCGGCGAACGCTTCGACTGCCGCCGGCGAAAGCAGGGAAAACCCGAAGGCGATCACCACCAGCAGCGCGGGTCCTGCGAATCGTTTTAGGTTCATGGCGATAAAAAGGTGGCAGGACGCTCGGTTGAACGCCCTGCCTGTGATCGACTAGAAAAGCATCGACGCGGCTTCACGGCCTAGCTGGCGCAGACGATCGGACATTTCTTTGCGTCCGTTCTTCTCCATCTCCTCGGCTAGCTCGTTGATCCGCTTGACCAGATCGCTGTTGATCTTGGCCGCGTTCTGGCGCAGCAGCTTGGTCGCTTCCTGCGGCGTTTCGGTGCTCAGCAGCTGACCGATGAAGCGCTCCTCAGGCGACATCGATTCTTGCACCACTTCGACGGCGGTGCGCTCGATCTCGTCGAGCCGCTCGACCATGTCGGGCCGGTTGGCGCGCTGCGCGGTCTCGCGGTTGGCCGCAACCACCAGCAGAAACGCCTCGCTCAGCTGATCGCGGCGCTCGGCCAGCGCCTGGCGCAGATCCTCGGCCTCAAGCACCTCGCGCAGTGTTTGAGCCGCGCCCTCGAAGAGCGCCTGTGCCTCGCGATCCATGCTCTCGGTTGTTTCCAGGATCAGATTGCGCCGTGCCTCGATGCGATCGGCCTCGGCGGTATTGCCCTCAGCACGGGCAGCCTCCGCGCGGTCGGTCAGCGCCGCGTAGAAATCGTAGTCGATGACCGGCCGGTACTCGGCGATCAGATCTTGCAGGTTGTCGTCCTCGGCGCTCAGCAGCGCTTCGATCGCCGCGTCCAGGCTGGGATCGTCGTTGCCGCCCAGGCTCTCGGTATCGAAGCCGGTCAGCTCCACCAGCCGATCGCGCAGTGTCGTGAAGCGCTCAAACGATTCTTGATCTTGCTCGGCCTCGGACGCCTCGACATAAGCGGCCAGCGTCACAAAGAACTCGTAGTCGAGCGCATCTTTGTTCTCCTGAACCAGCTTGGTGAACTGCGCCTCGTCCTGCTCGGCCTGAAGCAGACGGCCCAGCAGTTCGGTGCGCTTGCGCTGCGCCATCAGCGCCTCCTTGGGAATGCCCTCAGCCTCCAGCAGCGCGTCGAGCATCGACGTCAGCGTGATGAAGTGACGCGGGTTGAGCAGATAGCCTTTAGGCGCGTCGGCGGGCAAGCTCTGGAGAATGATCTGCTGAAGCGCGCCGATAAAGCGCTCCTGCTCCTCAGGCTTGGCCTGGACCTCCTGCGGAAACAGGCTGAAAAAGAGCTGCTTCTCGGGATCGTGGTAGACCAGCGGCGTCGCCAGCAGACCGCCGGAGCCACACTTGGGGCAGACCGCGACGTTGAGCCGGCCGGAAAGCAGCGCCTGCTTCAGCTCGGGATACTGGCCCACATCGACTAATTGAAAAACTGGTGTTTGAAAATTCGTGCCGCAGTTCGGACACTTAATAGACACATTTTGGGGCGGCAAAGTAGCCATTGATTGATCTATGCTCCTGCAATATAGAGCGCCCGGCGGATACATCTGCGGGCGCTTCTGGATCACGTTTTATGTGATTATTATACCACGGACCGTTCTTTTGGCGGATTGACAGCGCGCTGCGCGCCTGGTAGATTCCATGCTAATCAACTCACGAACGACGATGACGGTGACGAGACGTGTCACGCCGGATATTCAGCGAGTCGAGGATAGTGCAAGCTCGACCGGAAGGCAGACGCCGAAGCCCCACCTGAGTTGCCGCCGCAGCGAAGACATCTTCGCCTAAGGCCGGCCGGATTGGTTCCCCCGTTAGCGGGACGCGCTATCGCCCTGGTACTCAAGCGTGCTGTGGGCCGTAGCGGCTAAGTGGGAGCTTTGCGCTTCAAACAAGGTGGTACCGCGAATCTATTCGCCCTTGAGTCAATCGACTCAAGGGCGTTTTGTTTTGTGCCGGGTCGATCGCCAGTGAGCTTTACAAGGAGAGCTGTTATGGACGCGAACACACTACGACGGCGATTTCTGGACTTTTTCCGCCAGCATGGTCATGCTGTGATCGGCTCGGCGCCGCTGATCCCGGAGAACGATCCGAGCGTGCTTTTCACGACGGCCGGTATGCATCCGCTGATCCCGTTTCTGCTGGGCGAGCCGCATCCCGCCGGGCGACGACTCGCGAACTTCCAGAAGTGTCTGCGCACCAACGACATCGAGGAGGTCGGCGACGCGTCGCATCTAACGTTCTTCGAGATGCTCGGCAACTGGTCGCTGGGCGATTACTGGAAAGAGGAGGCGATCCGGCTGAATTATGTGCTCTTTACCGAGGTTTTCGGCCACGATCCCGAGCGGCTGCATGTGACCTGCTTCGCCGGCGATGCGGACGCGCCCCGCGACGACGAGGCGGCGGCGATCTGGCGCTCGCTGGGTATTCCTGAGCGGCGGATCACTTTTCTGCCCAAGGGGGATAACTGGTGGGGTCCGGCGGGCGTGACCGGGCCGTGCGGCCCTGACAGCGAGGTTTTTTTCGATACCGATCCGACAGGGCCGTCCGACGAAACGCCGGCCAGCAATCCCCGGCGTTTCTGGGAGATCGGCAACAACGTGTTTCTGGCCTACGACAAGCGCGCCGACGGCAGCTACGTGCCGCTCACGCAGCGCAACGTCGACGTCGGCATCGGCCTTGAGCGCAATCTGATGGTGATTCAGGGCGTGGGCTCGGCCTTCGAAACCGACGTGTTCGCGCCGATCGTCGAGGCGATCTTGAGCCGGGCGCGCACCGAAGATCCGTTTGCGGTGCGGGTGGTCGCGGATCATGTGCGGGCGGCAGTCTTTGTGCTGGCGGAAGGCGTGCGGCCCGGCAACAGCGATCAGCCCTACATCGCGCGGCGCCTGATCCGGCGCGCCAGTCGCTACGGACGGCGCATCGGCATCGGCGAGCCGTTTCTGGCGCAGCTGGCCGAGAGCGTGGTCGCGACGTTGGGCGGTGTGTATCCCGAGCTGAGCCAGGCAGCGCCAACGATCTACGCGGCGCTCGACGACGAGGAGCGGCGCTTTCAGCAAACGCTGGCACGCGGCGAGCGCGAGTTCGATCGAGCGGCGGAGCAGGTGCGCGCTCACGGCGGCGATACGTTGGCCGGACAAACAATCTTTCATCTCTACGACACGTTCGGCTTTCCGCTGGAGCTGACCGAGGAGCTGGCGCGTGAGCAGGGCTTGACGGTGGATCGGCCCGGCTTCGAGGCGGCCTTCGTGGCGCATCAGGAGCAGTCGCGGCAGGGCGGCGCGGGTCGCTTCAAGGGCGGCCTGGCTGAGCGTAATCCAGCCACAACCCGGCTGCACACCGCGACGCATCTGCTTCAGGCGGCGCTGCGGGAGGTGCTGGGGCCGCAGGTCGAGCAGCGCGGCAGCAATATCACCACCGAGCGGCTGCGCTTCGATTTCAGCTACGCCGAGCGTCTCACGCCGGAGCAGATCGCGACGGTCGAGCAGATCGTCAACGCGCAGATCACGGGCGATCTGCCGGTGCACTGGTCGGAGATGCGGCTTGAGGAGGCGAAGGGGCGCGGCGCGCTCGGGCTATTCGAGGAGCGCTACGGCGAGACGGTCAAGGTCTACGCGATCGGCGAGGTTAGCCTTGAGGTCTGCGGCGGGCCGCACGTCGAGCATACCGGCGAGCTAGGGCATTTTCGCATCGTCAAGGAGGAGGCTGTAGCGGCAGGTGTGCGCCGGATCAAGGCGGTTCTGGAGTAAGAAAGTCGGGAGATTGGGCAGAGCCGATGCTGCGAGGCGTCGGCTTTGTCATCCCAACTTAAGCGCGCGTTAGCTTCCGGCCTTATGACCACCATAATGTTGAGAAGGCAAGAAATCGTGATAAACGATCATTACTCGTAATTGCTAGATGCAGTCTTTTGATATGAATAAACCACTAGTGGAAGTAACTACTGACTGTTACATACAAGTAAATTCGTCATTCCATTTGTA
>DASWTQ010000309.1:0-11479 GCA_036402055.1 Herpetosiphonaceae bacterium
CAGCTCGAAGAAATTATCGTGCACGCCGATCTGCTCGATGCCCAGCACTTCCTGCCAGATCGCGCCGATGCTCTGCTCGAACTCGTTGCGCGGCGCGACATAGTCGTTGAGCAGCGCGGGCCGTCCATGCAGCGCGGGCGGTGGCGCATCCTCGACGCGGCCTTCTTCGCTCAGCGGCGGATTGGCCTGTAGCGCCGGCGTCTGGGCATCGACCCAGAAGCGCTGCCGCTCAAAGGGATACGTCGGCAGCTGCACGCGCTGGCGCTCTTCCTCAGCGTAGAAGCTGGTCCAGTCCACGGACGCGCCCGCCAGCCAGAGCTTGCCCAGCGTGCCGAGCACAAACGCCAGATCGTCGGCGTCGTCGCGGGCGTGTGGCAGCGATGAAAGAATCACGGCGGCTGATTGATCCGGGCTCTGCCGCGCGATCGAGCTGAGCGTGCGTCCCGGCCCGATCTCAAGCAGCACGCGATCCTGCTCTAGCAGCTCGCGCACACCATCGGCGAAGCGCACCGGCTCGCGCAGATGTCGCGCCCAGTAGCGCGGATCGGTCGCCTCGTCGGCGGTGATCCAGCTGCCGCTCACATTCGAGATCAGCGGAATCGCCGGGGCGCTGAGCTGGACGCGGCGCACCTGCTCGGTGAAAGCCGCCAGGATCGGCTCCATCATCGCGGAGTGAAAAGCGTGCGAGGTGTGCAGCCGCCGCGCCGTGACGCCGCGCGCGCTCAGGGTTTGCTCAAGATCCGCGATCACGGCGGTCGAGCCGGAGACGACCGTGAGCGCTGGCGCGTTGATCGCCGCGATTGACAGTGCGGGATTCAGCAGCGGCTGGATCTGCTCGACGGGCAGCGGCACGCTCAGCATGGCTCCCGTGGGCAGCGATTGAATCAGCTTGCCGCGCAGCGCGACCAGCTTCAGCGCGTCTTCAAGCGAGAAAACGCCCGCCAGCGTGGCCGCGACGTACTCGCCGATCGAGTGGCCGACCAGCGCGCCGGGCTTGATGCCCCACGAGATCCAGAGCTGCGCCAGCGCGTACTCGATCACGAACAGCGCCGGCTGCGTGAACTGCGTCTGGTTGAGCTGCTCGCGCGCCTCGTCCAATCGATCGGCCTCAGGATAGAGCAGCTCGCGCAGATCCAGCCCGATCTGTGGCTCCAGCAGCTCACAGCAGCGATCGATCTGCGGCTGAAACAGCGGCTCGCTGCGGTAAAGCTCCGCGCCCATCTGAGGATACTGCGCGCCCTGGCCGGAGAACATAAACGCGACAGGTCGCCGCTGCTGCTCCTGGTAGTAGGAGAAGATGCGCGTGGCATCGCGAGATTCGAGCGTCTCGGCTGCATCGTCAAGGTCGCGGCAGACGACGATGCGCCGGTGGTTGAAGACGCGCCGGCCCTGGCTGAGCGTGTAGGCCACGTCGGCCAGATTTAAGTCGCGCTGCCCCTTGAGATAGGCGGCCAGATTCGCGGTCATGGCGTCGAGCGCGGTGCTAGTTTTGGCCGAAAGTGTGAGCACCTGCCACGGCCGCGCCGGTCCCGACGATTCGCGCGGCGGCGCTTCTTCCAGGATGACGTGTGCGTTCGCGCCGCCCATGCCGAACGAGCTAACGCCGGCCAGGCGCGGGCCGTCCGCCTCCCACTCTCGCAGCCGCGTGTTGACAAAAAACGGGCTATTGGCAAAATCGATGCGCGGATTGGTGCGCTCACAGTGGAGGCTGGGTGGGATCTGCCGGTGCTTGAGCGCGAGCACGGCCTTGATCAGGCTGGCGATCCCGGCGGCGGCGTCGAGATGGCCGATGTTGCTCTTGAGCGAGCCGATCGCGCAGAACTGTTTCCGGTCGGTGCCGCCGCGAAAGGCGTCGGTCAGCGCCTGGATCTCGATCGGATCGCCAAGCACGGTGCCGGTGCCGTGCGCCTCGATGTAGGAAATCTCCTCCGGCTCGACGCCCGCTACTGCCTGGGCCTCTTCGATCACCGCTGCCTGGGCTTTAACGCTGGGCGCGGTGTAGCCAACTTTGTCGGCGCCATCGTTGTTGATCGCGGAGCCGCGAATCACCGCGTGGATCGTATCGCCGTCGGCCAGCGCGTCGGCCAGCCGTTTCAGCACGACGATGCCCACGCCTGAGCCGCTGACTGTGCCCTGGGCCTCGGCGGAAAACGCGCGGCAGTGGCCGTCCGGCGAGCGAATGTTGCCCTCCTGGTAGACGTAGCCGCTTTTCTGCGGCACGCCGATCGACGCGCCGCCGGCCAGTACGATATCGCTCTCGCCGTTGAGCAGGCTCTGGCAGGCCAGATGCACCGCCACCAGCGAGCTTGAGCAGGTGGTCTGGACCGTCACGCTGGGACCGCGCAGGTTCAGCTTGTAGGCGGCGCGCACCGTCAGGTGATCCTTGTCGTTGGAAAGGATGATCTGATTGACGCCGACGGCGGACAGCAGCGCCGGGTTGCTGGCCAGGTTGAAGAGCAGATAGGTGCTCATGCTGGTGCCGCCAAACACGCCGATCAATCCCTGATAGCGGTCGGGATCGTAGCCCGCGTCTTCGAGCGCTTCCCAGGCGCACTCAAGGAAAAAGCGCTGCTGCGGATCGATGATCTCGGCCTCGCGCGGCGTGTAGCCGAACGCGGCGGCATCGAACAGCTCGACATTGTCCAGCACGGCAGCGGCTTTGACGTAATTGGGATGCTGGAGCAGCAGCGGATTGACGCCGGCCGCCAGCAGCTCGTCGTCGCTGAAGTGCGAGATCAGCTCGTCGCCGTCGCGCAGATGCCGCCAGAACGCATCGAGATCCTGGCTCTGGGGGAAGCGTCCCGCCAGGCCAACGATCGCGATCGCCTGCTCCATGCCTTCGGGATTAGTCATTTTCGCCTACCTTGTGCCTGCGCGCCGCGCGATGTTGCTGTCTGCGCTCCTGCTGGCGGCGTGTGGACTCGCGCCGCGTGCCGACGCGGTCGATCGCAGCATCGCCGGCGGCAGGAGCGGGCTGCTCCTGGCTGAGATACGCCGCCAGCGCGCTGATCGTCGGATACTTGAACAGGTCGACCATCGGGATGTCGCGCCCGATCAGCGTCTGGCAGGCGCTATGCAGCTGCACGATCGTCAGCGAGTGGCCGCCGAGATCGAAGAAGTTGTCGTTGATGCCGACATGCTCGACCTGAAGCAGCTCCTGCCAGATCCCAACTAGCTGCCGCTCAAGCTCGGTGCGCGGCGCAACATAGCTCTGCTCGGCGCCGGCTCGCTTCTCGGGTGCGGGCAGCGCGCGACGATCGAGCTTGCCGCTGGGCGTGAGCGGCAGCGCGTCGAGCTGCACAAACGCCGCCGGGATCATGTAGCTCGGCAAGTGATCCTGGAGATGCTGGCGGAGCGTGGAGATCAGGCCCTCACTGGCCCTCACCCCCGGCCCCTGCCCCGAACCTCGGCCGGCTTCCGCCTCGGTTGCGACAGGCGAGGGGGAAAGAGTAGGATCTGTACCATCCTCTAGGTTTTTGGTTCTAGGTTCTCGGTTCTCCGTTTGGTTCTTGGTTCTCGGTTCTCGGTTCTGCTTCACGACGTACGCCACCAGCCGCGTATCGTCGCGCAGCGTGACGGCGGCCTCGCGCACCAGCGGATGGTCGCGTAGCACGGCCTCGATCTCGCCCAGCTCGATGCGGAAGCCGCGCAGCTTGACCTGCTGATCGATGCGGCCCAGGTACTCGATCCGGCCGTCGGGTAGCCAGCGCGCCAGGTCGCCCGTGCGATACAGCCGCGCGCCGGGTTCGGAGGAGAATGGATCGGGGATGAACTTTTCGGCGGTCTGATCCGGGCGGTTGAGATAGCCACGCGCCACGCCCACGCCGCCGATCACCAGCTCGCCGCGCGCGCCGACCGGCACCGGCTGGCCGAGCGAGTCGAGGATGTACGCCCGTGTGCCGGCGATCGGACGGCCGATCGTGACCGGCTCGTCGGACGAGAGCAGCGCGTAGGTCGCGCAGACGGTGTTCTCGGTCGGGCCGTAGGCGTTGACAAAGCGGCGCTCGTGTCCGTCGATCGACACCTGCCAGTGCTCCACGACACCGGGAGGACACGCCTCACCCGCTGAGACGATCGTGCGCAGCGCCGGCAGCTCGGCGTCGGGCAGCACCGCCAGCACCGAGGGCGGCAGCGTGACGACGGTGATCGCCTGCTGCTCCAGGGTGTGCAGGAGCGCCGGGCCGGGTAGCAGCGCATCCTGTGGCGCCAGGTGCAGAGCCGCGCCCGCCAGCAGCGTTACAAAGATCTCCGAGATCGCCGCGTCGAAGCTGAGCGAGGCGAACTGAAGCACGCGACTTTCTCCATCGAGGGCGAATGCCTGGCGCTGGACGGCGGCCAGGTTGCCGAGGCCGCGATGCGTCACCAGCACGCCCTTGGGCCGTCCGGTCGAGCCCGAGGTGTAGATCAGATACGCCAGGTTATCGGGCGAGATCGCCACATCGGGCTGCGTGGCGGGCCGGTCGGCGATCGCGGACCAGTCGGCGTCGAGCTGGACCACGCGCAGTCGATTGCTCTCCAGCTCCGGTAGCGGCGCGGCAAGCTGCTGAGTCACCAGGAGCGCGATCTCGGCATCGTCGACGATGAACCGAAGGCGCTCGGCGGGATGGCTCGGATCGAGCGGCACGAACACGCCGCCGGCTTTGGCGATGCCCAGCAGCGCGATCGGGACGTGGAGCGAGCGATCCAAACACACGCCGACGCGCGTCTCGGGCCGCACTCCGTGAGCGCGCAGATAGTGCGCCAGCTGGCTCGCCCGGCGATCAAGCTCGCGATAGGTCAGTGGTTGATCGCCAAAAACCACAGCGATCGCGTCCGGCGTGCGGACGGCCTGGGCGGCGAAGAGCGCGGGCAGCGTCAGCGTCTCCGCCACGGGCGCGGCGGTCGCGCTCCACTCGTTGAGCAGCGTGTGACGCTCGGCATCGGTCAGCAGCGGCACACGGCCGATGCGCTGCTCCGGGTTGCCGGCGATGCTTTCCAACAGCTGCTGGAAGTGCTGGATCATGCGCTCGATCGTCGTGGGCGCAAACAGATCGGTGTTGTACTCCACAAAGCCGATAATACCGTCGTCGATCTCGGTCAGATCGAACGAGATGTCGAACTTGGCGGTCTTGTTGTCGACCTCGACGGGCAGCATCGAAAGGTTGCCCAGCTCCAGGCCCGGCATCGGCGCGTTTTGGAGCACGAACATCACCTGGAAGAGCGGCGTGCGGCTCAGATCGCGCTCCGGCTCGACCAGCTCGACGACCTGCTCGAAGGGCAGATCCTGATGTCCGTACGCTTCCAGCGCGACATCACGCACGCGGACCAGCAGATCCTCAAATGTGGGATTGCCCGACAGATCAGTGCGCAAGACCAGCGTGTTGACGAACATGCCGATCAAGCCCTCGACCGAGCCGTGGTGCCGGTTGGCGATCGGCGTGCCGATCAGGATGTCAGTCTGGCCGGTGTAGCGGTAGAGCAGCGCGTTCAATCCGCTCAGCAGCGTCATAAACAGCGTCGCGCCCGCGCTGCGACTGATGCTCGTCAGCTCGTCGATCAGCGCTTTGGGGAAGCGCACGAGCGCTTTCGCGCCGCGCTGAGTTTGAGTCGCAGGGCGCGGATAATCGGTCGGCAGATCCAGCGCCGGCAGCGATCCGCTTAGCTGCTGCTTCCAGTACTGCTGCTGCGTTTCCAGCACGCCGTCGGGCACGCCGGGAGCCAGCCACTGACGCTGCCAGACCGCGTAGTCGGCGTACTGGATCGACAGCGGCGGCAGCGGCGATTGCTCGGGCGTCTGGCCGTCGCTGAAGGCTTTGTAGAACACCGCCATCTCGCGAATAAGCACGCCGGTCGACCAGCCATCCGAGACGATATGATGCATCGTCACCAGCAGCACAAACGCTTGCTCGCCCTGCTTGATCAGGGTGCCGCGAACAACCGGGCCGTGCTGGAGATCGAAGGGTCGCCGCGCCTCCTCGCGCGCGATCTGCCAGGTTCTGGCCTGCTGCTCATCAGACGGCAGATCGGTCAGATCGATCACCGGCAGCGTCAGCCTGAGATCCGGTACGATTCGCTGCACGGGCTGTCCATTGACGAGGTGAAACGTGGTGCGCAGCACCTCGTGACGGCGCACAATCGCGTCGAGGCTGCGCTCCAGCGCCCGCAGATCGACGTCGCCGCGCAGCATCACCGCCGACGGGATGTTGTAGGTGGGGCTGGATGGATCGATCTGATGCAGGAACCACAGCCGCTGCTGCGCATACGAGATCGGCAGATCGCCTGTACGCGGCACCGGCACGATCGGCGGCACCTGCAAGCCACGGGCGGTCTGCTGCGCCCGATCGATCTGCTCGGCCATGCCCGTAACTGTCGGCGTGTTGAAGAGATTGCTTAAGGCTAGCTCGACCTGGAACGTCTCGCGGACACGCGAAAGAATCTGGGTCGCCAGTAGCGAGTGACCGCCCAGGCTGAAGAAGCTGTCGTGAATACCAACCTGCTCTATACCCAGCACGCGCTGCCAGATCGCCGCGACGACCTCTTCGGTCGGTGTGCGCGGCCGCGACAGAGCCGGATCTAGCTCAGAGCGGCTCAGGTCCGGCGCGGGCAGCGCCTTGCGATCGACTTTGCCGTTGGGCGTCAACGGCAGCGCGGGCAGCGTCACAAACGCGCTCGGTATCATGTATTCAGGCAGGCGCTCCTGCATGAAGGCCCGCAGCGCATCCGGCTCGATCGTCGCCGTCGTGCCGCCAGGCTCGCCGAGCCACGTATCCGACTCCAGCGCATCCAGTAAAGAGAGGCCGGCGAGGCCGTCATCTTGGTTGGTGAACAGGCCCTCACTGGCCCTCACCCCCGTCTCGCTCCGCTCGACTCCCCCCTCTCCCACTGCGGTAGGCGAGGGGGAATCAGTGGTACTTTGTTCTTTTGTTTCTTTGTTCTTTTGTTCCCCGACAACATACGCCACCAGCCGCGTATCGCCGAGGCTATCCGCGCGCGCGACCACGATCGCGTCGTGGACTTCGGGATACTGGCGCAGCACGGATTCGATCTCGCCCAGCTCGATGCGAAAGCCGCGCAGCTTGACCTGGTAGTCGACGCGGCCCAAAAAGACGATATTGCCGTCGGGCAGATAGTGCGCCAGGTCGCCGGTTTTGTAGAGCCGGGCGCCAGCCGCCTGGTCTGATGTCGTGTCCGCGAATGGGTCCGGTACAAACACCTCGGCGGTGCGGCGAGGATCGTTGAGGTAGCCGCGCCCGACGCCGATGCCGCCGACGTACAGCTCGCCGATGACCCCGACCGGCGCCGGCTTAAGTCGATCGTCCAGAATATACAGCCGCATGTTGGCTACCGGCCTGCCGATCGGCATGTTCAGCAGGTCGTCGGCGGGCGGCGTGGTGAGCCGATAGTGCGTGACATCGTCGGAGCACTCGGTGGGGCCGTAGGCGTTGAGCAGCGGGATCGTCGGATACCGGCTCAGCCACTGATGGCCCAGATCCGGCGGCAGCGCCTCGCCGGTGGGAATCAGCCAGCGCAGCGCCGCAAGATCCGGCTGCTGGCGCGTGCCGGCGCCGGCATCGTCGAGCATGGCGCGCAGCAGCGAGGGCACGGTCTCAAGGATCGTGATTCGCGCCTGGGCCACCTGCTGGAGCAAAAGATGCGGATCGAACGCCACTTCGTCGGGGAAGATCTGCACCGTGCCGCCGACCAGCAGCGCGGCCAGGAATTGCCACACCGAAATGTCAAAGCACTGCGAGGCGGTCTGCGCTACCCGATCGGCGTCGGTGAGCTGCAACTCTGTGATCTTGGCCCACAGATGATTGAGCATGCCGCGCTGCTCGATCATCGCGCCTTTGGGCACTCCGGTCGAGCCCGAGGTGTAGATTACATAGGCCAGGTTGCGGGCAGAGGCGCGCGGCGGCAGGTTCTCGTCGGGCTGGGGCGCGTCCAGCAGCTCGGTCAGCCGCAGCAGCGCGGGACGGGATTCGTCGGGCAGCTCCGCGATCGCCTCGGTCAGCGAGTCGACAAACGGATCGGTCGCGAGGACCACCGGGCTGGCGCTCTGGTTCAAGATCTGGATGTGGCGCTGGGCCGGGTGATGCGGATCGAGCGGCAGATACGCGCCGCCGGCTTTGAAGACGGCCAGAATGGCGGTCAGCAGATCCGGCCCGCGCTCGGCCAGCAGCGCCACCACGACATCCGGCCCGACGCCCCGCGCCACCAGCTGCCGCGCCAGCCGATTCGCCCGCCGATTCAGCTCGGCGTAGGTCAATTGCTGATCCGCATAGCTGACCGCGATCGCCTCGGGTGTGCGCGCTGCCTGCGTCTCGAAGAGACTATGAAACGACTCGTCGAGCGGAAAGGCCGTCTCGGTCACGTTCCAGGTCGTGAGCAGCGTGTGTCGCTCGGGGGGAGTCAGCAGCTCGACCTCGGTAACGGGATCGTCAAGCTGGCTGACCATGTTTTGCAGCACAATCTGCAAGCGCTCCAGCAGCCCGTCGATCGTCGCCTCGTCGAAGCGCTGCGTCTCGTAGCTGAGGCGCAGCATCAGCTCCTCGGCCGGCTCGATCAGCAGCGTGAGCGGATAGTTGGTGCGCTGGAAAACCTGGCCGTTGCCCTGGCGACCAAAGGTATCGATCGGGTAGTTCTCGAAAACCACGATCGTCTCGAAGAGCGGCGTGCCGCGTGGAACATCGCTCCAGCCCTGGACCTCGGCCAGCGGCGTGTGCTCGTGCTGGCGC
This sequence comes from Herpetosiphonaceae bacterium, assembly GCA_036402055.1. Classification (GTDB taxonomy): domain Bacteria; phylum Chloroflexota; class Chloroflexia; order Chloroflexales; family Kallotenuaceae; genus LB3-1. The sequence continues at coordinate 8,715 of DASWTQ010000309.1, forward strand.
AGCATCACCTGCTGCTGGTTCAGGTCTTTGAGCCATTCGCGCAGCGAGCGATCCGGCGTGATCTTCACGCGGATCGGCAGCGTATTGATGAACACGCCGATCATGCTCTCGAAGCCAGTCAGCTCAGGCGGCCGGCCCGCGACGGTGACGCCATAGACAAGGTCGTTGTCGCCGCTGTGACGGCTGAGCAGTATCGCCCACGCGCCCTGCACGATCGTGTTGAGCGTGATCCGCTCCTGACGCGCGAGCGCCTGCAAGGCTTCGGTCGCAGGCTGTGGCAGCGCTACCTGCCGAAACGTATAGTCCTGGCCGTCGGGCGCTGGCGGCCGTGCCACACGTTCCAGGCGCATGCGGGTCGGCGTGCTAAACCCTCGCAGCATATCGCGCCAGAACTCTTCCGCCGCAGACGAATCCTGTTTGCTCAGCCACTGGACGTAGTCGCGGTAGGGACGGCGACGCGGCACGCGCGGCGTTTCGCCTTTGCGCAGCGCGTTGTAGATCGCAAAAACCTCTTCCATCAGCAGCGCGACCGACCAGCCGTCGAGCAGAAGATGATGATAGCTCCAGGTGATCTGGTAATTGCGCTGATCCAGCTGGATCAAGCTTAAGCGCATCAGCGGCGCCTGCGACAGCTCAAAGCCACGCGCGCGATCGTCGCGCAGAAACTGCGGCAGGCGCTCGGCCTGCTCCTCCGGCGACAGTTCGATCCAGCTGTAGCGCTCGATCGGCAGCGTGACGCGGCGATGCACCAGCTGAAGCGGCTCGTCGAGATCTTCCCAGAAGAACGAGGTACGCAAGATCGGGTGCCGATCTACCGCCTGCTGCCAGGCGCGCTCAAAGGCTTCAATATCGAGATCCGGCGCGGCCCAGCTGAACTGCTCGAAGTACACCCCCGACGCGGGCGTGTACAGATTATGAAAGAGCATGCCCTGCTGGATCGGCGAGAGCTTGTAGATGTCCTGGATATTATCTTGATTCATGTTCTAAGAACGTCTCCTCACGCTGCTCAAGAACCGGCTGAGATCTTCCTGGTTCAATCCTGACAGAGGGAAGTCGGAGGGCGTGTACACATCGCCGTCGGCTGACGTGTCACCCTTGATGAGTATCCCGAGTCCGTCGAGCACCAAGTGTGCCAGCCGTTCGATCGTGGCGTGCTGGTGCAGCGCCGTGCTGTAGCGCCACTCAAGCACCAGCGTGTCGTCCTCGACAAACGCGTCGATCTCAAGCAGATAGGCGCGCTGGGCGCTCGACGCCGGCTGCGGGCTAAGATTGCCGCTGCTGATCCGCCAGCCGGCTCCATCCGGCACACGCGCTCCGATCCGGCCCCAGTAGCTCAGGCGAATCTCGGGGCCTGGCAGCGCGCTTAGCTGCTCGCCGGCCTCGGGATTGAGATAGCGCAGCAGGCCATAGTGCGCACCACGGCTCGGCACCTGGCGCAGCGTGTCTTTGACCGCTTTGAGCGTCTCGACGATCCCGGTGGCCGGATCGGCGCTCAGCAGCAGCGGAAAGCTGAACGCAAACCAGCCGGCGGTCCGCGACAGATCCAGCTTTTCGTCGGGCAACTGCCGCGCGTCTTGCTGCAACTCCAGCAGCAGCGATCGCTCTCCCGACCACGCGGCAAGCTGCTGCGCCAGCGCTGACAGCAGCAGGTCCAGCGGCTCGGCGCGATACATGTCCGGCGCGATCTCGAACAGCGCCCGCGTGGCCTCGGCATCCAGCGTCGTGCGGATCGTGGCGGTGCTGCCGGCGGTGTTGGCGCTCTCGGGCGACTCGATGTCGCGGGGCAGCGGCGCGATCCACTCTTCCAGGATCGGCTGCCAGTAGCTTTGCTCGTCCAGCGTGGTCTGGGCATCGGCCTGCGCCGCTAGCCGCTCGGCCCACTGCCGGAAAGGAGCAGTGCGAGCCGGCAGCGCGACCGCCGCGCCCTGATTGAGCTGCTGGTACGCGGTCCACAGATCGGCGAGGATGAACTGCCAGGAGCGCGCATCGACCGCGAGCTGATGGATCGTGACCAGCAGCTGAGCCGGTTGGGTCGGCCCGGCGTAGAAGAGCGCCAGCCGCAGCAGTGGTCCATTGACAAGATCGAGGCCGGCCTCCAGCGCTGCCGCGTGCTTCCGGATCTGCTGCTGGACCTCGTCGGCCGAGATATTGGTAACATCGATCGCGCTAAAGATCGGCTGCTCCTCGGCGTCGGCGATGCGCTGCTGCCAGCCCTCGGCCGTTAGCTCGAAGCGCAGCCGCAGCGTCTCGTGGTGCGCGACGACATGCTGCGCCGCCTGGGCCAGCGTCGTGGCGTCAAGGATCGAGGGTACCGCCAGCAGCGACTGGTTGAAGTGCTGCGGCTCCGTCAGCTGCTGCTCGAACAGCCAGCGCTGGCTCGGCGTCAGCGGCACCGGCCCGGCGGCCTCCTCGGCGGGGCTGGTCGTGTCGCTCGGGCTGATCACTGCCGCCAGCTCCGCGATCGTCTGGTGCTGGAAGAGCAGCGCCGGGCTGATCTGCGCGCCGATCTCGTTCGCGCGGGCGATTACTTGCAGCGCCAGCACCGAGTCGCCGCCCAGCTCAAAGAAGTTATCGTGAATGCCCACCTGATCGATGCCCAGCACGGCCTGCCAGACCGTCGCCAGCCAGGTTTCGGTCTCGCTGCGCGGCGCGGCGTAGCTCGTGGCCATAGCAGGTCGCGGGTGCGCAGCTTTAGCCTGGCTGACCTGATCGATCGCCTCGACGATGCGCGACTGGCTCAGCGTGTTGGCGCGCTCGATCGCGGT
>DASWTQ010000310.1:0-11265 GCA_036402055.1 Herpetosiphonaceae bacterium
TTGGTTCTTCTCCCCTGCATACACCTTTCGTCCTAGATACCTTCGGCAAAACGACCGTAGGGTTATGACCATGCGGAGTGCTACGCTACACGCACCCAGTAGTGAACGTACTACACCGCATTCCAACCAGATCTAATCGCATACTCGACGAGACACACGTTGCTGTACACAGGGAAGGTAGCGACTTGCTACCTGCGCTGCAAAGGAGCACAGTTCATGTCCTTGCAGGAGCTTCAGTCAGTTCGTGTCATGGACTCTCGACCGTGGATCGAGGGGATGTCGGAGCTGCTCTGGTCGGAGCCGGAGCGGCCCTCGGTAAGCGCCGCCGCCTTTCGCCAGGCGTTTGGCCAGCTCGCCGCCGGTGTCAGTATCGTCACCGCGCAGGATCGCGACGGCCAGCTGCTTGGCATGACCGCAACCTCGGTCACATCACTCTCGCTCGATCCCCCGCTGCTGCTGGTCTGCGTCGATAACCGCACGCGCACAGCCGCCGCACTCACCGACGCCACGCCTTTCGTGGTGCAGTTCCTCGCCGAGGAGCAGGAAGCGCTGGCCCGGCAGTTCGCCAGCTCAGCCGTCGATAAGTTCGCGAACGTGGCGTATCGCCTGACCGAGAGCGGCGCTCCGGCGATCGCCGGTACGCTGGCAACGCTCGAATGTCTGCCCTACGCAGCCTATCCCGGCGGCGACCACACAATCGTTGTCGGACGCATCGTCGACGTTCATGTTGCAGAAAATTCTGTGTCACCACTCCTCTACTTCCGAAGTCGGTTCCTAAATATAGGTCCAAAGTCCGGGATTTAGGTCGCTGATAAACGTATTCCTCTCGCCTTTACTCTAATATCAGTTCGCAAATCTGATTATCAGTTCCTAAGCAGTCAGGTTTGTGATAAATCTAAGCCAGCATTCATTTACGTAGTCAGCTAATTGATAAACCTATCTAAACACTCCACAGGAGCACCACCATGACTCACATCGGTATCGTAGGCGCGGGCGTCGCAGGTCTGCATCTTGGTTTGTATCTTCGCCAGCAGGGCATCGAGACCACGCTCTACGCCGAGAAGAACGCGGAGCAGCAGTTCGCCAGCCGTATTCCCGCCCTGGTCGCCCGCGTGGGCCACACCCGTGACCGCGAGCGCCAGCTGGGCGTCAACCACTGGGACGGCGGACACAGCGAGTTCAACACCTTAAACTTCCATATTGCGGGCGAGCACCCGATGTCGTTCGTGGGCCACTCCGTCGAGCCGATGATCGCAGTCGATATGCGCATCTACCTCGGACGGCTTCAGGAAGACTTCGCGAAGCGCGGCGGTCACGTCGTCGTCGGCCCGACCAAAGCCAGCGATCTTGAGGCGCTGTCGGAGAAGCACGACCTGCTGCTGGTCGCGACCGGCCGCGGCGGCATCACCGAGCTGTTCCCGGTGATCGAAGAAGACTCGCCCTACAATCAGCCGCAGCGCTGGATCAGCATGGGTCTCTTCCACGGCGTTCGCAACGTCGAGATGAACGGGCATGTGACATTCGTGCCAGGCCAGGGCGAAATGTTCGAGTTCCCGATCTACAGCTTCGGGACCAACACCACCGGCCTCGGCATCGAAGCCGTTCCCGGCACCGCGTTCGATGCCTGGGCCCGCCTGCGCTACGAGGACGATCCGCAGCTCTTCAACAGCACGCTGCTGGACCTGCTGCGCGAGTACGCGCCCAACACCTACAGCCGCATCGATCCTGAGAAGTTCGACCTGATCCGGCCGCTGGACCTGATGCAGGGCGGCGTTACGCCTGCGGTTCGCAAGGGCTACGCCACGCTGCCCAACGGCAAGCACGTGATCGCCATCGGCGACGCGCACTTTGCCAACGATCCGATCACCGGCCAGGGTGCCAACACCGCCTCGCGGATGGCCTTCCTGATCGGCGAAGAGATCAGCACCAACCAGGTCTTCGACGAGGAGTTCGCCCGCCGCATCGAGCAGCGCGTGCGCGCCTACGCCCTCCCGATCGCCAAGTGGAGCAACGCCATGCTTGGCCAGCCTGAGCAGCACATGATCGACCTGATGGTTGCCGCCGCGCAGAACCAGGCCGTCGCCGACGAGTTCGCGCGCTTCTTCGAGAAGGCCAACACCGCCTGGGACGCCTTCGGCAGCCCTGAGGGAGCGGCAGCCTTCCTGGAGCAGCTCGGCTATCAGCCGGCGCCCGCTCCGGAGCTGGTCGAAGCCTAAACCACTTCATAGCCACAAGAATCGCAAACGTCCACTCCCGCTAAGGAGTGGACGTTCGCTTTTAAACTACGCTGAGCTGGACTTACTTGACCAGCTGATTCCAGGTATCCAGGCCGACAATGCCGTCGCTGAGGATCGAGCGCGAGGTTTGGAAGTTCCTCACCGCAGTTTCGGTGCTCGCCCCAAAGAAGCCGTCGATCGTCAGGCTGTAGCCTTTGGTGATAAGCTGGCTCTGGATCGCGCGCACCGCATCGCCGCTGTCATTGCGCTTCGTCACGAAGGCCAGCACTTCCCAGGTTGCCGCGCCGACAATACCATCGGCGGTAACGCCCTTGGACGTTTGGAAGGTCTTGACCGCGCTCTCAGTCGCGGGACCGAAGATGCCGTCGACGGTGACGTTGATGCCGTACTCACGCAGCAGATATTGCACGGTCTTGACGCGCTCACCGCTCTGGCCGCGCTGCACGACCGGCCAGGTGCGCGGCGCAGGACCGCCGATCGCCGCCGCGACATCGGTGCGGATCTGCGGCAGCATCGCGTAGAGCTTGTCGCCTGGGCATTGCGTGGCGTTGAAATCGCGGTGGCCGTAGATCTGCGTGCTGGGAATGCCGTACTGCTGGCAGATGTAGGCGATCAGCGCGACCAGCTTATTGTAGAGTGCCTGCGGCGGCGAGACCGTTGTATACGTGCCCTCATTCTCGATCCCGACCGCGACGTCGTTCTGGTTGCTACAGTGAGCGCCGCGCACATGCTTGGTGCCGCTCTGGAGCGCCTCAAGGCTGCGATGCCGGCCTTCCGTAATATAGCCGCCCCGGCTGATCGTGAACTGCTGACCTGTATCGATCCAGCCGTTCGAGTCCATATGATAGTTCTGGATCGAACGTGATAGGCTGTAGGCATGCGCCAGCGAGTAATCGGTCGAGTTCGGCGTCGCCGTGTGATGCACGATCACTTTGGTCGGCTTCGTGGAGAGCACCTCGATCGGCGAGCTAGGCTGGCGCGCGCTCCAGGTATCGCAGTTGGCGATCGTCGGCGGCGTCACGGCGTTGATATTGAAGGGCGCGGGTGGGCCGGGCTCGTTCGGCGTCGGCGGAGCGGCCTCCGCGCTGGCAGGAAAGCGCAGCTCGGTACCGGCGATGACGACGCTGGTACCAACACCCACCGACGCCTTGAGAAACGTGCGGCGGTTCAACGAGCTGGATGATTCGGGCGATTCGGACATGTTGCAGCCTCCATACAATTCTGGGCGGCGAGGAGCACAGCAGCGCAGTCCAGATCGAGCGTTGGGGATACGCCTTCGATTCGGTTAGATGCCGATGCTTTGTGGCCGTAGGCTGACTATACGAGAAAAGTTAAAAATAGTCAATATCGATTTAACAACTCACAACCTTTCGGGGCACGCAAAAGCGCGACATCGATCGATGCCGCGCTCCTGGCTGCTCCAACGTCAGACTGTGGCGATCACTCTCTGAGCCGGGTAGTTGGTCCGGTGCTCGGCGAGCCCTGCGCATCCAGCTGCGCGCGCAGCGCCTCGGCCTCGCCGATCGAGCTGTTGGCCTGCTGGGCCAGATTTTGCGCCCGCTCGTACTGAGCCGCAACCGCCTCGTAATCGCCGGCTGTGGGATTGGCCTTCAGCTCGATCTGATCGTCGGCGGTCGAGAAAAGATCTTGCGCCTCCTGGAAGAGCTGCGTGCCTTTGGCCTGGAGCGATTGCAGCCGCTCGATGTTGGCCTGGCTGTAGCTGATACGATCGTACTGCGCCTTGGCCTGAGCTTGCTCGGCCACGCCGGCGACATCCGAGATCGCCGCGCCCGCCGCCTGCCGCGCCGTACGCATGCGCTCACGCGCCGTTTCAAGCGCCGTCGCGCTGGCCCGCCGCTTCTGAAGCATCGGCACCGTGATCAGGGCGATCACGCCGAGCACCAGCGCGCCGCCGAGCACATACACCAGCGGCGACGTGGGCGGGTTGATCGTCGTGCGGGCCGCGTCGATGCCGGCGATCATACCGCCGGCCACATCGCCACTGGCAAAGCGCGGATTCATCTGCTGATCCTGGATCGACTGAAAGACCGGATCGAGCGTCTGTTTCCAGCGCGAGCCATAGAGCAGCGACGTGCGCCGGGCATCGCGCGCGACGTAGAAGACCACCTGATTCGGATTGATCTGACGGCTGCTGGCCGCGAGGTTGTTCTGAGCCAGAAAGTCGCTCAAGTACTGATCGGCGCTAGTGGCATCGGAGCCGGCCGACGGTCCCGCCGCCAACACGATCACCTCCGCGCCCTCGTCGGCCAGCCGCTGTGCTGCCTCGCGCACCTGATTTGCCTGTGCGCCGAGCAGATTGTCGGGATCTTCGACTCGCACGCCGCCACTTTGGGCCAGGGCCGGGAGCACAAGCAGCAGCCACAGCCCCAGGATCACGCTCCAGATATGCACACGTCGCACAGCTTGCTCCTCCGTTACGCTTCCGAGTGCACCGGCACATCGGCATCTGCAACCGTCTGTGTGGGCGCATCTGCCAATGCCTGGCGCAGATCTTCCACCAGATCGTCCGCGTCCTCGATGCCGACCGACAGGCGTACCAGGCCGGCCGGAACCTCAAGCTTCGATCCGGCAACGCTGGCATGTGTCATCGCCGCCGGCAGCTCCAGCAGACTTTCGACGCCGCCCAGGCTTTCGGCCAGCGTAAACAGTTTGGTACGCTTGGCCATCTCGCGCGCCGCCGGCTCGCCGCCGTGCAGCGTCAGCGAGATCATACCGCCGAAGCAGCGCATCTGCCGCTGAGCCAGCTCGTGCTGCGGATGGCTAGGCAGGCCGGGATAGATCACGCGCTCGACAGCAGGATGCTCCTCCAAAAAGCGCGCCACCACCAGCGCGTTGCGCTCGTGCTCGCGCATACGGATCGCCAGGGTTTTGACGCCACGCAGCGTCAGCCACGAGTCGAACGGCCCTGTCACCGCGCCGGCCGCGTTTTGCAGGAACTTCAGGCGCTCGTAGACCTCGTCATTGGAGAGCATCAGCGCGCCGCCGACAACATCGGAGTGACCGCCGATGTACTTGGTCGTCGAGTGCATGGCGATGTCCGCGCCCAGCTCCAGCGGCTGCTGGCCGTATGGCGAGGCAAACGTGTTGTCGACGACGGTCAGAATGCCGTGCCCACGCGCCAGATCGGCGATCGCCTTGATGTCGACCAGCTTGAGCAGCGGATTGGTCGGCGTTTCCAGCCAGATCATGCGGGTCTCGGGCCGAATTGCCGCCGCGACCTCGTCGGGCCGTGAGGTATCGACAAAATCGAAGGTCAGGCCGTGATCGGTCATCACGCGCTGGAACAGGCGATAGGTACCGCCATACACATCATCGCCGCAGATCACGTGATCGCCGGCTTTGAGCATCAGCATCAGCGTGGTCGTCGCGCCGAGCCCGGAGCCGAACGTCAGCGCGTACTTCGCGCCTTCCAGCGCCGCGAGGCACTCCTGAAGCGCAGTGCGCGTCGGGTTGTCGGTGCGGGCATATTCGTAGCCTTTATGGACGCCGACCTCTTGCTGGGCAAACGTCGAGGTTTGATAGATCGGGACGATCACTGCGCCGGTACCGGGCTCCGGCTCCTGCCCGACATGGATCGCTCGTGTTGAAAAACCGTAGTCCACAGATTCCTCCTAAGTGCGACATCGCGCTATAGTTAGCGTATACATGAGACGATCGACGAGCACGTTAGCACGCGGCGCAGATCGTCGCCGCTGCGATTATAGCACGCCACTTCGTCCCGGCCATCCGTCGAAGAAAGGACTTGTATGCGCTTTCTGCTGGCCTTTGAAAATCCCTGGTGCCTATTCAGCCTGCTCCTGACCATCGCGCTGCTGCTGATCGCCGCCGCTCTGCTCTCATACAGCCGCTCACGCAGCCGCTCCATGCTGCCGCGCTCAGAGCGGGATCGCGTCCCGCAGCCGTCCCTCGATCTGCGCCAGCCCGAGATCACGGCGACCGCGCCCTACGAGGCGCTGCTGGTGATTCAGGAGCGGCTGGCCGACATGCAGCGCCATCTGCCCGCCCACTCGGAGGACGCGCGCTGGCTGGAAGGTTACCGCAACGATCTGCGCAACGTGATGGACGATGTCTACTGGGAGCTGTATCACACCTCGGAGGAGGCGCGTCAGGCGCTGCTGGCTCGGCTCGACCGCGAAGTTGCGCAGCTCAACCAGACGATCGGCGCGCATATCTCGGCGCGTATCAGCCGCGACGCCGACCGCACGGCGCTGAGGACGCAGCTCGACCGTCTGCGCGATGTGACGGGAGGATAAGAAGAACCAAGAACCAAGAACCAAGAACCGAACGGAGACCAAAGAACAGAGAACAGAGAACCGAACGGAGACCAAAAACCAAAAGCCAAGAACCAAAGGCAAACCAAAGAACCAGGAAGAGCGGTCACGAATCAGGGGTTAGGATTTCCCCTCTCCTATCGCAATGGGAGAGGGGCTAGGGGTGAGGGCCTGCCAAGGAACACGCGCACAAAAAGTTTTGTTCCTTTGTTTTCTTTGTTCCTTTGTTTCCCCGTTTAAAAGAGTTGCACGCCCGAAAGCTTCTGGTATAATAGCTCAGTCACTTGGAGGGATCGCATAGCCTGGCCTAGTGCGCAGCACTGGAAATGCTGTACGGCGGTAACGTCGTCGTGGGTTCGAATCCCACTCCCTCCGCCAATCAGCCGTCGTTGCAATCGCAGCGACGGCTTTGTTTTACCCCAGATCGCCGCTTAGTCGGCCAGCTGCGGCTTCGCCGCCGATTCACCTGGCTGCTGCTCTATCCGCCACTGGTAGAGCTGGACCGCCGCCTCGGCTCGCGTGCGCACGTTGAGCTTCGCCAAAATATTGCTGATATGCGTCTGCACGGTGCGCTCGCTGATCGAGAGCTGCTCGGCGATCTCGGGCGTGGTTTTGCCGGCCATCACCAGATCCGCGACATCGCGCTCACGCGGCGTGAGCTTCTCGGTGGGCGACGGCTGCTCCGCCGAGGACTCAGCCGCCCGACGATTCGCCAGCCCTTCGCGCAGACGACGTGGATCGAGCAGGCTATGCGCGGCGTCAAGATGGCCCAGCGTCTCGACAAGCGTTTGCAGATCCGTCTCCTCGTGGATCAGCACGCCATCTGCGCCGGCCTCGATCGCATCCAGCGTAAACGATTCCTGCTCAACCAGCTCGCGCGGCGCCAGCAGCACGATCATATGCTTGCCGGATGCTGCCGCGCACTCGCGACAGGTTGCCAGGCTCTCGGCGACCGTGTGCTGATACACGCTCAGTACGACGAGATCGGGCGCGACGCGGGCAACACAGCCGGCAGCCTCAGTGTAGGCCGCGCACGACTCGGCTTTAAATGGCGGGTGCTGTTCCAAAGATACAGATAGGCTGTCGGCGATCACAGGATGCGGGTCCACGATCAGAATGCACTTGGCTGCCATATGTAGCTTCCTTCCAGCGGGAGCACAATCGAAACTGGTGATGAAGTCGCGTACGTCAAACACGCAACCGGGCCTACGTTTGACGTACATACGGGCGCCGGGCATCTACGACAAACACGCAGGTCAAAATTCAGTAAAATGACGGTTTCGCAAACGACACATGTGTAGCATAATCAAAAGCAACAAATGCGCCGTTGAAACGGCCTCGCAATTGAAACCGGCGGTCGTGGATATGAAGTAGACTGCGATCGCTTATGTAAGAGGAGTATCTATGATCGGCACACGAATGCAACGCACCCTGGGTCTTTGTCTGATGCTGCTGCTTGGTGTTTTCACGACAATCGCGGGAAGCGCGCCGGCAGCGGCCAGTGGCTATAAAATGACACACGCGGCAGCGGCAAGCCGGCTGCAAAGCGCCGGGATTACCTGGTCGTCATCCGGCAACTGTAGCGACCGCAACGTTAGCACCTGTACGTCATTCGAGCAGATCAACTCCGGCACGATCGACGGCATCATTACGCTGAAGAACTCCAGCGGCTGCGCGGTGCATATCACCGGCGGCACCGAGACCGGCCACGCCAGCGGCACCTACAGCCACTGGAACGGCTACAAGCTCGACATCCGCCATAACTCGTGCATCGACTCATACATCAAGAACAGCTTTACGCGCATCGCCAACCGTGGCGACGGAGCTTATCAGTGGCAGTCGGCGGCGGGCAACATCTACGCCGACGAGTACTGGGCCAACCACTGGGACATTCTGTACTACTAGTCGCTCGATCGTTCAGCGCAGGAGACACGGCATATGCCGTGTCTCCTTTTGCGCTCAGCCAGATCCAATTCAGCAGCGATGGAGCACATACACGCCGTAATCGCAGATCCCGGAGCGCATATGATAGCTTCGCTGCACGCCGAAATACGGCGCGAAGAGCGCACGGTAGTCGGCATCGGTGCGGATATGATCGCCTCGGTCGAGCCAGTGCATCAGGTGGCCGGGCAGGTTCCAGAAGCTCGGCGGCGGTACGTCCTCCATCACCAGCAGCGTCGCACCCGGCTTGAGCACGCGGTGCAGCTCGCCGACGCAAGCGCGCACCAGCTGATCCGGCAGATGATGAAACACACCCAGCACCAGCGCGGCGTCGAAGCTGGCATCTTCCAATCCCAGCGCGCTGCCGTCCATCACGCTGTAGCTGCCGGTTCGCGTCGCGCCGGCATAGGCCACGTACGGAATGGTAAGATCCATGCCCACATAGCGATCCGAGGGAAAGTCGGCGGCGAACTCTCCGGTGCCGCAGCCAAAATCCAGGAAGCGCCGCTCACGATCCGCAAACGGCGCCAGCTCTTGGGCGATCACCTGATGCTCGCCTCGGAAGCCGGCCTCGACGATCCAGCGCAGGATATTCCACAGTCGCGGCGTGCGCGACACCTGATCCAGCATATTTTGCATAACGATCCAATCTTACAGGCAGAACAAGTAAAGAACAAAGAACAGATATTAGTGCTGTTGAGCCGCGCTCGCGCCCTTTGGTTCTTGGTTCTTGGTTCTTGGTTCTTGGTTCTTTATCAGGGCTTACGAGCCAGCGCCAGAATCGACAGCCCAAACGGAAAGCGACCGCCGCCGCGCAGCCAGGCCGCCTCGGTGTACATCGCCGTTTGCAGCGTGCGGTTGACCAGCGGATTGGGCAGCTCAAGATCCGAGCCTGACTGCTCCAGCTGCGGCAGCACACGCTCACTCAGCCGCTGAAGCAGCACAACCGGAAACAGCAACGTGTTGATATACGACAGCCGCTCGATCTCAAAGCCGGCCTCTGTGAGCAGTGTCTGCGTCTCGGCGGCTGTGTAGCGGTAGCGCCCATGCACCGAGCGATCGTGCTTCGACGACAGCCAGCGGTAGGCCGGCAGCCGCACCAGGAAGCGACCGCCGGGACGCAGCACACGCATCGTCTCCGCCAGCGCCGCGCCCTCGTTGATCACCGCGCGATGGTAGAGCACATCGAACGATGTCACGAGGTCGAAGGCAGCATCTCTGAACGGCAGCGTCACCACCGAGCCGCGCGTCAGCTTTCCCGGCAGCCGATGCCATCCGAGCTGAAGCGCCAGCGCCGATAGATCCAGCCCGGTGACGCAGCCGTAGCGCTGGAGAAACTCACCGTTGCCGACGGTGCCGCAGCCGGTATCCAGCACCCGCAGATCGCGGCGCTGCCCATAGACGCGATCGAGCCAGGCCGCGCTGATCGCCCGCATACCGCGATACCACCAGTGCGCGCCCTCGACGCTCGCCATAATCTCGTATTCGATCTGCTCCATGAAGAACCTAGAACCCAGAACCTGGAACCAAAAGAAGCCAAGTACCGCTATTTCCCTCTCCTATCGCAATGGGAGAGGGGGTGGTGCGCCAGCACCGGAGGTGAGGGCCTACACACCCGCCTGCACATCGATCACGGCGGCGGCGACGGCCTCGACCTCGGCGCGCGTCAGCTCAGGGAAGCACGGCAGTGACAGCACCGTCTCGGCCAGACGCTCGGTGACGGGCAGCTCGCCCGGCTCGTAGCCCAGATCGTCGAAGGCGGGCTGAAGATGCGCCGGCAGCGGGTAATGAATATCCGTACCGATGCCGCGCTCAGCCAGCGCCTGCTTGAGCGCATCGCGGCGGCCGCCCTGAACCTGCACCACAAACAGATGATACACATGGCCCGCGACATCTTCGGGCAGCACCAGCCCCGGCACATCCGCCAGCAGCTGACGATACCACTGCGCGCGCTCACGTCGCTGCTCGTTCCAGGACGCCAGGTGCGGCAGCTTGGCCCGCAGCAGCGCAGCTTGCAGCTCATCCAGCCGCGAGTTGATACCGCCCGCGACCGTGCTGTGATACTTGCGCTCCCAGCCGTAGACGCGCAGCTTGCGCAGCCGATCGGCCAGCGCGTCGTCGTCGGTGATAATCGCGCCGCCATCGCCGAGAGCGCCCAGGTTTTTGGTCGGATAGAACGAGAAGCAGCCCAGGCGGCCGATCGTGCCGGTCGTGCGGCCATCGATCGTCGCGCCGTGCGACTGAGCGCAATCCTCGACAACCGGCAGGCCGTGACGCTCGGCGAGCTGCATGATCTCAGCCATCGACGCCGGATGTCCGTAAAGATGTACCGGCATGATCGCCCTGGTGCGCGGCGTGATCAAGGCAGCCAGCGATCCCGGCGACAGCGTGTGCGTGCGATCGTCTACGTCGGCGAAGCGCGGCGTCAGGCCGGCCTGTCGCACCGCGATCGCGCCGGGAACGCCCGCGTTGGCGACCGTCAACACCTCAGCGCCGGGCTCAAGATCCAGCGCCCGCAGCGCCAGATGCAGCGCCTCGGTGCCGTTGCCGACCGAGACGCAGTGCGCCGCGCCGCAGAACCGGGCAAACTCCGCCTCGAAAGCCTGCACCTCGGGCCCGAGAATATACCAGCCGCTTTGCAGCACACGCGCCGTCGCCGCGTCGATCTCGTCTTTGATCGCCGCGTACTGCCGCAGCGAGTCGCCAAACGGCACGCGAACGATCGGGCGTGACTGCTCCTGAGAAGATTGAATCGTCATAAACCTGCTCGCTCCTGACGCTGCCGGAGCGCCTTT
>DASWTQ010000311.1:0-2003 GCA_036402055.1 Herpetosiphonaceae bacterium
GCTCCACGATCCGAGTGTCCAGGATTGCGCGGTGCTGGCGCGTACAACCGCCGATGGCGCGCGGGTGCTGATTGCCTACGTGGCGACCGGCACAGCGTTGATGCCTGAGCAGATCCGGTCGCGGCTGCGGGCCAGACTGCCCGAGGCGCTGTGTCCGGCGACGTTTATTCCGCTGACGCGCCTGCCGCTGACTGCGAGCGGCCTGGTGGATGAGCAGGCGCTGGCGCAGATCGAGCTGATCGATGGGGATCTGGCGCGGCGCTGGGAGTACGAGGCCCGCGCGCTGCCGGAGATCGAGCAGGTTGCGGTGGTTGTGCAGCAACCGGTCGATCGTCCGCCCGCGCTGCATCTCGGCGATCTGCTGCCCGACTGGAAGCAGCCAAGCGAGCGCGCCGAGCCTGCCGCGACCGAGTCCGCAGCGATCGATCTGGCCGAGCTGCAAGGTCCGCCCGCGCTGGCCGACGGCGGGCCGCTGCTGATCCCGGACGACGCGCCGACCACACTGGCCGAGGCGCTGCTCCACACGGCGGCGCGACATCCCGAGCACGGCATTGTCTATGTGCAGACCGACGGCTCGGCGGTGAATCAAAGCTATGCCGAGCTACTGGCCGAGGCTAGCCGTGTGCTGGCCGGGTTGCAGGCGCGCGGCTTCCAGCCCGGCGATCCCGCGATCCTGCACGTCGAGCGGCTGAGCGACTATCTGCCGGTTTTCTGGGGCTGCATCCTCGGCGGCATCACGCCGGTGACCGTCGTGGTCGCGCCGGCCTACGTCGAGAACAACAGCGTCGTCAACAAGCTGTACAACGTCTGGGAGATGCTCAGCCAGCCGCCGGTCCTGGCCAGCACGCAGCTGATCGAGCCGCTGCGCAGCCTGAGCGGGTTTCTGCCCACGCAGGCTATGCAGATCCTGCCGATCGATGAGCTGCGCCAGACTGCCGCGACTCCCGCGATTCACCAGGCCGCGCCGCAGGATGTCGCTTTTCTCCAGCTGACTTCGGGCAGCACCGGCGTGCCCAAGTGCATCCAGGAAACACACCGGGGCGTGATCAGCTACGCGCACGCCTCGCGCCAGGTGAACAATCTCACCGCCGCCGATGTAGCGCTCAACTGGCTGCCGATCGACCATGTGGGCGCGCTGATCATGTTCCATATCCGCGATCTGTACCTCGGCTGTCACCAGATTCAGGTCAGAACCGACATGATCCTGGCCGAGCCGCTGACCTGGCTGGATCTGATCGAGCGCTACCGCGTGACGCATACCTGGTCGCCCAACTTTGGCTACAAGCTGGTCGCGGATCGACTGGCCGAGCAGCCGGGCCGCAGCTGGGATCTGTCGTCGGTGCGCGAGCTGTTGAACGGCGGCGAGCAGGTCACGCCCACGGTTGTGCGCGCCTTCCTGGATCTGGTAGCGCCCTTCGGCATCGCCACCCACGCGATGCAGCCCGCCTACGGCATGGCCGAAACCTGCACCGCGATGACGCATGTGCGTCGCTTCGATTTCAACGAGAGCATCGGCTACTTCGACAAGCAATCGCTGCACGGCCGGCTCCAGCGCGTGCCGCCCGAGTTCGTGTCGGCGGTGGTGTTTGTCGAGGTCGGGCCGCCCAATCCCGGCGTGCAGATTCGCATCGTGGATCAGGCCAATCGCGTGCTGCCCGAGGGCGTGATCGGCCGGCTCCAGGTCAAAGGCGCGATCGTCACGCCGGGTTACCTCGACAATCCGGCCGCCAATCGAGAAGCCTTCACCGACGACGGCTGGTTCTACACCGGCGATCTGAGCATGATTCTGGACGGCCGGTTGATGATCACGGGCCGCGAAAAAGAAGTGATTATCGTCAACGGAGCCAACTTCTACTGCTACGAGATCGAGGACGTAGTGAAGCAGCTTCCCGGCGTGGAAGGCACCTCGGTCGGCGTCTGCGAAGTCGTCGATCCGCGCTCGGGCAGTGAGGGAATCGCGGTCTGCTTCACGCCCACGGTGGCCACGCTCGACGAGCAGCTGG
>DASWTQ010000312.1:0-32088 GCA_036402055.1 Herpetosiphonaceae bacterium
CCCAGCCCAGCTTCCAGGGCGACGAGGATGTGCGCGAGTTCGTCGATCTGCTCGATCGAGCGACGCGGCTCGCAGACTAAGGCGGAATGATCAAGTCGGCAAGGGACGGCTCGTTGAGAGTCGTCCCTTTTGATTCGTCTACTTCCCATTCGCCTCGTTCATCGCCGTGCACGCTGCCTGCACCGTCGCGACCGGATCGACGTCGGTTTCGAGCACCTCGGCCAGCGCGCCGTCGAACGGACCCCAGAAGCGATCCAGCTCGATGCGATTCGGCGCGGGCGTGCCCGATTTGGCCGACTCGAAGAGGCTGGCCAGCGCCGGGTTCGCGATCGTCAGGTTGGGGTTGGACGGAATGAACGAAGATTGCTCGACGTAGCGCTGCTGTGCATCCTGGCCGGTCAGCAGCAGCCCCAGCGCGATCGCCTGGTCGGGCTTGGAGGTGGCGGCGTTGAGATAAACTCCGGTTCCGCTCAGCAGCGGCCTGGCTGGTCCGGCAGGCCCACCCGGCATCGGCGCAACTCCCAGCTGATCGCCGAGAGCAGCGCGATAATCCGCGAGCAGCCACGAGCCATTGATCGCCAGATCGGCCTGGCCCTCCTTGAACAGCGCCTCAGCCTCGCGTCCGCTGGTCACAACCTGCGCGCCTGCATTCTTCAGCTCACGCAGATAGTTTAGCGCATCGGCGAAACCGCCAGCATCCGCCACACAGCGGCCATTCTCGTCGAAGAGCCGCCCGCCGAACGCGCCGAAGAAGCCGAAATTATGAAACGCGCTGCGGATCAGCACCAGCGTCGTGCCGCCCTTGACGGCATTGAGCAGCTCGTCGGTGGTGCGCGGCGGTGACTGAACCTTGCCGGCGTTGTAGTAGAGCGCCATCGTGGAGAGCGAGGCCGGAATACCGTAGAGCTTGCCGTCGACCTTCATGCTCTCGATCGCGTTGGGGAGATACAGGCTAGCTTCCTGCTGTCCAACAGCTGCATCCAGCTCGCGCAGCAGCCCTGAGCGCGCCTCACGGCCAAGGCTATCGTTGGGCGCCAGCAGCAGATCGGGACCACCACCGGCCGCCGCCTCGGTCTCGAAGCGATTGATGATCTCGTCGCCGGGAATCGCCACCGCCCCGATCTCTAGATTCGGCGTGGCCTGCCTGGCCTGCGCGACCAGATCATTGACGATGCCGGCCTCGGGCGAGTCGGCGGCGTAGCTATGCCAGAGCGTGAGCGTATCGGGAGACGGAGTCGGCGGCGCGATCGAGGTGTCGCCGGCGGGACTTTCGGTCGGAGCCGGCTGCTCGGCGGCGGGACTTTCAGTCGGCGCTACGCTGGTCGTCGGCGCTGTCGAGGCCGCACTGCTGGCGGAGGCAGTTGTGCTGGGCTCTAGTGGGATCGGTTCTGCGGTACTGCATGCGGACAGCATCACAGCTACCAGAACAAAGAAAATTGCGATTCGCCGCATGAAGAATGGAACTCCTGTCTCGCTAAGTCGGCTTGCCGCGCAACATGATAGCACGATTAGCGCAGCGAGACAGGAGCGAGAGCTTAAAAATTGAACCTTCGGACACGATATGAATTACCACCAGGCGTTTCGGGCGTGACAAATCACGTCCCTACAGGCCAATTCTCCGATTACAGCTGAACAAAAGCCCCTCTCCTGTCGCAACGGGAGAGGGGTTTGGGGTGAGGGCCAGCTTCTACGCGGCGTGCGCGGCGGCCTGCTGCGTCTGCTCCCTGATCTGATCCGCCAGATGGGCCGGCACATCCTCGTAGTGGTTGAAGCTCATCGAGAACGTGCCGCGTCCCTGCGTGATCGAGCGCAGATCCGTTGAGTAGCGCTGGCACTCGGCCAGCGGCACATGCGCCGTCACCGTGGTGCGATTGCCCTCGGTGTTGACGCCCATGATCCGCCCGCGCCGTGTGTTGAGATCGCTCATCACGTCGCCGGTGAACTGATCCGGCACATTGATCTGTAGCTCATAGATCGGCTCCATGAGCGCGGGCTGCGCCTTGCCCACGGCCTGCTTGAAGCCCTGGTAGCCGGCGGTCTTGAACGCGATTTCCTTGCTGTCGACGGGATGCTCCTTGCCGTCGTAGATCGCCACGCGCACATCCACCATCGGGCTGCCCGAGATAATGCCGTCGTGCATGGCCTCACGAATGCCCTTCTCGATCGCGGGCGCGAAGCTGCGGCTGATCACGCCGCCGACGATCTCCCACACAAACTCCAGCGGATCTTCGCGGGTCGGATCGCTCGGCAGCGGCTCGACTCGCATCGACACGTTGGCGTACTGGCCCGCGCCACCGGTCTGCTTCTTGTGGATGTAGGTTGTCTCGGCTTTGGCGCGGATCGTCTCGCGGTAGGCGACGCGCGGCAGCTCAAGATCGATCAGCACGCTGAACTTGCGCTTCAACCGATCGGCGATATTCTGAAGATGCGTTTCGCTCAAACCGCTCAGCAGCGTATCGCCGGTGAGCGAGTCGCGGCCAACCTGAAGCGCCGGATCTTCCTCCATGACGCGATGCAGCGCCGTGCCCATCTTGTCCTGGTCGGCACGCGAGTGCGGCTTGACCGCTGCGGTAAAGGCTGGAGCCGGATACTGGATGCTGCGTAGCTGGACTGGATGGTCGTGCGCGCAGAGCGTATCGCCGCTGGTCGTCTCGGCAAGCTTGATGATCGCGCACAGATCGCCAGGTCCGGCTTCATGGATCGCGCTCTGCTCCTTGCCCTTCATGGCGTACAGCTGGCCGATGCGCTCATCTTTGCGCGTCCGGCTGTTGTGGACCGTCGAGTTAGAGTGCAGCTCGCCCGAGTAGACGCGCACATAGCTGATCTTGCCGACGTGCGGATCGACCGTGGTCTTGAAGACCAGCGCCGCCAGCGGATCGGTCTTCGTCGGATTGAGCTTGATCGCCTTGTCGCTGTTGAGATCGGTCGCGTTGGCGATCTTGCGCGCCGCCGACGGGAAGCTATCCATCATGCCGTCGAGCAGCTGCGCGATGCCGGCCAGCGCGGTTGCAGAGCCGACAAAGACCGGCACGATCGTGTTGTTGTTGATGCCCGCGCGCAAACCATCGCGCAGCTCATCCAGCGACAGCGCGTCAGCGCCGCCTTCCAGATATTTCTCGATCAAGTCGTCGTTGGTCACGGCGATCTTATCGACCAGCGCCTCACGCAGCTCGCTCTCGCGGTCGACATAGTCGTCGGGAATATCGGCCTCCTCAAACGAGCCGTCGTGTTTGGGGCTGATCATCCAGGCGCGCTGGCGTCGCAGCGAGATAATGCCGCGAAAATCTTTCTGGCTACCGATCGGCAGCTGCATCGGGATCACCGCGCCGTCGAGGATCGTCTGGGCATCTTGCACCGCGCGATCGAAGTCGGCATTCTCGCGATCCATCTTGTTGACGAAAATAATCACCGGCACGTTGGCAGCTTTCGCCGCCTGCCAGACCATCTCGGTACCGACCTCGACGCCGGCCGAGGCGTCCATCACGATCACCGCGCCGTCGATCACGCGCATCGCGGCGGCAACCTCCGAGGCATAGTCGGCGGAGCCGGGCACGTCCAGCAGATTAATCTTGTCGTTCTTCCATTCGAGGGGCGCGATCGCGAGGTTGATCGATTGGCGGCGCTCTTTTTCGTCGGGATCGTAATCCGTGACGGTGTTGCCATCTTCGACGCGACCCAGGCGGGTAGTGGCGTGGGCGCAGTGGAGCAGCGCCTCAACAAGCGTGGTCTTACCGCAGCCAGCGTGACCGAAGATGCCGACGTTGTGGATCTGTTCGGGGCCGTAGGGCTTCATGTAGTCCTCCTTGACCAAATGCTGCACAACAATACAGATGGACAAAGCACGCTACCGAGCCGTCAGAACGCAGGTGGGGAATCTACGTGGCTGATAGCTGAGATCTTACATAGCTAACAAAACCTCCTTGGTGGTACGGTGAATTGATTGGGTGGCTCACCACCTCGGGAGCCGGAAGCGAGCGCAGGCGTGCATCACAATGATTCCTGAAGCGCTCACGTTTTTTGCTGAGCAGCGCCGCTCCTGGTTTTACTCCGGCTCGTCGTCCCAGGCGACCGCCGTGGACGTGCCGGACTGCCAGTCCTGGCGCAAAATCGCGTAGCCGATCGTGTCGAAGCGCGCGCCGTCGAGCGTGGGCCAGGCGCTGCGGTAGTGCGCCTCCTTGACGTAGCCGCAGCGACGAAACGTTTTACGCATCGCTAGATTATCCTGCCGCGTATTGCCTTCGATCCGCTGAATCTCAGGCAGCGTCGTAAACAGATACTCCGTCGCCCAGCGCAGCGCCTGCACGCCGATGCCCTGCCCGCGATACTGCGCGCGAATCCGAAAATCGAGCTGCGGCGTGGGATCAAGCAGATCATGCATCCGAACAATCCCGGCACGCTCACCGCTCACGCCGACGATCCACCAGACCAGATTATCATCGCCGCTGTACCAGCCTCTGGCGAGCCAGTCGCGCACAACCTCGGGCGTCGGATTGGTATGTACGAAGTAGTCCCAGGTCTCGGACGTGATCAGATCGATCAGCGCGTCGGCCTCGTCCTCGGCGAATTGTTGAAACGTGACCTGCATCATGCTTGCCGTTTCGACTGAACGTAAACGGGCTGCGCGATTTCTGCGCAGCCCGTTTAGACCCTATTTTAGCTCAGGCACACCGAGCGCTTCGGCCAGCATCCTTTCCGCAGCCGTGTAAGGATCGACCTCACGCGCCTGGATGCGCGCCAGGGTTGCCTCGCGCTGCTCCTGCGGCACGCGCTCACGGATCAGATCCAGCGCCAGACCTTGCAGAATTCCGCGAAACTCACGCTCGATTCGCTCGCGCTCACGCTCGGCCAGATGGCCCGTGCTCTTGAGATGCTGCCAGTGCCCTTCGATCGCCTCGATCGCCTCGGGAATGCCGCTGCCACGAGTGGCTACGGTCATCACGATCGGGACGCTCCAGCCTTGCCGGGGAGCACCGCCGAGCTGCATCATGGTTTGCAGATGCCGCCGCGTTTTTTCGGCGTCCTCGCGATCGGCCTTGTTGACCACGAACACATCGGCGATCTCCAGGATGCCAGCTTTGATCGCCTGCACGTCGTCGCCGAGGCCGGGCACCTCGACCACAATCGTGGTGTGCGCCTCGCGCGCGATCTCGACCTCGGCCTGGCCCGCGCCGATCGTCTCGACAATGATCTTATCGAAGCCGGCGGCGTCCAGCGCCTTGACCACATCGCCGGTCGCACGAGCGATGCCGCCGAGCTGACCACGGCTGGCCATCGAGCGCACAAACACGCCGGAGTCGCCGCCGAGTGGCTGCATACGGATGCGGTCGCCCAGGATCGCGCCACCGGTAAAGGGCGAAGTCGGATCGACCGCCAGAATGCCGACTGTCGCGCCGCGCCGCCGAAGCTCCAGCGCCAGCTCGTTGACCAGCGTGCTTTTGCCGGCGCCTGGTGGTCCGGTCACACCGATCACATGAGCGTGGCCCGTGTACTGATACAGCTTCGCCAGCGCGCGATGACCGTCATCGCCGCCGTTCTCGACGATCGTCACCAGCCGTGAGAGCGCCCGCCGATCGCCGTTGCGCATCTGATCGATCAGTCCCACAGCGGCCTACACTTCCGCGCCCGAGAAGCGCTCGGGCTTGACGTTGCTGCGGATAAATTCGACGATGTCGTTGGTGGAAGCGCCCGGGCCATAGACCGCCGCGATGCCGTGGTCGCGCCGCAGGATCTCGGCGTCGCTATCGGAGATGATGCCGCCCGCCACGATCAGCACATCGTCGACGCCGCCCTGATGCAGCAGCTCGGTAATCTTGGGCAGCAGCGTCATATGCGCGCCCGAAAGGATCGACAGGCCGATCACGTCGACGTCTTCTTGCAGCGCGGCATCCACGATCATCTGCGGCGTCTGCTGAAGGCCGGTATAGACCACCTCCATACCGGCGTCGCGCAAGGCCCGCGCGATCACTTTTGCGCCGCGATCGTGGCCGTCGAGGCCCGGCTTGGCGACAAGAACTCGTATTTTACGCTCCATTGCGTGTCCTTTGCGAAGAATAGTTCGTCCGAACTTGGTTTATATTCTAGCACCGGGTCTTGACAGGACGCAACTTTAGAAAGGCCCTCACCCCAACCCCTTCCCCAAACCTCGGCTGGCTTCAGCCTCGGTTGCGGCAGGCGAGGGGGGCGCATTGTTATTTTCCGCGCGGCTTGCGGCGACCAAAGAGCATTGAGCCCAGGCTGCGATCGACGACGGCATCGTCCTGGCCGTAAAAATCACTCTCGCCGGGCCGCATGTTGGGCTGCGCCGTGGCCCACTGCGCGTGCGCATCGCGCGCATGGTTGAAGATCGCCTCAAGCTGCTCGGGATGTGAGAGATTATCGCGGATCTCGACCAGCACACGGATCAGATCGTTGAGCCAGCGCTCGATCGCCTCGCTGTTGCTCTGGGCAATCGCGCGGCTCTGCTCGGGATCGGAGCCGGCCAGATCGACCATCGCCCCGAAGCTGGTGCTGCCGATCGCCTGCATCTCGCGCCAGCCACTGCTACGGCTGACGGCCTCCATCAGCGCGATCGACAGCAGTTGCGGCAGATGATCGACACCGCCGATATAGGCGTCGTGCTCAACCGCGTCGATGTAGTAGGGCTTCGCGCCGATCGCCGTCACCAGCAGATCCATCGTGTTGATCGCGTTGGGCTGGGCATGAACGCTCGACACCAGGCAGTAGATCGCGCCTTTGAAGAGGTCGATCGACGGCTTGCTGGGACGCTTGCCGGTGTAGCTCAGCAGCGGATGCCCGCCGATAAAATCGACGGTGCGCGGTAGCCGCTCGGCGGCCAGCTGGAGCACCTGAGTTTTGGTGCTGCTCACGTCCGAAACAACGGTGCCGTGCTTCACGTGCGGCGCGATCGCGCTGAAGGTTTCGGCCAGCTCAGTGGGCGGCACGCTCACGAAGATCACATCGGCCTCACGCACCGCGTCGGCAAGGTCGCGCGCCTCGCGATCGATCATCAAACGACCGCGCGCGTCCTGCAACGTGCGCCTGTCTTTGTCCCAGCCGGTGATCACGGGCCGTCCAGTCGGCAGCACCTGCTGATCCAGCGTACCAAGCGCCAGCCCCAGCGAGCTACCCAGCAGATCGAGCCCAATGATGGAGATATTGAGTGGCATTGCTATATCCTGTATTTGAGTAGGCCCTGACGGAAAAACAAAGGAACAAATGAACAAGGGAACAAAGGGTTTCGATATAATCATTTTGTTCTTTTGTTCTGTGTTCCAGGCCCCTCACCCCCGCCTCACTTCGTTCGGCTCCCCCTCTCCCGTTGCCTACGGCACAGGCGAGGGGGATGAAGGTACTCGCTTTTTGTTCGTTTGTTCCCTTGTTCTTGGTTCTCTGTTCTTTGTTCTACGTTTGGTTCTAGGTTCTCGGTTCTTGGTTCTCCGTTCTCCGTCACCCTTCCGGCTGCACCTGCGACAGCAGCAGCGCCTCGGTCAGCACGATCACCAGCGCCAGCAGGCCGAACGTCACCGGCGAGAGCACGCGCAGCCCGGCCATCACCAGCGAGACCACGATCAGCAGGCCGATCTCGTAGGCCTGGCGTCGGGCGCGGCCAACGTCGAGGCGATGGATGCGCAGCTTGTAGTAGCGCTGGCCGAGCAGATAGATCAGCGGCACGATCGCGGCGCTGACGGCGTAGAAGATCGCCAGGAAGAGCAGCAGGTAGACCGGCAGATCCGGCAGATCCAGCAGCCAACCGCTGGGCGCGGGCACAAAGGCCAGGATATAGCCCAGCAGCCCAAAGCCGATCATGCTCTGCCAGCCGATGCCGGGCAGCGCCAGCCGCAGCTGGATCGGTACGAACGTGGTGGCGGCGGCAATGGCCCAGATCAGCGGCACCAGCAGCTGGGAGAAGCCCGTAGCCTGCGATCGAGCAGGAGCCGTCATCAGCAGCGTAAGCGCCGCGACCCACGCCAGGATCGCCAGGCCGACCACGAGCGGCTTCGCGCGCCACGGCCCGGTCATCGGCTCAGGCTCCCAGTCGAGCACCACCGGCTCGCGCACACGTTTGGGCGAGGGCTGATTGATCGGCTGCGAGCGCACCCGCGTTTTACGCTCCTCGACCTGCTGCTGCTCAAGGCGGCGCTTCAGGGAACGCGGATGCGGCGTGGACGAATGCACCTCGGATGCTGCCGGAGCTTCCAGCAGCATCGGCTCGGCGGCGGGCTGCAACTCAGGAGCGGCGGATTCGACAACCTCAGGCTGCGGCGCTTCCTCCGCCGGCGTCTCGATCGGAGCGGAGAGCGTGGGCTCCGGGTTTAATTTAGGATCTTCGTGCTCAGACATAGGCGTTAGATCTGCGCGGCGCGCTGCCGGAGCCAGTGATCGGCCAGTACCAGCAGCAGCATCGCCTCGGCAACCGGGACCAGTCGCGGCAGCACCGTGGGATCGTGACGGCCTTTGACCACGATCGGCGTGCTCTCACCGGCGCGATCGACGGTCTGCTGCTGTTGCGCGATCGAGGCCGGCGGCTTGGCTGCCAGGCGCACGACGATCTCCTCGCCGTTCGAAATGCCGCCGAGAATACCGCCGGCGTTGTTGCTCGTCGTCCCGATCGTGCCGTCGGCGCGCCGCGTAAACGGATCGTTGTTGGTCGAGCCGCGCTGATTGGCTACGTCGAAGCCGGTCCCGATCTCAACGCCCTTGATCGCCGGAATGCTGAACATCGCCCGGCCGATCTCGGCGTCGAGCTTATCAAAGACGGGCTCGCCCAGGCCGGCGGGAACGCCGCGCGCGCGAACCTCGACAATCCCGCCGAGCGAATCCAGATCACGCCGCGCCTGCTCCACCAGCGCAACCATCTGCGGCGCGACCTCGGGATCGGGGCAGCGCATCGGGTTGCGCTCGATCTCGTCCTCGTCGATCGTCTGAGCGCGCAGATGCGCAAGCTGGAGCGTGTAGGCCACCACGCTGATGCCGATCGTGCTCAGCAGCTTGCGCGCAACCGCTCCCGCCGCCACACGTCCGATCGTCTCGCGCGCCGAGGAGCGCCCGCCGCCGCGATAATCGCGCGTGCCGAACTTGGCGTCCCAGGTGAAATCGGCGTGGCCGGGCCGGTAGAGATTCTTGATCTCGTCGTAGTCCTGCGAGCGCTGGTTGGTGTTCTCCACCATCATCGCGATCGGCGTGCCCATAGTGCGGCCCTCGAACACGCCCGACAGAATGCGCACACGATCCGGCTCGTTGCGCGCCGAGGTCATGCGGCTTTGTCCAACCCGCCGCCGGTCGAGATCGCGCTGGATCTCGGCCTCCTCGATCGGCAGCCCTGCCGGACAACCATCCAGCACCACGCCGACCGCCGGGCCGTGCGACTCGCCAAAGGTGGTGAGGCGAAACAGCGTACCGAAGCTACTACCGCTCATGCGATTTGCTCAACCCGGCGACGGAAGAACGCGCGCCGACTCCCGAGTGATAAGACGAAGAACAGGACGGAGAAGACCAGCAGTCCGGTCAGGATCTGCTCGGGCAACTGGTTGAACGAAAAGCCACTCGTGGTGAACGGCGTCAGACCGGCGTAGGCCAGACCAAACAGGGCGACCGAGCCCAGCAGCACCAGCGTCGCGAGCAGCGCGTTGATCACCCACGACCAGCGACCACGGAAAAGCAGGCCGAGGACCATCATCAGATCGACGACGGCCAGCACGCTGAGCGTGATCGCGGTGCCGAGCCGCGTAGCATCGATGTCGGCCTCGACCAGCCGCAGATTGAAGATCGCCAGGATTGGCCGCAGCGCCGCCTCGAAGCTGCCGGGAAAGGCCCAGAGCAGCGCGGCAAACGTGGCGACCGCCCCAAAGCTGAAGATCCAGGTCAGCAGGACCATCCACCGCGCAAATCCCGCGAACGGGCTGCGGCGATACGTCACCTGAGGCGCTGCCGCCGGTGGTGGCGGCACAGTCGCCATGCGATCGGTGCGGCCATGATCGACGACCGTCGAGCTAAGCGGTGTAAAGGTCGACATCCGATCGGTCTGCTGCCTCGGCTGCACCTGCGCTGGCGTAGCCTGCGCCTGGTAGGTCGGCACAGCCTGCGTGGGCGCGTCGTAGGTTCGGGACTGCGCGGGCACCTCGTAGGTCTGAGCAGTGTGCTGATCCGGCACGTTGTCATAGACTGTGGCGCGGCTCTGCCAGCCTGAGTCGACGGCGGCTTGACGTGCCTGCTCCTCGTAGGAGGGCATTGTACGCTCTTCGTAGGAGGGCGTCGTGCGCTGCTGGGCCGGGCGCGTCTCGACGGGCGTCGTGAAGATCTCGGGCCGCGTCTGCCGCAGCCAGGCCAGGCCCTGCTGGGCGCGCTGGTTGTCGGGCGCGATCGCGAGCGCCTGCTCCAGCGCCGAGCGCTGCTCCTGCGGATCGGAGGCGAGACCGCCCAGCCAGACCCAGGCATCGGCATTGAATGGATTAGCAGCGACAATCTGCCGCAGCATCCGAGCGGCATCGTCGCGGTGGCCTGCACGAGCAGCGGCAATCGCCTGATCAAGGGTCGCGTGTGTTTCGTCGCTCATAAACGCTTTCTCAGTCATAGTTGTCACCTCGCCAGATTAAGCGGCCTGCAAACTCGGCACGGAACACGCCTCGCGGCGTTAGCGTCCCCACGCACTTTGCCGCCAGCCAGCCTGGCTGCGCCGGTAGGTCTCGATCGTCTGCGCCGCGATCTGCTCCCAATTATAGACGTTTTTTACGTCCAGTAGTGCATTCGCCGCACGCATCCCGGCCCAGTTGGGATAATTCAGCGTATGCAGAATGCCCCAGGCCAGTGAGTTGGCATCGCCCGGATAGACCATGATCCCGTTTTCATGTGGCCGGACAAACTCGGCCAGACCGCCGGTCTGCGCGACGACCACAGGGCAATTGTACGCCATCGCTTCAAGCGCGACGATCCCGAACGGCTCGTACAGGCTCGGAAAGACGGCAACATCCGCGACTTCGTAGAGCTTATCACGAACCTCGTCGCTGATATAGCCGGTAAACACGAAGCGATCGGCGACACCCAGCAGCTGCACCTGCCGCTTGAGCGCTTCGAGCATCGGCCCGGTGCCGGCGATCACAAACTTGACTCCCGGCAGATCGCGCAGGATCTGCGGCGCGGCCTCTACCAGCACCTGCACGCCCTTCTCATGCACGAGCCGGCCTACATGATACACAATTTTTTCATCGGGATTGGCGTACTGAGCGCGAAAGGCCGCGCACTCTGGATCGAGCAGCGGCACGCTCTGAGGCAGATTCACGCCGTTATAGATCACGTCGAGCTTATCCGGCGGCACGCCAAAAAACGCCTGCACCTGCTGCGCCATATATTTACTGACGGTGATCACCCGCCAGGCCTCGTAGGTCAGCCACCACTCGGTCCCGTTGATCGCCAGCGACTGCTCGTTGGAAAGATCGCCCTGCATGCGGCCGCGCTCCATCGAGTGCACCGTGACGACCAGCGGCCGCTTGAGCGCATACTTGAGAGCGATACTGCTGTAGGCGACCAGCCAGTCATGGCCGTGGATCAGATCGAAGCCGCCAAGCTCAACGCTGAGATCATAGCCTTTGCGCTCCAGGCTGCCATTACTGGCCTGGCTAAAATGCACAATATTTTGATTTGTCTGTTCAACTGTGGGTGGTACGCGATGGACTGTCGCTCCCGGACAAATGGTCTCTACATCGGCACCACCGCGCAGGTGCGGCGTGACCACATGGACTTCAACGCCCTGAGCGGCCAGCGCTGGCACCAGATCTGCGACATGCTTGCCGAGGCCGCCTGCGACATGTGGCGGAAATTCCCACGACAGCAAAAGAATACGCAAGGATTCCTCTCCTTTGGGTGGTTGGTCGATCTGCTGGTGGATAGCGGATAGGGATCACTCGTAGAATTGCTACAGATCGTTCGAGATTATTGCGGTTAAGCACAAGATATTGTATATCAAAATCGCAGAATAGGCGCGGCATTGTCACCACCGGCTGTGGTATTGCCCTCACGACTACAGCAAAAAAAGACGACTCGTACGAGTCGCCTTTGTTAACACGTTGCGGAGCCGGATCGATGCGTGGGCGGAGAGGTCAGTGCTTGGCGGCGCGGATCTCGGCATACATGCGGTACGCCTCGTTGGCCCGATCCGACTCGCCCAGCGCGCCGTACATCTGGCCCAGCGCGTAGTAGAGCTGCGGATCGCCGCGATTGATACCGATCGCCTGCTGCAAGATCGTGACGGCGCGCTGAGCCTGGCCGGCGCTGAACAAGGTCTCGGCAAGCTGCGTCAGCGCGTGGGCGTTCTTGCGATCGCGCTTGGCCGCCGCCTCGAAAGACTCGATCGCCTCGCGCAGCCGGCCGGCGGTTTTGTAGGCCACGCCCAGGCCAAAGTAGGTCTCGGACTGCTCCGGCGCGATGTCTTTGGCGCGGTTGAAGGCGCTGATCGCGCGATCGTACTGGCGCGCCGCGACGTAGAGACTGCCCAGATCGCGCAACAGCCGCACGTTCTGCGGCTCTGCCTTCTGCGCCTGGCGCAACGTCGCGATCGCCTCGTCGATCTGGTTTTCCTGGCGCTGAACCTGGCTCAGCTGCATCAGCGTCGGGACGTGGCCCGGCAGCAGCTCGGCGGCGCGGCTCATCAGCTGAATCGCCTCGCGACCACGCCGCAGATCGGCGTAGATCGTGCCCAGCAGCCGGTGGGCCTCGCCATCCTCAGGGTTAAGGCTGATCGTCTGGCGCAGCGCATCCACAGCTGTCATCACATCGCCATCGGTCAGCGCTGCGATCGCCAGGTTGTAATGCGCGGCTGCAAAGCTCGGATCGAGCGCGGTCGCCCGGTGGTAGGCGGCGATCGCCTGCTCCAGCGGCGCGCGGCTGCTGCTTTCGCGGGCCTGGGTTGCGCGGATGTTGCCCAGCAGATAGGCGGTGCGGGCATCGGTCGGCGCGATCCGCAGCGCCTGCTCCAGGGTTTGCGCGGCCCGCTCCAGCTCGCCCTGCTCGGCGCGCAGCTCCGCCAGCTCGTGGTAGGTCGGCAGCTCGTGCGCGTCGATCTGAAGCGCGGTCTTCAGCTCTTCCAGCGCCTCGGCGGTCTTGCCGTTGCGGCGCAGCACTTTGCCGAGATGCACGTGAGCGGGGCCATACAGCGGCTCCTTCTCGATTGCGGCGCGGAACTCGTGCTCGGCCTCGCTGTCGCGGAACTGCTGGAAGTAGGCCAGGCCCAGGTCCATGTGCGCGCGGGCATCGGCTGTGACGACCGACGAGCGGGCGATCGGGCTGAGCGCCTCGGGACTTTCGCCGGTCTGCTTGTAGACGCGGCCCAGCGCGGCGTAGGCGTCGGCGTAGTTAGGCTGGATGGCGATCGCCTGCTCCAGAGCTTCGAGCGCGCCGGTTGTATCGCCGCTCTGCTCATGCAGCAGACCGAGCAGATAGTAGGTCGCGGCGTGCTGCGGGTCGAGCGCCAGCGCCTGCTCAAGCTGATGCTGGGCCGCGCCGAGGTCGCCGAGATCGATCAGCAGCGCCGCCAGATCGCGCCGGGCGCTGACGTCCTGCGGCTGCATCACCAGCGCCTGCTCAAGAATGCGCTGCGCCGCTTCCTCGTTGCCCTGCGAGCGCAAAATGGCGGCCAGACCACGGTAGCTTTCGCTCAGGCTGGGGTCAAGCGCAATCGCGCGGTCGAAGTGTTTCTCGGCCTCAGCCTGGCGATCGACGCGCTGCTGAAGCACCGCCAGATTGTGATGGGCCAGCGCCAGCGTCGGGGCCTGCTCGACGGCCTGCGTCAGCTGATCCAGCGCGGCCACGGTCTCGCCGCGCAGTGCGTACAGAACGCCAAGATTGACCAGCGCCTGCGCCGAGAAGGTCGGCTCGTCGGCAATGGAGCGATAGGCTGCGATCGCCGCATCCCAGCGCTCGCCGATCACATGCAGATTGCCGCAGAGCAGCTGCGCGGCGGCGATAGAGGGGCTGATATGGCCGTTGGTCTCGGGCGTAACGCGCACGGCGGCTAGCTCGTTGAGCGCTTCCTCGTCGGCGTTATAGGCGTAGAAGATCAGGCCGAGCAGAAACGACCAGAGCTGCTGCGTGCCGACGTAGCGCGCCTGCCAGACGCGCATCCGCTGAACCGGCAGCGCGATCGTTTCAAGGCCGCAGAGCCGCAGATCGCTCTGTGGGATCGGCGCTTCCAGACGTTTGGTTAGCGTTACCTGCGGCGCGAAGACAAGATCAGCGCCGGTCTGCGGCTCGGCCACGCCCCACAACACAATATCGGCGTTGGCTGCATCGCCGGCCAGAATCGCCTGGCGCTCGTCGGCGACATAGGGCAGCATCACCAGCGCCACGTTGGGGATCGGCGCGATCAACTTGCGCGCCACGTGGGCCAGCATATCGCCTACTTCGATGCCGCCGTCAGGCAGCGGCAGCACGGTTTCGCCTTCCTCGCTGATCACCGGCTCCCAGACCGGACGCGGACGCAGCCACTGCAAGAGCGTGCGCCGTGGCGCCTGCACACCCGAGGGCGAGTCGTCGCCAAAGCGCGCCACGCCGACCACCACATGGCCGGTGATCGGCTTGCGCGGCGCGACATTCAGCAGCGCCCAGACGCCCAGCAGCACCAGCGCGATGGCAACGCGAAACAGAAAGAGGAGCCAGCTGACGAATGGGCTCACATTCGTCAGTGTCTCGATATATAGCGCGAGTGGGGTCAGCAGCAGCGCGATCGCGGCGCTCATGAGCAGCGTCGATCGCGAAAAGCGCGGGATGGCGAAAAAACCGGATTGCATGGCCCAAGTATAGCAACCACGCTCCGCCGCTCGCCATTACGGAGAGTCGTTATCAGCCATGGGCCAATCGGCGCGGGACACGGGGACCAATGCATAGATAAACAAAGGAACAAAGGAACAAAGGAACAAGGGAGTTTGGATGTCAGGGTTGTGTTGGTGGTTGGGCGAGGCCCTCACCCCCGGCTTCGCCACTCCCTCGCCTGCGAAGCGGGAGAGGGGGAAGAGTCCAGCCTTTTTGTTCGTTTGTTCTTGTCTTGGCCCTCACCCCCGGTTTCGCCACCCCCTCTCCCGTTGCCACAGGCGAGGGGGAAGAGTAGAGCCTTTTTGTTCGTTTGTTCGTTTGTTCTAACTTGTCCACTCCTCCAGCCGCTCGATCATCGTGCTGCGCTGCGCGTGGGCGGCGATCAGGAGCACGTCGTTGGGCTGAAGCAGATCGAGCGCGGCGTCGACGGCAGCGATCTCGTCGGGAAAGATCGTGATGTGATCGGCGGCGAGACCTGCGGCCAGCGCGCCCTCCTGGTACAGCACGGTCGTTTCGCCAAGCTGCCGGCCGCGCAGATAGCGCTCTTCCTCGTGCAGCAGCAGGCGGTCTACGATCCTGGCGGCCAGCGCGCCCTGGTGGCGAATCTGCTCGTCGGGCCGATCGCCGGGACCGCCCAGCACCAGTAGCAGCCGCCCGCCGCGCCGCTGACGCATCTGCTCGCCGAAGCGCAGCAGCGCCACCAGCCCGGCCTCGTTATGCGCGTAGTCGAAGGCGACCAGCATAGTGTCGCGCTCGAACAGGTTCAGGCGATTGGCGTTGTGGCTGGCTGCGGGCAGAAACGAGCGCAGCGCATCGACGATCGTGGGCAGCGGAACGCCCAGGCCAAGACAGGCAGCCGTCGCGGCCAGCACGTTCTGCACATTGTGCAGCGCCGCGCCGCCGACTGTGATCGGAATATCCGCCAGCGGAAACGTGCCTTGCTGATCGTTGAAGCGCACCTCGATCTGCGTGCCGTCGCTGCGAACGAACGAGCCGCCGATCTGCTGATGAGCCTTGATCAGCGCGCTCTCGGGATCGACGCTGAAGAGCACAACCTCAGCCCCGCTCAGCTCGCCGAGCGCCAGCGCCAGCGGATCGTCGGCGTTGAGGATCGTGTAGCCGTCGGGCCGCGTCACCCGAATGATCGTGCCTTTGACGCGCGCCATCTGCTCGGGCGTCTCGATCTCGAACTCGCCGAGATGATCCGCCGAGATGTTGGTGATCACGCTCACGTTGCACTGGTTGAAGCCGAGGCCACGCCGCAAGATTCCGCCGCGCGAAGTTTCCAGCACCGCCGCGTCGACCGCCGGATCGGTCAGGACGCGCCGCGCACCGGCCCAGCCGGCCCAATCGCCTTCTTCGACCGGCTCCCCATTGATAAACACGCCGTCGGTGTCGGTGTTGCCGACGCGCAGGCCCGTCTCACGCAGCACATGCGTGATCAGCCGAACCGTCGTCGTCTTGCCGTTGGTGCCGGTCACGGCCACGATCGGAATCGTGCCCAGCTGATCCCAGGGCACATCAACCGACAGCCCGAGACTGAGCGCCGCCGGATCGAGCACCCAGCCGTGCGCGCCGCTGCCGATCATCACCGTGCCGTCGCCACGCGCCAGCATCGGCAGATCGCGAACCTGCGCCTCGGCGTAGAGCTGGAGCTGCTGGAGCGACGGCTCCTCGCGCTTACGCTGGTCGATCGCCGCAAACAGCGCCTCGTCGTGGCTATACTCCTCGTCGCGCTGCTCGGCCGCCGTCAGGTCTGCTGCCACGCCCTCGGCGATCAGCTCGCCGAGATTGGGCAGCGGCGTGGTCCAGGTCGTCGTGATCACAAAGCCGCCGGCGTCAGGACGCACATCCTGGCGCAGCTTGCCGATCACCGCGCCGACCTGCTGCGCCCAGGTTTTGACGGTATCACCGATCGTGCGGCTGATGTCGCGATCAGCCCAGATCTGGAGCTTGACTGCCGGTTGGAGGTAGTAGATGTTCGGACCTTCGAGCGCCCGCAGATCGCGGATTTCGAGCGGCATGCGACGGCTTCCTTTCCGTGCGATTGAACGATGCTTTCGATTGTACCACTACGTTTGATCTGCAATACAGCGAGGAGAATCACGGCTCGCCGCGATCGATCTGCTCCAGGATCGCCAGCGTCGCGGCCACGGTCTGCGCCTGCTGCTCTTCGCGGCTGATCGTCGCCTGAAGGTCACCGCTTTGAGCGCCGTACCAGCCGAACTGCGCATGATTGCCGCCTTCGATCGCCACCCAGCTGGTATCCTGCGGCAGCAGCGGCCGCGACGCCTCGATATTCTCGGACGTGGCCACGCCGTCACGGGTGCCGAAGATCGAGGCCACACGCAAAGGCCGCTCGGCCAGCGAGGCGCTGTCGGGCGGATACGAGGCCCACAGCACCAGTCCGCCGATCTGCTGCGGGTGAGCGTGCGCGAACTGAGCCGCCATCGCGCCGCCCAGCGAGTGACCGCCGATCGCCCAGTGCCGGATCGCGGGAAACGCCGCGATGACCTCGGATGCACGATCCGGCGCAAAGACCGCGAAGTTGAGCGGCATCGGGACCAGCACCACCAGATAGCCCTCGGCTGCCAGAGCATGAGCGGCCGGCGCATAGGCTCGCTCGTCGACGCGACCGCCGGGATAGATGATCAGCGCTGTAGTTGGCGTGGTCGCCGCCGGCTGAAACACGATCCAGCTCGACTGCTGCACGGCTACCTGCGGATCGGATTGCAGCGCGGCGATCGCCTCGGGCATGGGCTGCGGGCCGAGCAGCGCCCAGCCGACAAAGCCCAGCGCCAGCAGCAGCGGCAACGCCAGCAGCAGCCACCAGCGACGTTTCAAAAAAGTACGCATGATTCGATCGTAGCACAGTTCGCTAGACTCATGCGGCGCAGCAAAAACGCCGATGCTTGCGAAAAGCACCGGCGCACATGAGATGAACTGCTCAGATCTCAGCGCAACCAGGCCGGGCTGAAGTTGTAGCGCCACGATCCGACAAGATAGGTAGCTTCCGCGCCATCCACGCCGACACTGAAGAGCACGCTGGAGGACGGCGCCACGTTGCGCGCGCCGCGTGAATAAACAATCCGCGTACTGTCCGACGACCAGGTTGGACCACAATCGTGCTGATCGTTGGTCTTGGTGAGGTTGACAATGCCTGAGCCGTTGGTGTTCATGATATGTATATCGGCTCCACGGAACTGGCCTGACGAACTCAAGGGCCGGGAGCAAAATGCAATCCACTGCCCACTTGGCGACCAGGCTGGAGTGCTATCTATAGTCTCAACCGCGTCTGTCGTCAGCCGCGTCTGATTGGAGCCGTTCGCCAGCATCGTATAGATCTCGGCTTCGCCGTCCCGCTCCGAGCTAAAGGCAAGCTGTATGCTATCCGGCGACCAGGCCGGCTCTAGATCGGCGGCGGCATGATCGGTCAGACGGACCTGATCCGAGCCGTCGGCGTCCATCACGTAGATCTCCGGGTTGCCGTCGCGCGTGGAGACGAACGCAATCCGGCTGCCGTCCGGCGACCAGGCAGGATCAGTCGCACCGCCGGGATCGCTTGTGATCTGCTCGACGTTCGAGCCGTCATCCTCCAGGACGTAAATCTGCCTGATCGACGAGCCTTCTTCAAACGCGTCAAAGACCAGCCGCGTGCCATCGGACGACCAGCTCGGATTGTTGGGCGAGATCAGCGGAAAATCCGCGATCACGTGATCATTGGTGCCGTCGCCGTCGACCACATGAATCGACCAGCCAGTGGTGTCGTCGTTCACATAGGCGATGCGACCAGGACCGGGTATGCTAAGGCGCGGGAGGTCCACGTTTCCTTGATCTAAAGCCTGAGCAGCAGACGCTTGCGCAAAGGCTGTACCAGTGGAAATCCCAGCCAGGAGCAGGAGCATAACTACTCGCACATGAACCATCCTTTCGAGTACAAAGCGGAAACAGGCTGCTATGCGGTAGCAACAAGCGCAAGTGTAGCGCAGTGTCAGCGGCTGAGACTATGACAAAAGTCTGTAGCGTTGCTCGCACGATGGGCGGAGAAAACACAAACGCGGACGACTCACCGAGCCGCCCGCGCCGTTGCTCCAGGTGCCGCTACTCGCCCGCGATGTCTTGATCGCGCTCGTCGTGCAGCGCCGGCTCGTTGTCCGCGCCGCCGCCCGGCGGATAGTACGGATCGCTATGGATCTGGCCTTTGACCTCAGGATTCGACAGCCAGCGGCTCTCGTCGTCGGGCGAGTCGAAGCCGGTCGTGCCCTCGCCCGCGCCGGTCTCAAACGACGCGTTCTGCGCCGTCGACGGCGTTTTACCGCCATAATCTGCTCGCGGCTCGTCATTGCCCAGGCCGGTGTCGCCTTGCTTGCGTTCCATGTGTGCTCCTCCTCGATCTGAACTTACTGGCGTTGCAACGTTGCACGTGGTGTGCCAGAAGCGGAGCACGCTGCGATGATCGAGAAATATGCTACCATTGCGCATATCCTCAGACCGTACACTGTTTAAGGAGCCGATCCCAGCCATGCCACACGATACATCCTGGACGCCGGAGTGGGTCAAACACGCGGTTTTTTATCAAATCTTCCCGGAGCGCTTTGCCAACGGCGAGCCATCGCGCAGCCCGGAGAACGTCGAGCCGTGGGGCTCACCGCCGACCTTGCATAATTTTATGGGCGGTGATCTCAAGGGCGTGATCGATCACCTGGACTACTTGCAGCAGCTCGGCGTCACAGCGATCTACTTCAACCCGATCTTTCAGGCCACATCCAACCACAAATACAACACCTTCGACTACTTCATGGTCGATCAGCACTTCGGCGACCTGAGCCGCTTTCAGGAGCTGCTGCGCGAGTGCCATAGCCGGAACATCAAGGTCATTCTGGACGGCGTGTTTAATCACTGCGGTCGCGGCTTCTACGCCTTTCACGATGTGCTGGAGAACGGCCAGTTTTCGCCCTTCTACAAATGGTTCAACATCGAAAGCCTGCCGGTCTTTCCTTATGACGAGTCGCGGCCGGCCAACTACCGCTCGTGGTGGGGCATTCGCTCACTGCCGCAGTTCAACATCTGGCACCCGCCGGTTCGCGAGTATATCCTGTCGGTCGGGCGCTACTGGATCGAGCAGGGCATCGACGGCTGGCGGCTGGACGTGCCCAACGAGATCGCCGACCACGATTTCTGGCGCGAGTTTCGGCGCGTTGTCAAAGGGATCAATCCTGAGGCCTACATCGTCGGCGAGATCTGGCAGGACGGCTCGCCCTGGCTGGATGGGACGCAGTTCGACGCGGTGATGAACTATGTTCTGCGCGACATCTGCGTGGAGTTTTTCGCGCGCGGCAGCATCGCCGCCGACGAGTTCGGACGCCGGATCACTGAGCTGCTGGGGCGCTACTCGCCCGAGGTCACGGCGGCGCAGCTCAACCTGCTGGGCAGCCACGACACGCCGCGCTTCCTGACGCTGGCGCAGGGCGAGCTGGCCCGTCTCAAGCTGGCCTGGCTTTTTATCACCACCTACCCGGGCGCGCCCTGCATGTACTACGGCGACGAGATCGGCCTCAGCGGCGAGGGCGATCCGCACTGCCGCGCCTGCTTCCCGTGGGACGAGAGCCAGTGGCAGCGCGATCTGCTTGAGTTTGTGCGCCAGACGACTGCCATGCGCAGCAAATACCCGGTGTTGCGCAGCGGCGACTACCGCGTGCTCGCGGCCGATGCCGGCACCAACCTCTACGCCTTCGCCCGCACTGACGCCGACTCGGTCGCGATCGTGCTGCTGAACAACCACTACCACGCGCTCACGCTGCCCGCACTCGCGATCGATAGCCTTCAGCTGCCAGAAGGACTTGAGTTCGAAGATCTGCTCAGCGGCAGACGCTCACAGGTGCAGGGTGGCCGCCTCAACGACCTCTGGATCGGCGTGCGCGGCGGAGCCGTGCTCTACGCTCAGCATCGAAAGCCGGCCGATTAAGGGTACACTTGAACCATGAATGCTGAACTCTTTACCGCCGCGCCGCCAGCGCCGATCCGCTGGACCTTGCGCGACTTGATTATGGTCGGGCTGCTGACGACTGCATTGGGCGCGGCTCTGCTGCTGGTGATTCTGCTGCCGAGCGCGCTGGGCGTCGATCTGATCCGCGATCTGCTCACCAGCCGTCCGCTGGCAGTCACGATGGTCATCGGCGGCCTCGGCTATCTGATCGCGATGATCGCCACCTACGCGATCATCGTGCGCCGGAAGCGCGGCAGCTGGCGTGAGATCGGCTTTCGCGCGCCGCCGCTCGTCGCGCTGCTGCTCACACCCGTGATCTTTTTCGGCCAGCTGATCCTGCTGGCGATCGTCAACGCGATCTTGCAGAGTATCATCGGCACCTTCGAGAATCCGCAGGTCGATGCACTGACTGATCCGGCCGGCTTTTCGTGGCTCAACTTTGGGCTGGTCTTTCTCGTCGGCGCGATCATCGCGCCCATCGTAGAGGAGATGCTCTTTCGCGGACTGCTCTACCAGTGGCTGCGCAATCATACCGGCGCGGTCGGCGCGATCCTGCTCTCGGGCGCGATCTTCTCGGTCGTCCATGTGTATCCAGTGATCTTGCTGCCGCTCTTTGTGGTCGGCGTGGTGCTGGCGGCGGTCTTTGAGTGGACGCGCTCGCTGTGGATCACGATCACGCTGCACTTCTTCCAGAACGCCCTGGCGATTAGCGTGCTCTTTTTGCTGCAAGCCTATCCTGAGCTGGTGCCGCAGACGTGAGTGCGGTCATCTGCTACGGCTCGGTGATCGCCGACCGGGTACTGGAGCTGCCGCGCTTTCCACGGCCCGGCGAAGGCGTGCACGCGCTCGGCGAGCGGCTCTACGTCGGCGGCGAGCCCTGCAACGTCGGTGGACATCTGGTGGCCTGGGGCGTCGAGGTGGCGATCGCGGGCAACCGGCTGGGCGACGATCCGCTGGGCGCGTTTCTGCGTGAGCAGCTGCGCCGGCGACCACGCACGCGTCTTGTCGTCGCGAGCGAGCCGGCGATTCAAACACCGACCTGCTACATCTGGATCACGCCCGACGGCGAGCGCACGATCGTACCTTCGTGGCCGACGCCGACCGGCTGGACGCTGCCCGGCGAGGATCTGCTCCGTTCGGCCCGCATCGTCAGCACGTCGATCTACGGCCCCGGCATGGACGAGATGCTGAGCCTGGCCCGGCGCTTGCAGCTGCCTCTGGCCGTCGCGGACATCTCCGGCCCCGACGATTCACGGCTGCCCGGCGCGGCGATCGTTACAACCTCGCGGGCCGTGCTGCGCTATCGCCACAACGTCGAGGAGATCGAAAGCTGGATGGCGGCGGTTCATTCGGTGGCGGGCGCGACTGTCGTCGTCAGCGATGGGCCGCAGCCAGCGCTGGCGCTGAGCGCGTCCGGCGATTGGCTGAGAGTCCAGCCGCCCCAGATTGCGCCTGTCGATACCACGGGCGCCGGCGATGCGCTCAAAGCCGGAATGATCCTGGGCTGGATCAACGAGTGGCCGCTCGACCGAACGCTGCGCTGGAGCTGCGCCGCCGCCGGCCTGCAATGTTTACAGCCCGGCCCGTGCGAAGATCCGCCGAACAGCGCCGCGATCGAAGCGCTGCTGCCGTCGATCGAGGTCGAGCAGCTGCGGCAGCCGTAGGATTACGATCGCGATTCTTGCGTTAGAATAGGCGGCTATGGAGCAACGACCGCTGAGCACAGACGATTTTGACTACGATCTGCCCCAGGAGCTGATCGCGCAGACGCCCGTGGAGCCGCGCGATCAATCGCGGCTGCTGGTGCTGAGCCGCGAGCAGGGCACACTGCGTCACGATCATTTTTATAACATCGGACATTATCTCAGAGCCGGCGATCTGCTGGTCGCCAATGAAAGCCGCGTGATTCCCGCACGACTCTTCGGCCACAAGGCCAGCGGCGGCAAAGTCGAGGTGCTGCTGCTGCGACGGCGCGACGAGCGCAGCTGGGAGGCGCTGGTGCGCGGCAAAGGCGTGCGGCCCGGTACGACGCTCCAGATCGAGCCGCAGCAGGCTGTCACGCTCCACGAACCGATCCAGGCCCAGGTGCTGGATCTGCTGCCCCACGGTGGCCGCCTGATCCAGTTCGACGCCGCGATCGAGCCGCTGCTGCCGGAGCTGGGCCAGATGCCGCTGCCGCCCTACATTCATCAGCAGGTCGCCAATCCCGAGCGCTACCAGACCGTGTACAGCAAAACGCAAGGATCGGCAGCCGCGCCGACCGCCGGATTACACTTCACGCCTCAGCTGATCGCCGCGCTTCAGGAGCAGGGCGTTGAGTGGGCGACCGTCACGCTGCATGTCGGCCTGGATACGTTTCGCCCGGTGCAGGTCAGCGATCCCACGCAGCACACCATGCACAGCGAGTACTTTGAGCTGAGCGCCGCCACCGCCGAGGCGATCAACCGCGCCCGCGCCGAGCAGCGCCGCGTGATCGCCGTGGGCACGACGACCGTGCGTGTGCTGGAGACCGCCGCACAGTGGGCCGAGCGCCAGGGATCGAGCACGCTCCGGCCATGCAGCGGCGACACCGATATTTTCATCTATCCGCCCTACCGCTTCCGCGTGCTGAGCGGCCTGATCACCAATTTTCATCTACCCAAATCGACGCTGCTGATGCTGGTCAGCGCGTTTGCCAGCCGCGAGCAGATCCTGGCCGCCTACGCCGAAGCCGTGCGCGAGCGCTATCGTTTCTTCAGCTTCGGCGACGCGATGCTGATGATCTAGCCGCTCAGCGATCGCGCTCCATTCGCTCCACCACCAGGCCCGTGACCGAGCCCCACACGACATGCGCCAGGATCATCAGCAGGTTGCGACGGCCCGGGTGCTCGGTCGCGGGCCGCAAAATGCCCAGCGCCGGAAGCAGCCCCAGATAGCTGACCGTCCAGACCACCAGCCCAAAGGCGATACCTTTGAGAGCAGGCGGGAGCGGCGCGTACTTCGACAGTGGCCCGTAGATCGCGCCCGCCGCCGCGCCATAGGCAAAATGATTCACCAGCGTCAAGCCCACATGCTCATCTGTGTCGAGATCGTCGCGCACGCCGGTCTGATCGGTTAGCTCAGCCGTGATCTCGCTCGGCGGCAGCGGATACTGCTCATGCTGCGGCAGCAGCCGGTACATCAACTCCATCGATGCCGTCATCGGCGCGGTCGCGACACAGCCTGCCAGCGCGCCGGAGAGCAACTGTGAACCTATCATCGTCGCCCAAGCCTCCCTTAACCTGATATTGCTCTAAGTCAGATCTCATCTGGGCACCAGCGAGCAACACTCATGCCAGCCAGTAAAATCAGTCGAAAGGCTACATCAACGCTGTGCTTTTTGCGTGACGAGCTTCATTTAGCTGGTGTATTCACAGAGATTTTGGAGGATTCGATGTTCCGCAGGTGTGTCCTGTTCGCTATGACGCTGCTTCTGGCGGCGCTCCATTCCATCCAGCCGGCGGCAGCGCAAGCCCCGCGTCGCTGGCTCGCCGATACCGAGCTGATCGGCCCGGCCAAGTCGATCGGCCCGACCAACATTGTCGCCACGGGCAACGGCATCACCGAGATGAAGCTGCTCGACAGCAGCACCGGCTGGGCCGTCTCCTACCACGGCGTGCTGCGCTTCGATGGCCGCTTCTGGCGCCCGGAGCGCGAGAACTTTACCGGTCCTCGCAACGTGAACGCCGTCGACGCCAGCAGCGCGAGCAACGTCTGGGTCGTCGGCTTCGACTACTACAGCGGGCCTCCGTTCGCCAGCACCTCGCGCTACGATGGCAGTCGCTGGATCTGGTATAACGAGTTTGTTCGCCGCGATGGCAGCACCGGCCCGATCGCCGGCTCGCTAACGGATGTCGTGACGATCGGCAACACTGCCTGGGCGATCGGCCACGCCTTCGATCAAAACGCTCAAGGCTTCTACGATAGCCAGCGTCCGCTGGTGCTGTTCTTCGACGGCACGGCCTGGCACGATCGCACGCCCGGCGAGTGGCGCGAGGGCGAACTGCTCAAGCTGAGTATGGTCAGCGCCACCGAAGGCTGGGCGATCGGCAACTTCGGCCCCGCCAATAACCGTCGCCCGGCGATCATGCATCTCGAAGATGGCGCGTGGACGCAGGAAGCGCTGCCCGCGCTGCCGGAGCCGACTGCTGCGCGTCCGGCACTGGTCGGCAACCACCAGATCACGATGGTCAGCGCGACTGAAGGCTGGGCCACGCTGGTTGCTTATCCCGGCAGTCGGCAGTTTTGCCCGACCGGACGCCTACTGCGCTACAGCAACGGCGCCTGGATGCTGACACCCGGCGAGGCGCATAACTTCCAGCCGGTTGTGCTGGGCCTGCTACCCGGCACCAATCGCGGCTGGGCCTCGCTCATCGGTTGCCCCGCGCTCGACAATCACCCGCCGGCCCAGCGCACGCGCTTCGACAGCGGCACATTCACGCCCGACACCAGCGGCGGCAGCGCGATCGTGCCTACAACCTACGCGATCCTGAGCGAAGATGTGCAGTGGGCCTCAGGTGATGGACGGCCAATGCGCTTCAGCGCGGAGTCGCTGCCCTCCGATCGCGTGACGGGCAGCCAACCAGGCGGGCGCTACTTCCCCGAGACCGGCCACTCGATCGCCGGGCCATTCCGCCAGTATTACGAGTCGCACGGGCTGGAGCTGGGCGATCGCGGCACGTCGGATCGTGAGTCGCTGGCGCTGTTTGGCTACCCGCTGACCGAAACGTTCACCGAGATGAACCCCGACACCGGCGAGCTGTTCATGACACAATACTTCGAGCGAGCGCGCATGGAGTATCACCCGAACAACCCCGAGCCCTACAAGGTCTTGCTGGGTCGCCTGGGCGCGTCCTCGCTCATCGCCCGCGACGACACCCTGGTGCGGTCGCCCGAGGCCAATCTCCCGCCTGATCCCGGCTGCGATCTTTTCGTCGAGACCGGCTATACGCTCTGCCCGCCGCTGAAAGCGTTCTGGCAAAACAATGGAGGCCTGGCGGTCTACGGCTATCCGATCAACGCCGCCCGCGATGAAACGAGCCGGACCGACGGCCAGACCTACCTGACACAGTGGTTCGAGCGCGAACGGCTGGAGTATCATCCCGAGCTGCGCGGCACAGCCTACGAGGTGCTGCTGGGTCTGCTCGGCGCTGAGGAGCTGCGCGTGCGAGGATACATTCAGTAGAACCTAGAAACCAGAACCTGGAACCAAGAGCTAACGGTTTTGAGCCGCAGCCATTGGTTCTAGGCCCTCACCCCGCCTCACGATCTTTGTTCTGTTGTTCTTTGTTCTCGGCATGGCCCTTACCCCCTAGCCCCCTTCCCCAAACCTCGGCAGGCTTCTGCCTCGGTTGCGGTAGGCGAGGGGGAGTCGTCAGTGCTCCTTTGTTCTTCGCTCTTTGTTCTTTCGGTTCTTGGTTCTTGGTTCTTGGTTCTTCTCCGCCTTTCGTCCACCTTGACGCGGCACGAGGCATGGACTATACTTCGCACTACAAAAGCCAAGACGGGGAAGAGTAGACTGCAAGCGCTACACCAGAGAGCCTGTGGACGGTGCGAACAGGCGTAGGCAGCGGATCGAACATCACCCCTGAGCTGATCGCCGAACCGTGGCGGAGCACACAACCTCGCGACGTAGTAGACCGATCCGGCCTCGTCAGCCGTTACCAGCGACGGAGATGTGATAGCATCTTACCGAGCGGACGCATTCGTGCGTCAAGCGGGGTGGTACCGCGGGGTTATAACGCCTCGTCCCTGATTGGGGACGGGGTTTTTTGATCCCTGCCGAGCGACCGG
The DNA here is from genome assembly GCA_036402055.1 of Herpetosiphonaceae bacterium. Taxonomy (GTDB): domain Bacteria; phylum Chloroflexota; class Chloroflexia; order Chloroflexales; family Kallotenuaceae; genus LB3-1. The sequence continues at coordinate 26,597 of DASWTQ010000312.1, forward strand.
CGGGACGATTGCCCGGCCAGATGCGGCGCACATCACGCAGTTCAAACGCCTGGGAAGCAGGCAAATCAAGGAGCTTTAGCAATGGCGTTCAAAGCAGTAGACACACGCGTTTCGTTTCCCGCGCTCGAAAACGAGGTCGCCCAGTGGTGGCGTGACAGCGGCGTGGTGAAACGATCGCTCGAAAGCGGTGATCGCAACAGGCCGTTCATCTTTTTCGAGGGACCGCCGACAGCCAACGGCAAGCCGGGCGTGCATCACGTCGAGGCGCGAGTTGCCAAAGATATTGTGAATCGCTTCCAGCGTATGCGCGGCCACTATGTGATCGGCGCGCGCGGCGGCTGGGATACGCACGGTCTGCCGGTCGAGGTTGAGGTAGAGAAAGAGCTTGGTTTTCGCGGCAAGCCCGACATCGAAAAATACGGCATCAAAGAGTTTAACGCCAAATGTAAAGAAAGCGTGAGCCGGTACGTCGCCGAGTTTGAGGTACTGACCGAGCGCATCGCCTACTGGCTGGATCTTGAAAATCCGTATGTAACCTACGACAACTCATATATCGAATCGCTGTGGTGGATCGTCAAGCAGCTCTGGGAGCGCGATCTGCTCTTCCGCGACTACAAAACCACCTGGCACTGTCCCCGCTGCGACACCACGCTGGCCGACGCCGAGGTCGCGCTGGGCTACGAGGACGACACCGACGATCCATCGGTCTGGATCAAGTTCAAGGCCAAGTCGACTGATCATCCGCTGGCAGCGAAGCTTGAGGGCGCGTATCTGCTGGCCTGGACGACGACGCCCTGGACGCTGCCCGCGAACGTGGCGCTGGCCGTCAAGCCCGACGCCGAGTACGCGCTAGTCGAGCTGGACGGCGTGCGCTACCTGCTGGCCGATGCGCTGGTGGCGCAGGTGCTTGGCGAGGGTGCGCAGAAGCTCGACAGCGTGCAGGGCCAGGATCTGGTCGATCTGCGCTACGAGGCGCTCTTCGACGGCGTGCCGGGCGCTGACGAGACCGTAGACTGGAACACCGCCTATCGCGTGGTCGCCGACGATTTCGTCTCGCTGGAGGACGGCACCGGCATCGTGCATATCGCGCCGGCCTACGGCGACCTTGAGATCGGGCGCAAGTATGGCCTGCCTACGCTCTTCTCGGTCGATCTCAATGGCGCGGTGCTGCCCGAGTTCGACAGCCTGGGCTTTGGCGGCATGTTCTTCAAAGAGGCCGATCCGCTGATCACGCGCAACCTCAAGGGTCGCGACCTGCTCTTCAAGAGCGGACGGGTCAAGCATACCTATCCGTTCTGCTGGCGCTGCAAAACGCCGCTGCTCAACTACGTCAAGCGCTCGTGGTATATCCGCACGACGGCCAAGAAAGAGCAGCTGATCGCCAACAACCAGCAGATCCACTGGGTGCCGGATCACATCAAGAATGGACGCTTCGGCAACTGGCTGGAAAACAACATCGACTGGGCGATCTCCCGTGAGCGCTACTGGGGCACGCCGCTGCCGATCTGGACCTGTGAATCCTGCGGTCATGTCGAGGTAGTCGGCTCGGTGCAGGAGCTGAGCGAGCGCGCGGGCGAGGATTTCGCCAACCTGGATCTGCACCGGCCCTATGTCGACGCGCCAAGCTGGGACTGCGCCGAGTGCGGCGACGGCGCCATGAAGCGCGTTCCCGACGTGGCCGACGCCTGGTTCGACAGCGGCTCGATGCCGGTGGCGCAGTGGCACTACCCATTCGAGAACCAGGAGCTGTTCCAGATCGCCGGTCAGGCCGACTTCATCTCGGAGGCGATCGACCAGACGCGTGGCTGGTTCTACACCCTGCACGCCGTCTCGACGATGCTCTTCGACCGGCCCGCGTTCAAGAATGTGATCTGCCTGGGCCACATCCTCGACGCGCGCGGCGACAAAATGTCGAAGTCCAAGGGCAACATCGCGGCGCCGATGCCGCTGCTTGAGCAGTACGGCGCGGATGCCATGCGCTGGTACATGTTCGCGAGCGCGCCGCCGTACAATCCGCGCCGCTTCGGGCCGGATCTGATCGCCGAGGCGCTGCGCCAGTTTATGCTGACTCTGTGGAACACGTACAGCTTCTTCGTCACCTACGCCAATCTCGACGGCTGGACGCCCGACAAGCTCAGCCTGGAAGGCTTGCAGCCGATCGATCGCTGGGCGCTGGCCAGCCTCAACAAGCTGGTGCGCGAGGCCACAGCCGATCTGGAAGACTACGACATCTACCAGCCGACCAAGCGCGTCGAGGCGTTCGTCGAGGAGCTGTCGAACTGGTACGTGCGCCGCAACCGGCGACGCTTCTGGAAATCCGAGAGCGACGCCGACAAGAACGCGGCCTACTCGACGCTCTACACGTGTCTGGTGACGCTAGCCAAGCTGGTCGCGCCGTTCACGCCGTTTCTCAGCGAGGCAATGTATCGCAACCTGGTCGCGGAGCATCACCCAGAGGGTACCCGCGACGCGCCGGATAGCGTGCATCTCGCCCCGTGGCCGGTCGCCGACGAGTCGCTGATCGACGGGGAGCTGCTGAGCGCCACCGAGACGCTGCTGCACGCCGTGACCGCCGGCCGGGCCGCGCGCAAGCAGAGCGGCGTCAAGGTGCGGCAGCCGCTGCAAGAGCTGCTGGTGCGCGCGCCCACCGCGACGCAGACCAACGCGCTGCGGCAGTTCGAGGAAGAGCTGCGTGACGAGCTGAACGTCAAGGCGGTCAAGTACCTTGAGGGCGCCGGCGGGATGGTCGAGTATCGCTTCAAGCCGAATCTCAAGCTGGTCGGCAAGAAGTACGGCAAGCAGGTGCCGAGCATCAAGGCCGCGCTCGAACAATTGGCCGGAGCCGAGGCCGCCGAAGCCGGACGTCGCGCCGAGGCCGGCGAGTCGATCGCGCTGACGGTGGACGGTCAGACGCTGGAGCTGCTGGCGGATGAGGTGCTGGTCGAAACCTCGTCGCCGGAGGGCTACTCCGTGGCCGAGGACGGCGGCGTGCTGGTCGCGCTGGATACCACGCTGACCGACGAGCTACGGCTGGAAGGCGCGGCGCGCGATCTGGTGCGCGTGATCCAGGATGCGCGCAAAGAAGCGGGCTTCGAGATCGCCGACCGGATCGAGCTGTATCTGAGCAGCATCGGCAGCCATCACGAGGGCGTGTCGCTGGAGCAGCTGGTCGAGCGCTACGGCGGCTACATCCAGAACGAGACGCTGGCTAAGGAGCTGCGCCTGAGCGCAGTGCCGGAGCAGGTCCGCGCGATCACAACCGAGATCGGCGGCGTGCCGCTTGAGTTCGGCATCGTGAAAGCGTAGCCTGGTTAACACATCAGGTCTCAGTGGGACGGGTCCAATTGGGCCCGTCCCGCTTTCTACTACAGTCATGCGTTTCTTGGCGTGATTACGATATAATAAGCTCCTCACGAACCAAAGCCCGTCACCTAAACCCACGCTTCATTTTGTCCCTGCGTGTTCACGCTGCCCTGTGGCAGCGTGGGATACCAGCGCGGAGTCATGGCTCCGGCCCAGCCTTTAGCAAGGAGAAGATCATGCGGAGTAAGCTCGTCGTCGTTCTGTCGCTTGCCGCCGTTATGCTGGCTGCGATCGCGCCTGCTCGCGCCATCACCTACGGTCAGCTAGACGGCAATCGTCACCCAAACGTCGGCGCGATGGTCGCTGAGTGGAGAGCCGCCGGTCAGAAAGATCTCTTCTGCACCGGAACCTTGATCGCGCCGACCGTCTTTGTCACCGCAGCTCACTGCACCGCATATCTCGAATCGCTTGACCTTGAGCAGATCTGGGTCACGTTCGACTCGCACTACGACGCCGCGAGCGCCACGATCTATCCTGGCACGCTGCATACCAACCCGAGCTATAGCCAGCGCCAGTCGGACAGCGGCGACATTGGCGTGGTCGTTCTGGATCAGCCGATCACACATCTCAGGCCCGCCAAGCTACCGACCGCCGACCTGCTTGATCAGCTGCGGAAGCAGAACGGCCTGAAAGATCAGACGTTCACCGCCGTCGGCTACGGCAACCTTGAGCCTACTCGCACCGGTGGCCGGCCAGTGTTTACGCCGAGCGTCGATCGGCGCTTCTCGACTTCACGTTTCAACGCGCTTGGCCCAGGCTACCTGCGCCTTTCGCAGAATAACTCGATCGGCGATAGCGGCACCTGCTACGGCGACTCGGGCGGGCCTAACTTCCTGGGTACCTCAGACGTGATCGCGGCGATCACCAACAGCGGAGATGCGCAGTGCTGGGCGACTAACGTGGATTACCGTCTCGACACCACATCGGCACGCACGTTCCTCGCGCATTATGTCACGCTGCCCTAGCCGCTAGCTACACCTTGAATCATGAGCGCGCTCGGAGATGATCCGGGCGCGTCGTTGTTTTGCTCGCTAGAGCAGCTTAGCTTACAAGATCGAAGAGATACGATCGGAGGCGGCGTTGTCTTTCACGATCTAAGCAGATGAGGTGTTAGCCGATCAGCGCGGCCCGATCGATGCCCGGCAGATTCAGCTGCATCTCGGTATCGCCGCGCATACCCAGCGCATAGCGAATCGTGTCGACGATCTGCTGGCGATGCTCGGCCACATTGACCACATCCAGCTCATCAGTATCGATCGTCGTCACCGGGCACAGGTCGAAGCGGCGCAGCCAATCCTCGTAGCGGCGATTCAGATGCTCCAGGTAGGATCGCGGAATCTGGCGCTCGGAGGGCCGCGCGCGCCCGTTGATCCGATCGCAGAGCGTGGAAACATCCGCCCGCAGATAGATCAGCAGCGTCGGCGGTGGCGTGGAGTGGGTCAGCGCCTGGTAGAGCCGCCGGTAGGTCCGAAAATCGCGATGCGAAAGAATGCCCTGCTCCAGCAAGCCTTTGACAAAAACCTCGTAGTCCTCGTACATCGAGCGATCCTGCACGACCGAGATCGGCGTGTCGGCGATCTCCTGCTGCTGCTCGAAGCGCTGCGACAGGAACCAGATCTGGGAGTGAAAGCCCCACCGCTCGCGATTGGCGTAATAGTCGTCAAGGTACGGATGGTCGGCAACCAGCTCATAGTAGGGCTGCCAGCCAAAAACATCGGCTAAAACGCCGACCAGGGTCGATTTGCCTACTCCGATGTTGCCGGCAATACTCACATAATGCCGCCGTCCGTGTGGTTCTGTCGCCACAGATTTGCTCCCGTATCGCACATCGCCGCCCGACCGCCGCGCGTGGAGGTCGTCGCGATTATAGCATACTGCTCCGGCCCAAAGCAGGCTTCTCGCCGTGTAAATTGAACATCTGTACGACAAAAGCCCGTAGCCGATCGCGACCGAGCCTGGTACACTCCTGGCTCTTTATCCAAGCGGAGACATGTAGATGGATCTGAAAGCTGTGATCTTCGATGCCGACGGCGTGCTGCTCACCTCGGGCTTCTTCTCGGAGGAGCTGGAGCGCAGCTACGGCCTGCCGACATCCGCCACGCTGCCGTTCTTCACCGGCGCGCTCGAAG
>DASWTQ010000313.1:0-12239 GCA_036402055.1 Herpetosiphonaceae bacterium
CCGACACGACAACACAGCCAAGCTGCGAGGCCATGATGCGCCCGTTGATGTCGTCGGCGTCCCCGCTGACATAGCCGCCGCCGTGAATCCAGAGCAGCCCGGCCGTTGGCTGCGCGGCGTCAGTTGGCGGGTAGAGCAGGATGCGCACAGCCGGCGCGCCTTCGGGGCCAGGCACGTGCTGCTCGCTCACGGCGAGGTTGGGGATCTCAGGCACCGGGATGTTCGCCCGCATGGCGGCGCTGCTGGCGCGGATCATGGGCAGGCTTTCGGTTGTGAGCTGAATCTGGGGGAATTGATCAAGCACCGGGATAAGCTCGGGGTCGACGAGGTGACGGGTATTCATAGAAATCTCCTTGATCGCGGTTGATATACGGTCCAGGCGTGCCCCTCCGATCGACGACGCTCGCTTCAATTATGCCCCTTTTCGCGTCATCCGGCGAACATGTCGCTGAACGAATACAACATGAACACCACGTTCAGCGCTTGCGTCGCTTGACTACCACACAGCAGATCCCTTGACAGCTCCTCGGCCACACACCTATAATTCGCGCACCCCACCCCCAGCACCTCAAGGGAGACACCCCATGTTCAAGCGCCTGTCTGTCCTGTTCTTCCTCGTCGCAGCGACCGTTGTTGTCAGCCCGCCGGCGCACGCCGCCACGCTCACCGTTAACGCGGTGTACTGCGACGTCTACTCCTATCCTAGCTCCACCACCGGGCTCTACCGCTGCGAAGCCTTCGTGAGTGGTGGCACTGGCCGCTATGTCTCCTACACCTGGAATGTAACCAGCAATCGGGGGAACTACACGGTAGTGACCACAACCAACACCATGGAACGATCCTGTTTTGCTGGAAACCTAGGAAACCACCGAGAATCGTTGGTGGTGATGGTCACCGTGAAGGACAGCGCTGGTGCCACGGCCCGTAACTCCTCACTGACAGTGGATTGCGGCGCACCGCGAGATTGACTTGCGGCGAACCGAATCCCTAAGCACGCAGATCGGAAGTGTCTCAAAATACCTGAAGCTGTCTGAGCATGGTATTTTGAGACATACTCCGACATCTACGGGGAACACAGTCTCAGAGGATAGACCTTCTGCGACTCTTCACATGAAGTTTCAACGCGCAGCTACGTGATCACACTTCCTCAGCTCACACCTTGATCCAGCATCGGAATCTTGACGCCCCGCTCACGTGCTACCTCGACGGCGCGCTCGTAGCCCGCGTCGACGTGGCGCACAACGCCCATTCCCGGATCGCTGGTAAGCACGCGCTCAAGACGTTTGGCGGCCTCGTCGGTGCCGTCGGCGACGATCACCATGCCCGCGTGCAGCGAGTAGCCGATGCCGACGCCGCCGCCGTGATGGACCGAAACCCAGCTCGCGCCGTTGACCGCGTTGATCAGCGCGTTCAAGATCGGCCAGTCGCCGATCGCGTCCGAGCCGTCACGCATGGCCTCGGTCTCACGGTTGGGCGACGCAACCGATCCCGCGTCGAGATGGTCGCGGCCGATCACGATCGGAGCCGAAACTTCGCCGCGCCGCACCATCTCGTTGAAGCGCAGCCCGGCCTTGGCCCGCTCGCCGTAGCCCAGCCAGCAGATCCGCGCGGGCAATCCCTGGAAATGCACTTTCTGCTGCGCCTGACGAATCCAGCGATGCAGCGGCTCGTCGTCGGGGAACAGCTCAAGGATCGCCTGATCGGTGCGGTAAACATCTTCGGGATCACCCGAAAGCGCTACCCAGCGGAACGGGCCTTTGCCTTCGCAGAAGAGTGGGCGGATAAAGGCCGGTACAAAGCCGGGAATATCGAAGGCGCGCTCCACGCCGACCAGCTTGGCCTGGGCCCGAATGTTATTGCCGTAGTCGAAGGCGATCGCGCCGCGCTCTTGCATGCGCAGCATAGCCTCAACCTGCCGGCCCATCGTCTCGCGCGCGCGCTGAACGTAGCCACCGGGATCGGACTGACGCAGGGCCAGCGCCTCGTCGTAGGTCATGCCGGCGGGAACGTAGCCCGTCAGCTCGTCGTGGGCCGACGTTTGATCGGTGACGACGTCCGGCGTCAGCTCGCGCAGCGCCAGCTCGGTGAAGATCTCGGCCGCGTTACCCAGCACGCCCACCGAAAGCGGCCGCTGCTCACGAACCGCCGCCTCGACCAGCGTCATCGCCTCCTCAAGCGTATCGACCGCCTGATCCAGGTAGCCGGTCTCAAGCCGCCGCTGGATTCGATGCTGATCGACCTCGGCCACCAGCGCGACGCCCTCGTTCATGGTGACGGCCAGCGGCTGCGCGCCGCCCATGCCGCCCAGACCGCCGGTCAGCACCCAGCGCCCGCGCAGCGTTCCGCCGAAGTGCTGCCGGCTCAGCTCGGCTAGCGTCTCGTACGTGCCTTGCAGAATGCCCTGTGTGCCGATGTAGATCCACGATCCGGCGGTCATCTGGCCGTACATCGTCAGGCCGCTGGCCTCAAGCGAGCGGAACTGCTCCCAGTCGGCCCATTTGGGAACGAGCATACTGTTGACCAGCAGCACGCGCGGCGCGTCGGTGTGGCTGCGGAAGACGGCCACGGGCTTGCCGGATTGGATCAGCAGCGTCTCGTCGTCCTCCAGCTGCTGGAGCGCCCGCACAATCGCGTCGAACGCCTCCCAGCTGCGGGCGGCCTTGCCCGTGCCGCCATAGACGATCAGCTGCTGCGGATCTTCCGCCACGTCGGGATCGAGATTATTCATCAGCATGCGCAGCGCAGCTTCCTGAATCCAGCCCTTGCAGCTTCGAGTAGTACTTCGGGGTGATCGAATTGTACGCGCCATTGCGCCCTCCTTGCTAGGTTATGGCTCACAAGGATAGCAGAACTTTGCCTGGAGCGTGTCGCGGCGAGCTACCCCGGCGAGTGTGGTACCATAGGCGCGGTCGCGATCGATCGCGGCTGAGGATCATCAGCAGGCAAGTCTGCTATAAGGGAGAATGGAGCATGAGCGAGCAAGTACGGATCACTGTCTGGAATGAGTATCGTCACGAGCAAAACAATCCGAAGGTTGCCGCAGTCTATCCTGAGGGCATTCATGCTGCCATCGCCGCCCCTCTCCGCGAGCAGGGTTTTGATGTCCGCACCGCAACGCTGGATGAGCCCGAGCATGGCCTGACCGAAGACGTGCTCGCCGCGACTGATGTGCTGGTCTGGTGGGGCCATATGGCGCACAAGGATGTCAGCGATGAGATCGTGGATCGGGTGCAGCAGCGCGTGCTGGACGGCATGGGCCTGATCGTGCTGCACTCCGGGCATTTCTCCAAGATCTTCAAGCGGCTGATGGGCACCAGCTGCGATCTCAAGTGGCGCGAGAGCGACGACCGCGAGCTGCTGTGGGTGGTCGCGCCGGAGCATCCGATCGCCGCCGGTCTCGATCAGTTTATTACGATCGAGCACGAGGAGATGTACGGCGAGCATTTCGATGTGCCGCCGCCCGAGACGCTAGTCTTCATCAGCTGGTTCAGCGGCGGTGAGGTGTTTCGTAGCGGCTGCTGCTACACGCGTGGCGCGGGCAAGATCTTTTATTTCCGTCCCGGCCATGAGACCTTGCCGACCTACCATCATCCCGATGTGCAGCGTGTGATCGCCAATGCCGCGCGCTGGGCCGCGCCGACGACGGGTATACCGCGCGTGTTCGGCAATACGCCGCCGCATGTGAAGGGTTAGGAGAACAGGCCCTCACCCCCTGGCACTGCCGTGCCTTCCCCCTCTCCCGTTGCCTATGGCACAGGCGAGGGGGTTTTGGTACTTTCTTTGTTCTCTGTTCTTGGTTCTTTGTTCTCTCGTTCGGTTCTTGGTTCTTGGTTCTTGGTTCTCCACCCTCAGAACATATCCCCGATCCACGGCTGCGGCCCACTGAACAGCGCGCCCATCAGCGCCAGATCCTCGTCGGAGCCGCGAATCGCGCCGATCGCGCGCAGCTCGCTGGGAGCCATGAAGCTGCTGTAGATCGCCGCCAGCTCCGCCACGCCCAGCTCTACCCGACCTGCGCCGCCAGCTTCGACGCTGCCACGTCCATCGGCGACACGCAGCACCCAGCGGCCGTTGTTGCCCGGCAGCAGCGGATCGTGGAGATCGAGATGTAGCTCGGCGTTGAGTCCTGCGGGATAGCCGCGCTCGTTCAGCGCCGCTTCCACATCGACAATCCGCAGCATCCACTCCAACGGCCGTGTGATCCTGGCCTTGGCGCGCGAGCCACCGATCATATTCTCGCCCAGCATATACAGCAGCGGATCGTGCGTGCCGCCGCTCCACACAACATGCTCGACCATCGTGCGATAGCCCGCGAAGAGCGTGAGCAGCCGCCGGCCTGCGGTGGGCGTTAGAGCGCACAGATCGGCCACCTGAAGCGGCTCACTGCGTGCGCCCTGGGTGAAAACGACGTAGCCTTCCAGACGACCCTCGTTGACGACCAGGAAGCGAAACGCCGGGCTGTCTTTGGGCTCCAGCCGTGCCTGCCACATCCATTCGGGCCGATGGAGGTTGCCCGCACTTTGACGGGCGCGCTCCTCGTAGAGTCGCCTGAGATCGGGATAGTGCTCAGGCGTGATCGGCACAAGCTCGCCGGCGCGCTCATCCACATCGATCGTCGCCAGCGGCAGCTCATAGGTCAGCCGATAGCCTGCGCGCAAATAGTCGAACTTACGGTAGAACGAGAGCGTCGCGGGATAGAGCGCCGACAGCGCCACGCCCTGGCCGTGCAGCTCCTCAAGCATTCCGCGCATCAGCACCGAGCCCACGCCGCCACCACGCTGATCCGGCGCGACACCCACCGCCGTTACGCCCGCCATCGGCACGCGACGACCGCCGAACCACTGGCCCATATGGATCAGTCCTAGCCCGGCGACAACCCGCTGATCGCGCTGGACTAGCCGCATATTCTCCTGTCCCAGCCCTTCGACCCAGCTCACCATGTTAGGCGCTGGAATATGCAGCGCGGCGGTCAGCAGGCGATTTAGCTCTTCATGCTGCTCGGGCTGCGGCACGCCAAAGCTTAACGTTGATTGATTTGACATAACTCCTCTTTTGTGAAGTCGTCTAGCTGCTGTGCTCGGCCAGAAACTCGCTCACGACACCATTGAACTCATCCGATGACTCGGTCGTAAACGAGTGGCCGCCCGGCAGTGTTTGAAAGATCGCGCCGGGAATCTGCTCCGCCAGCCGCCGAACACGATCGACCGGCATCAGCATGTCTTGCTCTCCGGCCAGCACCAGTGTCGGCGCTGCGATCTTGCCGAGTCGCCCGCGTGTATCGTGGCTGCGGCAGGCGACAATATGCCCTTGTAGTCCTTCGGGCGTTTGATGCGCGGGCTTGTCCACGCCGTAGTGCACCAGGCCATCCAGCGTGCCGGGCCGGCTCAGAAAATCGGGGCTGAAGTTCAGCAGCAGGCTCAGCCGCACACGGATCTCGCGCAGATCCTCGCTGGCTGCCAGACGCTGGGTCATCGTCCACACGTTGTCGAGCCAGGCGTCGCTGTGAGCAACCGTGCCGGCCAGCACCAGCGCGCCGATCCGCTGCGGCTCCAGCAGCGCCAGCTCCTGGGCGATGTACCCGCCCATGGAGGCGCCGACCACATGCGCGCGCTCAAACCCGACGCGTCGCATCAGGCCAAGCGTATCGCCGGCCATGTCGCGGATGGTGTAGCCCGGCGTCGAGACGGTACTTTTGCCCACGCCGCGATGATCGAAGACCAGCACGCGATACGTTTTGCTCAAGTCGCGCAGATTCGGTAGCCAGGCGCTGTGCTCGGACGAGCGACCGGCGACCAGCACCAGCGGCGGCGCGTCGGTCGGGCCGTGAAGCTCATGGTAGAGCACAATATTGTTGATCGTTGCAAATGGCATAGGCTCTCATTGGTGAATTGATATGCGCGCAGATTATAAACCAGAACCAAGAACCAAGAACCTGGAACCAAGAACCAAGAACCAGGAACCAAGAACCAAACGAAAGAACAAAGAACAAAGAACAAAGAACAAAAAAATATCACGATTCCCCCTCGCCTGCCGCTGCGGGAGAGGGGGTTAGGGGGTGAGGGCCTGCCAAGGGAACAAACAAGTACCACCATTCCCACTCGCCTGCCAAAGAACAAAGGATCAGAGGAACAAGCGAACAAGAAAGAAACCCGCTCCTTTGTTCCTTTGTTTATTTGTTCCCTTGTTCCTTGCCAAGTTTCCTAGCGCCACACCGGACGAACGGCTGAGCTATTGTCATCGTGATGTTAAGTTAATTGCGGCTCATAGAGCGCGTGCATCAGTAGAATGGCTCTTAGGAAGTCGAAAAATTGATAAGACACGTGCCTGGTCGTAGCACATCCATCGGCGCTGAGCCGGGCCATGCAGCGACATAGCCATACATCTTCACCCTTCGTTGCGATCGGATTGTGGACCTATGATGACGCATTCTCTGATAACCTTATCGATCCAGGAGACCGCTATCGCGTCGCGGCGAGCATTTCAGTTCCAGATCGATGTCGATGGCAGGCCGATTCTGCGTAACCAGCATCTTTCGATCGCTGAAACGCAGATCCTGCGCGGCCTGACGAATCAATACACAACCATGTTTAATATGGGTGGCGGCGTGGCGCGCTTCGCCCTGGATCAGCAGCGCGCGCTGGGCGTGAAGCTGTTTCATCTCTGGCTGGCTCCGGCCTGGGAGCGGCTGCGGGCGCGAATGCATCCCGGCATGCGCCGCACGCTGGTGATCGCCTCCGACGTGGCTGAGATCTTGAATCTGCCCTGGGAATTGCTCCGCCCGCCGAGCAGCGATTTTATTAGCTTCGATCCGGCCTTCAGCATTCGCCACTGTCCCCGCCCCGAGGCGCTGCTCCACCAGACCAAGCATACGCTGCCGGCCGGACCGCTGCGCGTGCTCTTCATGGCCTGTGCGCCCAGCAACCAGAGCGTCTGCGACGGCCGGCGCGAGGAGGCGGCGCTACTTCAGGCGATCGCGCAGGCCGGGCCGAATATCAGCGTGGAGACCGGAGCGCTCGGCACTTTCGAGGAGCTGGCGCAGCAAATCGAGCGCTTTCAGCCGCATATCGTGCATCTGGCGGGCCAGAGCCAGCTGGGACGGATCTGTCCGGCCTGTCATGCGCTGAGCCAGGCGTCTGACTCCGGCTGCCGGCAGTGCGGCGCGCTGCTTGAAGGCATTTCCACGCAGTCGTACTTTTTGTTCGAGGACGATCGTGGACAGCCCGATCCGCGCTCAGCGCCGGATCTGCGGCGACTGCTGGCCGGCAGCAGCGTGCAGTGCGTGTGCATCAGCAGCGGACGCAAAAAAGCACCGCCGATCGCGGCTGTTGGCGGGCTATGCCAGACGCTGGTGGCGCAGGAGATTCCGCTGGCGGTCAGCTGGGCCTGCTCGCTCGACGACGAGGTCGCCAATCAATTCGCCGCGACCTTCTACCGGCAGCTGGCGCTGGGCGAGCCGATCGACGATGCGCTGGCCCGCTCCCGGCACGCGATCCGCAGCGTATGCGATCAGCGCGGCGACCTCGGCTGGACGCTGCCGGTGCTCTACGCCGCGACGACGCAAGCGCTGATCCTTACGCCGGCGCCGGCTCGGATCGAGCCCACGATCGAGCGGCAGCATGTGCGCCAGCAGCCGCTGCCGGGATTGACCGAGGGCGGCGCGGCAAGTCTGATCGCACGACGGCGATCCTTCCAGCATCTGCTGCCGGGACTCAAAAACGGCTCGCTGCGGACCGTGATCCTGACCGGCGCGAGCGGCAGCGGCAAGAGCGTGCTGGCGACCTCGCTGGCACACGCGCTGGCCGAGCAAGATCTCACGCCGATCCCGATTGTGAGCCGTCCGCATCTGCCGCTGACCGCCGCCCGACTCTTTCAGATCTGCGCCAGCGCTTTTAGTGCGGCCGGCCTGGATACTGCCGAGAAGCTGTGCGATCCGCGCCTGCCGCTGCGCGATCGGCTCCAGCATCTGGTGCTGGCGCTCAGCCGTGGTCGCTTTGTGCTGCTGCTGGACGGCTTCGACGCGAATCTCCATCCACAGACGCAGACGATTCGGCGGCCCTGGCTGGCGGTTTTGTACACGCATCTGTGCTATCACCTGACGGGCGGATCACGCGCGATTATCACCACGCGGATCATGCCCAAAGATCTCTCGCGCTTGCCGAGCAGCGTTGCCGTGCAGCAGGTTGGCGAGATGGCCGAGGCCGGGTTTCTCCACCACATGCTCTACGATGTCGTCGTGGAGCGGCGCTACCAGCAGGGCGAGCTGCCGACACATCTGCTGCGCGAGATCTACCGCCGCTGCGGGACCGCGCCGCGCTTTCTGGAGCAGATACGGGCGGCGCTGCGTCAGCTTCCAGTCGAAGATCTGCGTGCGCTGCTGGCCAATCCCTGCGAAACCGCTGGTGTAGATCCTGTGCTGCCGCCGCCCGACATGGCGCCGATCGAGTCGCTGATCGGCTGGCTGTTTGGGCGCTTAAGCTCCGTCTCGCAGCAGGCGCTCTGCCGGGCGGCGCTGTGTGATGTTCCCACCAGTGTGCCAATGCTGGCCGCGCTTTGCCATGTTTCGATCGAGCAGGCGCGGGCGTACACCCAGCAATGGCATTTCTGCGGCCTGATCGCCGAGGTTGGCGAAGATCTCTGGTCGGTGCCGCGCTGGCTGCGACGCTGGCTGATCGCGCCGGATCGGTTCAGCGCTGAGGAGCATCGCGCGGCGCACGGCGAGCTGGCGGCGCTGCTGGTCGAGCTGGAGCACGAGTCACGCGAGCACACGCTTGGGCTGTCATGGTTCGACTGCTTGCTTGAGGCGCGGCGTCACTACCTGGCGGCCGGCGAGCTATGCCAGGCGCGGGCGCTCACCTGTCGGCTCAGCGATGTGCTCGGCCGCTGGGGCCTGGACGACGATCTGGAAGATTTGAATCAGGATCTGCTGGCCTACGAGCTGCATCCCACACCAATGCGCTGGATCGGCCAGACCTACGCCATGCGCGGCGATTTCGAGACTGCGCGACACTGGCTTGAGCGCACGCTGGTTGTGGCGGGCGATCGACAGCCTGCGGCGGCGGCGGATGTGTGGCGCTCGCTGGCGGCGCTGGATCTCAAACGCGGCAGCACACGCAGCGCCCGGCTGAAGCTGGAGAACGCGCTGGTGCTGTGGCAGCAGATCGGCGATCATGCGGGCGAGGCTACAACCTTTGCCCAGCTGGGCGTGCTGGCGGCGCAGCTCGGCGAGCCCGAGCCCGCGCTGCGGCTGATGGTGCTGAGCGCGCTGCTCTTCCGGCGGATCGATCACGCCAATCTCAGACATGTCAAATCGTGGATGCAGCGGCTTGCGACGATGCTAGGCTACTCGCAGATCCAGGTGCGCTGCCTGGTCCGGCAGGTCATCGCGGAGTATCGCGAGAGCCATGGCTGGAGCCTGATCCACGCGGCGTTCCATGAGGCCGAGGATCGCCGCCACTACCGGACGCGCGCCGCTGCCTAGCTGGCTGTAAGGTTACATAATCAGGCGCCAGGATCGAAATGCCTCGATCCTGGCGCTTTTTTGTGATTCGGGCATGACATCCTGCTACTATGTATATAAGAGCATATCAAGGAGCTAAAGGAATTAAGATCATGCTAGGTATTCCCGACCGCAATACAATTCCGTTATCAGTCCTCGATCTAGCGCCGATCGTGCAGGGCAGCGATGCAGCCCAGGCCTTTCGATCGACGCTGGATCTGGCTCAGCACGCCGAGCACTGGGGCTATCATCGCTACTGGCTGGCTGAGCACCACAATATCCCCGGCTTCGCCAGCGCGGCGACATCGGGGGTGATCGGCTATGTCGCCGGCGGTACGTCGACGATCCGGGTTGGCGCCGGCGGCATTATGCTGCCCAATCACTCGCCGCTGGTGATCGCCGAGCAGTTTGGGACGCTGGAGTCGCTGTATCCGGGCCGCATCGATCTTGGCCTGGGCCGCGCGCCGGGTACAGATATGGCGACCGCGCGGGCGCTGCGGCGTGACCACATGGCCCGCGCTGAGTCGTTTCCTCAGGATGTGCAGGAGCTACAGGCGTACTTCCGTCCCGCCGCGCCGGGCCAGGCGATTCGGGCCGTGCCCGGCGCTGGCTTGAACGTGCCGATCTGGCTGCTGGGCTCAAGCCTGTTTAGCGCTCAGCTAGCTGCGGCGCTGGGTCTGCCGTTTGCCTTCGCCTCACACTTCGCGCCGGATCTACTGCTGCCGGCGCTTGAGATCTACCGCAGCCAGTTTCAGCCCTCTGAGGAGCTGGATCGTCCGTACGTGATGCTGGGCGTCACGGTGATCGCGGCAGACAGCGACGCCGAGGCGCGCTGGCTTTTCACCTCGCTTCAGCAGCAGTTTATCAACCTGCGGCGGGGACGGCCCGGCCTGCTTCAGCCCCCGCTGGATCAGGTTGAGGGGCGCTGGTCGGCGGTCGAGCTGGCCGGGCTTGAGCATGTGCTCAAGTATGCGGTCGTAGGCTCGCGCGAAACTGTCCGGCGCGGGCTGGAAGCGTTTATCGCCGAGACCGATGCCGATGAGCTGCTGGTGACGGCGCAGATCTACGACCACAGCGCGCGGCTGCGCTCGTACGAGATCGTCTCCGAGCTGCGTGGCACGCTCGCTCACGCCAACAACGATCGCGCGGCTGCCTAGTCGATCGCGGCAAATGGGCTGGATCTGGTCTTTCCTTGATCCAGCTCATCTCCACAAAAGAGTCAGGCTCGACCTCCTTTACGAATACTTCTATGAGCATCTATGTGTACGTCCCTGAACCACTAGCCTGCCTTGCTCGGCAGATGCTGCTCCGATGCTCGGAGTAAAGGAGTACGGGTATGATGATCTCACGCCCACATTGCGTGCGGTTCGCTGGTATCCTGGCTATCGTGGTAGCGCTAGTCATGGCCGGACTCGTAACCGCAGGAGTGCGTGCCGCCCCGGTGCGCCAGGCGACCAGCATCCAGATCCAAAACTTCGCGTTTACGCCGGACTCAGTGGAGGTTCCTGTCGGGTCGCAGGTGACGTGGGCCAATGCGGATCAAGCGCCCCATACAGCAACCGCGCGGGATGGTTCCTTTGACACGGGACAGATCGAGGCGGGTGGATCTCAATCGGTAACGCTGAACACAGCGGGAACTTTTGAGTACTTTTGTACCGTTCATCCCCGGATGGTTGCGACGCTGATCGTGCGGGCAGCGGCCTCGGCGGAGTCGCCAGCTGCTTCGCCTGCGACGGCCGCATCGGCGCCCGCAGCGACGACGGCATCGCCCGCAGCGACGCCCGCGACCATGCCCAATACCGGCTTGAGTAGCTCACTGCTCCCAGCCCTTACCGTGCTTGGCGTCCTGACTCTTCTGCTGGGCATAAGCGTCACGGTGCGTTTGCGCCGCCAACCCGATGGTGTCTGATGTCAAGAGCATGGAGCCCGTCGCCGATCACGCTATTCATAACAGGCTCCATGCTTCCCTCAGCTAATCGCCTCCTGATGCAGGTCGGAATTTGGAATCGATCCAAAACAGACGCTGGCTGGCGGTTTGGCCAACACGATCGCCGGGCACATCTGCAACTACTTCGATCTGCATGGCGGCGGCTACACCGTCGACGGCGCGTGTAGCTCGTCGCTTGTGATCGTTCAGCACGGTGGCGGTGGTGCGCCACTCGCGCGCACGCTGCATCTTGAAGCGCCTGCAATTGACGTCTGTGTCGTGGACGTTCCGATCGATCAGCCGGAAGCCTGTGACTGGATTTTGGCCGAGGCGCTGGCAGCACGTGGCTACAGCGAAGCGCACTACGATGCACAGGGTCGGCGCACAGAGCCGCTGCTGCAACTCCTGTCACTGCCCACTAGGCCCGGCGAGCTGCCCCTCGATTCCGGCGATGTGCTGCTGGTGACCGGCGGCGGGAAAGGCATCACCGCTGAGTGCGCGCTGCTGCTGGGCCAGGCGCTGTTGCAGACAAACTTATTGGGCTTACCCGCGCCGACGAGTATGTAAAGAATTTCGTGGAAAATGCTATAAAACCGGAGCTGTGAGGGACAACATTTTTTGGATGCGAGTTACCAACTTAATTTTCCAGTTACGATCTTAATTTTCCAATTATTTTAGGAGTTACGCAGTTGGTAGAAGTTGAAATCGTGGACATGCCAAATAAGCCCGAATCGCATCCCGCACAATGCTAGCTTTCGCCGCGTACCAACTCTTTCCCGTGCATGCACGATGCACTTCCAGCCGTACAAATGCCCG
>DASWTQ010000314.1:0-2182 GCA_036402055.1 Herpetosiphonaceae bacterium
CGTAGTCGCCATTCACATACTCAACCAAGCTGCCCCAAGCATCGCTAAAATTCACGTTATCGTAGGGCCTCGTGGTGAGCCGCGACCAGGTCTGGCCGTTGTCGTTCGATACGTCGGCTGTGTACTGCTCAGGTATCGAGCTGTTGCTGTCCGCGATCCACGGGCCGCTGGTGGTCTCGATCGCATACCACTCGCCGACCGTTAGCCCATCTACGACCACGCCCTGCGGATCGCGCACCGGAATCTGGCCTGTGCCAAGCGCATCGCCGATCACTTCGATCTGGTTGAAGGCATCGTCGTGTCTGAATTCTTCTCGATACAAACTACTGGCCGAGCCGTCATTCCCAAGCGGATAAATCGTATCCGGCAGGGGTGGAGGTGTCGCGCCATAGCGCTGGCGCAGGAAGCTCAGAGACTGGGCGCGGCCAATATGCCAGCTCGGCCAGCCCTGCGTCTGGCTCATCTGCTCAAGCGAATGGTACTGGCGGATCAAATGCTCGTTGAGGTAGCGCTGCTTGTCGCCTCTGACGGCATCCAGGGATGTGACCAGCGCCGGTGTGGCGTCGAACGAAAGCTGGCTCAGGTAGAAGCTGTCGAGTCGGCCGCTCTGCTGGTAGCGGGCGATATTTTCTTTGACGATCAGCGCGTCGGTGTTGACGATGTTCAGCAGCGCCAGGTACATAATTGCTGTCGCGGTTGTGCCGAGCAGAAAGACACGCGCGCGATTCAGGTAGAGCGCGATCAAAAAGATCGGCAGCACGATCGCCAGCCAGATCATAAAGCTGTGAGTGTAGAGCCGCAGCCGCGTAAAGCCGTACGCCTCTTCGTAGAGCATCATCCGCTGAAACGCCGAGGCCAGCATTCCCAGCATCAGCGCGATCAAGACCGTGCTGCTGGCGTTGAATGCCTGCTGCTTCCAGCGCTCGATCCGGCGTGTGACATAGGCCAGCGCGCCGACCAGCGCCAGCGCCAGGCAGGTCACGATCAAAAGCTCGAAAAAGCCGCGCCGTGCGTAGTCGGCGTAGGTCATGCCGGTGCGATCGAGCGTGTTGATGCCGCCGAAGAAATAGGTCACCTGGATCAGCATAAAGCTGCCGAAGAGCACATCGACCGCCAGCAGCACCATCAGCGCCTCGGTGAAGCCTAGCAGCCGTCGCGGCAGCGTCAGCCGCTGAGTATCGCCCTCGGCGGGTAGCGCCAGCGCCTGCTGATCGCCGGTCGTGAGATGCGGGACCGGAGCCGTCGGTCCGGTCGCGAGCGCCGCCAGCGCGCCACCGGCGCAAACATAGGCCACGCCAAGCGCGAAAAAGGCATGTCCGATCCAGCGCATCACATCAACCGTCCAGGAGAACGGCAGCTCGGTGATCTCCCAGACATAGCTGGCAAAGACGCTATCCGCCGACATCAGCAGGCCACCAAAGCAGCCGACCACCGGCAGCGCCAGCAACAAACCGCGCGCTATCGGCATTAGTCGCCGCGAGGGCCTGGCCGGGATGCTGCGTGCGCTCTGGACCACTAGCGGCAGCGGCTCGATAACACCTACAAACAATGCCTTGAAGGAGTTACCGATAATCTGTATCGGCAACGCGCGTAGCACCGCATCTCGGCTGTAGTACGCGACCAGCAGCAGCAGAGCGCCGCAGACCGCCACGAAATCCAGGAAGACCAGCAGCGGCGTCGCGCGGATCATCAGACCCAGCCCAAAGCAGAGCGCCAGCCCGGCTAGCCATAGATTAGCGCGATTTGGTCTGCGTCCCTCGCCGGCGCTCACGCTGAACAGAAGTACCAGACTCAGCGCGATAAACAAAGGAGCCGAAATGCCCGGCAACCGGCCATTGAAGAAATAATCGGCGCAGATGCCAAGGGCCAGCGCACCGAGCAGCACACGATTGGGACGATGTAGGGTAAGCGGCATGCGGCTTTCCTCCTCAGACAAACGCATCAGGCCAGGGCTTGCTCCCGGCTTTGATGATACGATCATCCTGTTGTTATTGAACACCTTGCTGCGTGAGATCTGACTGAAACAATGGTGATAGCGCTGCGGCGGCGAGTTGCGTATGCTTGTATCCTACACGCAGGATGTTTGCAAAGCGATGTGAAGGAGGTCCTGTGATGCAGCAGCGAGGAGTCGGCAGTGATGATCAGCTACGCCAGATTTTACAACAAACGCGTGTGATCGCCG
>DASWTQ010000315.1:0-7635 GCA_036402055.1 Herpetosiphonaceae bacterium
ACGCCCAGGCGGCGCAGGCGGCAAGCACCAGGCAGATCGCCGAGAAGCTCAACAAGGGCTACCGCGAGATAGGTGTCGCGCAGGCCAGCACTGACAATACCAGCGCGATCGCCGCTCCTTCCCTGCTGCGACGCGTGGCCGCCGCCGTGTTGTCCAGGATCGCGCCAGGCTCGGCTCCCCAGGCCCAGCCCAGCACGCCTCCGATAGCAGTGCCGGCCGAGCCGACCACGGCAACGCCCAGCGCCAAGCCGGCGCCACGCGCCAGGAAAGCGCCACGCACCGCCGAGCCCACAGTCTACGATCCGACGGTGCGCGTGAATCTCGACCCCCAAGATTGGTTCTGGGCAACCTGGCGGCGTCCTTATCCACTGAAGCGCCAGCCGGCCACGCCATTCGATCGCGCCGATGCGCTGCAACGACTGCGGCAGATGTCGAGCTGGAAGTGGGAGAACGTGATTCCCGAGAGTATGACACCGGAAGAAGCGCTTTTCTGGTTTCATGCGCGGCAAATAGTAGATCAGAAATGGTATCTGAAGCCGCCGCAGCTTGCCGAGCAGCTGGCCAGCGAATCCATCCCGGTCGTAGATTCCTTAGAGATCGTTCGTACGATGAAGGGCACGATCCAACCCGACCTGATGCAGATGCTCGGCGCGCTCTACTCGCCGCAAGAGCTTGTGGCGCGGCTGATGCGCGAGTCCGGTTGGCGCGAAACAACGCTCCGTAGCCTGATCGCGGGCTTTCGTCGTCATATCCTGCCCTATCTCAGCCACCAGGAGCGTGCGCAGATCAGCCAATCGCTCAGGCCGTACCTTAAGCAAGTGCAATGGCCGGCTAAAGTTCAGGACCTTCCGCATCCCGCATTTTATTTCGCGGCCATGCTGGGTGAGCATCACGACCTGCTCCAGGGCATTGTCGAGGGCTGGCACGACGAGCGCTATAGCTTCTATAAGTGGGCTGACTACCTGGAATTGGCGCAGGAGATCGTCTTTGGTCTGGGCGATCCCCGCGCGGTCGAGGCGCACGTTCGGCGGCTGAACCTGCGCCTGACTGATCCGAGCCACATGCGCGCCTGGCTGGCGCACACCGAAGACCGGGCGCTGGATCTGGTGTATGCCACAATTCAGGCGCAGACCCAGCCCGAGGCTGCCGCCGCGCTGTCGCAGATCTTCGCGCTAGTCGCCTCGCCTGCTGCCGCGCCGCATATGCTCAGCCTGACTCAGGAATCGCAAGCGCCGCAGGTTGCCCGTGCCTGGCTGAATGCGCATCCGGCGCACACGATCGCCGGGTTGCTGCCGCTCGCCGATGGCCGGGACGCGCAGGCTAAGGCGGCGACCGAGCTGCTGCGACGGTTCGTGCGGCGCGGCTATGGCGAGCAGATCGAGCAGGCGCTGGCCGAGCTGCCCGCCGATGTCGCCACGCGCCTGCGCGCCAACGTGATCACAGGAGCCCAGCCGCGCCTGCCCGCGTTCGACGAACAGACGACGCCACCCTGGCTGGCCGAGGCGCTGCGCTCGCTGCCGACGTCCAAGCCGGCGAAGCTGCCGGTCTGGGCGCGACCCTCCGAGCTGCCGCCGATCACGGCCGGCACGCACGTGCTAAGTGTGGAACAGATGGAGGCCGTGCTGCGCTCGGTGCAGCGCGCCAAAAAAGACGAGCCGAACGACCTGATCAACGCGCTCAAGCAGCACGCCGATCGTGCCTCGCTCGACCACTTCGCGTGGAGCTTGTTCGAGGAATGGCTGGCGGGAGGCGCGCCGAGCAAGGACAACTGGGCTTTCTTTGGGCTGGGCCTGCTCGGCGGCGATGCGACCGCGATCAAGCTAGCGCCGCTGATCTGCGTCTGGCCGGGCGAAAGCCAGCACCAGCGCGCAACCAACGGCCTGGAATGCCTGCGTTTGATCGGCAGCGACACCGCGCTGATGCAGATCAGCAGCATTGCCAAGAAGGTCAAATTCAAAGCCATGCAGAAACGCGCCGTCGAGTGCATGGATCAGATCGCCGAGGAGCGCGGGCTCAGTCGCGCGCAGCTCGACGATCGGATCGTGCCCGACTGTGATCTGGATGCACGCGGCGAGCGCATCTTCGACTACGGGCCGCGCCAGTTCCGCTTTGTGCTCGGCCCCGAGATGAAGCCGATGCTGCGCGATCCCGAGGGCAAGCTCAAGCCGAATCTCCCGACACCCACGGCCAAAGACGACGCCGCGAAAGCCAACCAGGCGCTTGCCGAGTGGAAGCTGCTCAAGAAACAGATCGCGGACGTCGCCAGCATGGAAGCTGCGCGGCTAGAGCAGGCGATGGTCACCGGCCGGCGATGGACGCGCGACGAGTTCGAGACGCTGCTGGTGCCGCATCCGCTGCTGTCGCATCTGGTCCGCGCGCTGATCTGGGGCGTCTATGATCAGCAGGGCGCGCTGAGCGTGACGTTCCGCGTGACCGAGGATCAGAGCTACGCCAGCTCCGCCGACGAGGTTGTTGAGACTCTGTCTGCGGATGCGACCATCGGCCTGATCCATCCGCTGAGTCTGGCCGACAACGAGCGCGCGGCCTGGGGCGAGATCCTGAGCGACTACGAGATCGTGCAGCCGTTTCCGCAGCTCGGTCGCGCGATCCAGCGTCTCCAAGCCCACGAGCAGAGCATCACCGATATTACGCGCTTCAATGGAGTGAGCATTCCGGCGCCGAAGCTGATCTTTGGCCTGGACCGGCTCGGCTGGACGCGCGATCTGCCCGGCAACAGCGGCCACTTTACGGGGCACTTCAAGCCTTTCTACCATGCCAACCTGACGGCGGTGATCCAGTACAAAGGCGGTGTCGCGCCCTACGGGATCATCGACGCGCCCGAGCAAACGATTGAGTATATCGCCTTCATGCCCGGCATTCTCAAAGCTGAGTACAGTCCCGAGCATAAAGCGCGCCTGGTGCTTGGCGATGTCGATCCGATCGTGCTCAGCGAGGCGTTGAACGACATGCGCGGGCTGACCGCGCCGGCGAAGTAGCCGCCTGGTCCTCCGAAGATCAATCCACGTTATGTCGACAGATTGCAGCTAAGGCGCGACCGACGCACTTGCACGGCTTGTGTAGCATAGACATCTAACACACGATCGTTCAAGCTCAGCGCGGAGGTACTCATGCGATCTGTCGATATTGCGATTATCGGAGCGGGAGTCATCGGGGCCAGTGTGGCGTATCATCTGGCGCAGCGCGGCTGCAAGCATATTCTCGTCCTCGATCCCGGCGACCAGCCGGGCCACGGCAGCACCAGCCGGGCCACGGGCGGCTTTCGGGCGCAGTTCAGCTCCGAGATCAATATTCGGCTTTCGCTGCTTTCCCGCGACAAGCTGCGCCGCTTCCCCGACGAGATCGGCGTCGACTCGGGCTACCGGCCGTGTGGCTACCTGTTCCTTGCCCGCCAGCCGGCCGTGCTCGACGCGCTACGAGCCGCGCAGGCGCTTCAGCACGCGGCAGGACTTGCCGAAGCGCAGGAGATCGCGCCCACCGAGATTCGGCAGCTCAACCCGGCGATCAGCGCAGACGATCTGATCGGCGGCGTTTTCTGCCCGAGCGATGGCTTTATTCGGCCGCTCTCGCTGCTGCACGGCTATCTGGATCGCGCTCAGCAGCTCGGCGTCGAGGTGAGCTACGGCACGCCCTGTGTCGGCTTTGAGATGCAGCGCGATCGGATTACGGCGGTGCGCACGCCCTCCGCGACGATCGGAGTCGAGCGCGTGGTCAACGCCGCCGGCGCGTGGGCGGCTGCGGTCGCGGACTATGCCGGCGTCGATCTGCCGGTCAGCCCGCTGCGCCGCCAGGTCGCGATCACCGAGCCTTGCACGCTGCTGCCCGAAACCATGCCGATGACGATCTTTACCGACGATGGCTTTCATCTGCGCGTCCGCGACGGGCGCATCCTGCTGCTGTGGCCGGATCAGCCGACCGTGAGCGATCGCTTCGACATCTCGATCAACGACGAGTGGCTGGCGCAGGTGACGCGACGGGCGCATGGCTGCGTGCCCTGCCTCACGCAGGCGACGATCGATCGCCGGGGCTGCTGGGCCGGGCTGTACGAGATGTCGCCGGATAAGCACGCGCTGCTGGGCGCCGCGCCGGAGGTGGAAAACTTCTACCTTGCCAACGGCTCGTCGGGCCACGGCGTGATGCACGCGCCCGCGCTGGGCCAGCTTTTGAGCGAGATCATCCTGGACGGCCGCGCCACCACGCTCGACACCCACGCGCTGCGACCGAGCCGCTTTGCGGAGCTGCAACCAAATAGCTCGGATGCGCTGTTATAGAATTAAGCGGACTCGATTTGAGAAGGAGCGCGATTCTATGACTGACCGTCGACTAGCTGTTCTGGATGCACCATCCAACCTTGGCCTGCGTCCGCCTGAGCCGGGCAGCGTGCCTGGCTGCTACAAGCTGCCCTGGGCACTGCGCGATCGCAATCTGGTCGCGTCGATCGACGCGACGGATGCGGGCGCGCTGGTTCCGCCACGCTATCGAGCCGAGTGGCATCCCGGCGACGGCACTCGCAATGCGGCGGCGATCGCGGCGTTTTCGACGCAGCTCGCGGATCGGCTGGGCGCGCTGATCGAGGCCGAGCGGCTCCCGCTGGTGCTGGGCGGCGATTGCAGCATTCTGGTCGGCAACACGCTGGCGCTCAAGCGGCGCGGACGCTACGGGCTGGTATATATCGACGCGCACTCCGACTTTCGCCATCCGCAGAACGCGCCGGCGATCGAAGCTGCGGCCGGCGAAGATCTGGCGATCGTGACCGGGCGCGGCGATCCACGGCTGATCAACCTCGAAGGCTGCGGGCCGTATGTGCGCGAGGCAGATGTGGCGCTGCTCGGCGTGCGCGACGGCGACGAGTGCCTGCCTGAGCTGGCCGAGCTTGACTTCACGGTGATCACAAGCGGGCGCGTGGCCGAGATCGGCGCGGAGCAGGCGGCAGCGCAGGCCCTGACGACCGCGACCGGCAGTACGCAGGGCTTCTGGATACATCTCGATCTCGACGTGATCGACTCCGCCGAGCTACCGGCCGTGGATTCTCCCGAGCCGAACGGGCTGTCGTTCGCCACGCTGGCGGCGCTGCTCAAGCCGCTGCTTAGCTCGCCTGCCTGCGCCGGCCTGGAGCTGACGATCTACGATCCCGACCTTGACCCGCACGGCCACTACGCCGATCGGATCATGGCCTTTCTTGGCGAGGTATTTGGGAGCACAGCGCCTGCCGGCTAAGATTCCAGCCGCAAAAAAGACTGGTGCTCGGCCTGCATCATCTCCCAGAATGAGCGATAGCGCTGCGCACCCGGCAGCCAGTTGGCGAAGAGCCAGGCTTCCCACTCGCCGCCGGGCGTAACGATCTCGGGATTCAGCAGGTAGATCGCGGAGTCGCCCTCCTCGCTGATCTCCAGCGCCGTTTGCAGATACTCGACGCGAAACTTCACCGGGTCTTGTCCCTCGCCGTACACAAAATATTCGCCGTCCGGCACGGGCGTGTCAACTCCCTCCGCATTGCGATATGCGTCGATCCAGTGCTGATTGCGCTCGGCAAACCAGGCGATCTCGTCCGTCGACCAGACGCGCTCGATAAAAGGCGACGTTATGCGCCAGCCGTTCGAGACCTTGAGAAACTCGCGATACGACGGCGGCAGCTGCGTGCCCAGCCGCGCCTCAGCCTGCCGAATCTCCTCTTCTGTCGCGCCGGGATAGCCCAGCCAGCCCGAAGCCACAACTTCTGCGGGAAGTAAGCCAACATACTCGTCGGACGCCAGCACGTCGGCGCTCCACTGACGCAGAAGCGCCTCCCACTGTGATCGATCCATTTGCGATCCTCCTTTGATGTTGAGCGCCACGCTACAACAAACAAAGCGACGGCGAACACAAGCTCGCCGTCGCTTTGCCCATAGGGGACTCACTCAGGAGCCCACCGCGCTACGGAATAACGATCACGGCGAAGAGATCGCCGGCCTTCATGCCGTTGCTGCTGTAGAAGCCGCTGAGCAAGCCGCCCTGTGGCGAAGTTTCCGAGCCCGGCACGCCACGTGTGGATGCGCCAGCGCCGCCCTGCTGCGTCGACGCGAACGGATACTCGTCGCACGTCAGCGGCCGCAGCTGGGCTTTGCGCGCCGGAGAACAGGCCGCGCGGCGATTCGGGCCACTGCTGCCCGGTCCTCCATACGAGAGCAGCATCGGCCAGGGACCGTCCTGCGCATCCTGAATATGCTGCGCCGTCTCCGGCATCGCCCCGCGTGGCACCTTCAAGATCGGAATGATACAACGTTTGGGCGCGATCCGCTCCAGGGCCAGCAGGCCGTACTTATCCTTCGCCGCCGCCATCAGAATACTGGTGATGCGGAAGAAGATACAGTTGATCGCCTCGGCAATCTGGATCAGGATCGGCATCAGACCAAGGATGATCCCGACCAGCATCGCGTACTCGCCGGCCGGCCCACCCGCGCCGCGTACAGGCGTCTTGGTGGGAGCGGGAGCCGGCGGCGCGGGCGGCGGTCCCTGGAAGAGACCGGACGGATCGGCGTAGTTGATCGGGTCGCCGTGGACGTAGCCGTAGCGGTTCAGCTCCTCCGGGTTCTGCCGATCGACGGCGGCGGTATCCCGGCTCAAGAACCTGCCGTCGGCCGGACTGTAATAGCGGGCGCGATGATAGGTCAGGCCGGTCTGCGGGTCCGTCTGCTGGCCGGTATACTGATACGGGTTGACCGTGGTGCCCTGCCGCGCGCTCAGCGTGCCGTACGCGCTGTAGCTATAGCGATCGGTTACGTTGCCGGCGCTGTCGGTCAGCGTCCGCACGCTGCCCTGACCATCGGTGTGGTAGTAGCTGGTGGTTCCAGAGCGCGTCTGCGACAACAGCTCAGCGCCGCCGAGCACGTAGCTGGCCTGGATGCCGCCGCTGCCGTCGGTTTCGAGCACCACGTCGCCATACTGCGAGCTGTCATCCCACAGGTAGTTCGTCGTCGTGCTGCCGGAGGTCTGCCGCACGCGCCGGCCGTCGGCGTCATAGCCATAGCCGATGCTGGTACCGCCGGGCAGGCTCGTGCTCACCAGGCGATCGGCGGCATCGTAGCTGTAGCTGGTGACGCGGCTGCCGTCGGTCTGCTCGATCAGATTGCCGCGCGCGTCGTAGCGGTACTGCGTCGTGCCCGCCGCGACGATCTGATCCAGTGTGTTGTAGCTATAGGTCCGCGTTTGACCGTTGATCGTCTCGCTCAGGCGATTGCCGACGCCGTCGTAGGTGTAGCCGGTCTGTGAGACGATCGTGCCGCTGCTGTTGCGCGTGCTTTCGCCGATCAACTGCTGCGCCTGGTTGTACGTCCACTCGATCGCGGTGTTGCCCAGCTCAGTGACGCGCGTGCGGTTGCCGGTCGGATCGAGGGTGTAGGTGTACGAAGCGATCGGCGCGCTCGCGCCTTTGTGCTGGACGATGCCGATCAGGCGATTGCGCTGATCGTAGGTGTAGTCGGCGATCACGCCGTTGGGATAGCTCAGACGCGTGCGATTGCCGGCAGCGTCGTAGGTGTAGCCGATCGTGCCGCTGGCCGGATCGGTCACGCTGCTGAGGCGATTGGCGCTGTCGTAGGCGTAGGTCGTGGTGCCGGCAGCCGTCACCAGCGTGCGCCG
>DASWTQ010000316.1:0-3070 GCA_036402055.1 Herpetosiphonaceae bacterium
AACCGGCTCTTTCTCGGCGTGATGATCTTCGGTACGCTGTTCATCGCCGCGACGCGGGTACGGCCGAATCAGAGCTTGCCACTGCAATTGCATACCGCCGCCGTCTTGCCCGATCCCGCCCCTGCCGCCAATCACCCCGCGCCGGACTTTGCATTGCCACTCATAGACGGTTCAACCGTGAAGCTGAGCGATCTCAAAGGCAAGGTCGTGCTGATCAACGTGTGGGCGACATGGTGCCCGCCATGCCGCGCCGAAATGCCGGCGATCCAGGCCGCGTACGAAACATACCGCGATCAAGGTTTTATCGTGCTGGCGGTCAACCTGCGCGAACATCCTCGCACGGTCGCCGCGTTTATGGAGCAGTTCGGCCTGACGTTCCAGACGCCCCTCGACCTGGAGGGGCGCGTGAGTGACATGTACCGCGCCTCGGTGTTGCCGTCAAGCTTTTTTGTGGATCGGCAGGGCGTGATCCGCGCGGTATATCGCGGTCCCATGCCACGCAGTGTGATCGCGGGTACGGCTGAGCAATTACTCGGCTATCCTTCGCGTGAAGGAACCCAGTAGATGTATCCGCTGGTCCGAATCGGGCCGTTCAGCCTCAGCAGCTGTGGCGTATTGTTGTTAATCGCGGCAATGGCCGGTAGCGCGCTTGCTGGAAAGATTGGGCGGGCACGTGGAACAGGCAACCTGGGGCACCAGGTGGACAATCTGTTTTATCCGGCGGTCATCGGCGCGGTCATCGGTGCGCGGCTGTGGTACGGCATCTTTAACTGGGATTTGTTCGGGCGCACGCCGCGCCTGTTCTGGGCGCTGCGCGTCGAGAGCTTTGCATGGCCGGGCGCGCTGCTGGGCGGGTTGCTGCTGGGCTATCTGTGGTGCCGCTGGCGGGGCTATGACCTTGCAGCGGTTGCCGATGTTGCCGCGCTGGCCCTGCCGGTACCCCAGGCGATTGCCTCGCTCGGCTTACTGTTAAGCGGCGAAGCGTTCGGCGCGCCGACGAGTTTGCCGTGGGGCGTATCGCTGTTTGGCGTGGTGCGTCACCCAACCCAAATCTACCTTGCACTGGCGGCGCTGGGGACGCTGATCGTGCTGGTGCAGCTGGCGCGGCGATCGCCGCCGCCCGGCACGTTGATGGTGGCCTACCTCGGATTACATGGGCTGTCGCTGGTGGTGATCGAATGGCTGCGCGCCGATTCGCTGCTGCTGCCGGGCGGTTTTCGCGCGGGACAGGTTTTTGGGCTGGTGCTAACGCTGTGGGCGATCTGGTGGCTACGGCAGTGTGCCCCGCAGGCGAAGTCGGATGCTGTCTCCGGTGCAGGCGCGCCGGACAGTGTGCAGCACGAACAAGGAGAACGCCGTGTTTGGTAATGTTGCCCTGGCCCTCGGGATTGCCGCCGGCATAACGGCGCTGCCTAGCTATGTTCTGTGGGTGCGTGGCAACGCCGCTTTGCGCCGCATCGCGCGGCTGTTTGCAGTGATCATGGCGCTCGGCGTGTTCCTTGCCAGCGCGTTCCAGATGTGGAACATTCTGACGTATCAGTTCCAGTACGAATATATTACGAATTTTTCGGATCGTTCGCTGCCAACGCTGCTGCTGATTGCCTCATTCTGGGGTGGACAGTCGGGCAGTTTTTTGCTGTGGTCGACATGGAGCGTGCTGTTTGCGCTGGCGCTCATCTGGGGGCTACGGCGCTCCCCGTGGGAGCCATATGTGCTCACGCCCTATCTGCTGGTCGCGCTTTGTATCCTGGTGATTACCCTGGCGTCGCGTCCGTGGAAGCTCCTGCCCGAAACGCCCGTTGATGGCAATGGCCTTAATCCGTTGCTCCAAAATTACTGGATGGCCATTCATCCGCCGATCCTGTTCACCGGGTTCACCACCATGGCTGGGCCGTTCGCCTTTGCGATCGCTGCGTTGTGGCGACGTGACTATGACGGCTGGGTGCGCCTGGCTCGTCCGTGGACCCTGCTCGCCTGGGCGTGTATGGGAACCGGACTTGCCCTTGGCGGGTTCTGGGCCTACGAATCATTGGGCTGGGGCGGGTTCTGGGGCTGGGACCCGGTCGAGAACTCGTCGCTGATCCCGTGGCTGCTCGCCGGCGCGTTGTTGCACGGCTTGATGATCCAGGGAGCGCGGGGGAGCTTCAAGCGTGGCAACCTCCTGCTGGCTGTTTTTGGCTACCTTGCGGTGGTCTATTCGACCTTTCTCACACGCAGCGGACTGTGGGGTAAGGTTTCCGTGCATAGCTTTGTCGAGCTGGGTCTGCTGAACTACCTGCTGGCGTACCTGCTGATCTTCGCGCTGCTCGGCTTCGGCATGCTGGCCTGGCGCTGGCGCGACATCGGCCGGCGTGTCCTATACAGCTCTGTGCTGTCACGCGAATTCGCCCTGGTGATCGGCATCGCGCTGTTGATCGTGATTGCCGTGATCACCATCACGGGCACGTCGATGCCGGTGATCTCGATGCTGCCGCTGTTTAGCAGCCAGATCATCGTCGATCTCGGCTGGTACGGACCCACGAACGCGCCGTTTGGCCTGCTGTTGCTGCTGACGATGGCGGTCGGACCGTTGCTCGGTTGGCAGCGGAGCAAGTACGGGAGCGTGGCCAGACTGCTCACAGGGCCTGCGCTCCTGACCGGCGTTGTTCTATTTGCCGCGTTGCTGCTGAACATCACGTATCCGGTTGCATTGCTGTTTATCGGTGCGGCCGTATTTGCCGTCGCCACCAATATCGCTGTGATCCGGCGCATCTGGCGCGCAGGGCCACTCAAACTCGGAGGATACGTGTCGCATGTCGGCGTTGGCCTCCTGTTTGTCGGGGTGGTCGGCACCAGTCTCTACAAGCAAACCGCGTCGCTCCAATTGATCCAGGATCAGCCGCAGACGGTCTTCGGCCGTCAGTTTACCTTTCGCGGCGTCGGTATTCCTCAAGGCGATCCGCTCAGGCGGCGTGCCGTACAGATCGAAGTCACCGATCCCCAAACGGGTAGCACCTGGCTGGCCGAAGCGCCGCACTACACCTTTGCAAAAACTGGCGCATTAGTCAGCCATCCCGCAATCGAATCCGGC
>DASWTQ010000317.1:0-6632 GCA_036402055.1 Herpetosiphonaceae bacterium
AGGATTGGAGGTACTGAAGCGTCCACTGGCAAACCAGGATGGGCAATGCTTCTCGGTATCATATTTCTTCTAGCCAGCGTCTCCATCTACGCATATCAAAATAATAGTCGATTTCGAAATTGGGTATCTAGGGTACTTGAACCAGAGCAGTCCATTAGCATATCAGCTACGTCCACGTCTCAAGGCTCCGTTGATCGTAGCTCTGGTGCAATTCCCAACGGTATAACGCCTCAGCAGGCTCTATATACATATTATGATCACGTTAACAACTCACGTTATACTGAGGCATGGGATATGTTAACAGATCACTATCGCAATCTACATAATCCAGAAGGGTATGCACGTTTCAAAAAATACTGGGAAGATCAAGGGCGTGCTGTATTAATGCGGTCAGACGATGTAACAGCTCTACACATGATGGATAGGAAAATAATCGAAATAGATATAGAGTATCCCCAACAGGGAAGTAAGGCTACGTTTCGATTTGCTGTAATACATGATCCAACTAGAGGATGGATACTTGACGAATACTGCGATATGGATAATACGCCCTTATGTTCCGAATCTGGAATGTAAATTGCTCAATTGACTGCCACACGCTCCCACAATATGCTGTGGGAGCGTGTGTTATTTGGTTTCCTTTGATTTTGATCAGCGTCCTTCAACCTCCACCCAGCGCCGGTTGTGCTCGCCGCTATAGATCGACTGCGGGCGAATGATGCGGTTGAGCGCCAGTTGCTCGAAGCAGTGCGCCGTCCAGCCTACGACGCGGCTGATCGCGAAGGTTGGCGTGAACAGCTCAGTCGGCAGATCCAGGCCGTAGAGCAGCAGCGCGGTGTAGAACTCGACGTTGGTCTGTAGCCTGCGTCCGGGCTTGTACTCCTCCAGCAGCGCCAGCGCCTTCTGCTCCACCTGTCGTGCCAGATCGTAGAGCTTGGTGTCGCCGTCGGTGCGATACAGCCGCTCCGCCGCCACCGAAAGCACATCCGCGCGTGGATCGCGAACTTTGTACACGCGATGGCCGAAGCCCATCAGCCGCTCGCCGCGCTCCAGCTTGGCACGCAGATACGCCTCCGCCTTCTCGCTCTCGCCGATCTCAAAGACCATATCCAGCGCCGGGCCGGGAGCGCCGCCGTGGAGCGGCCCTTTGAGCGCGCCGATCGCGCCGGTGATCGCCGAGATCATATCCGACTGCGTAGAGATGATCACGCGTGCGGTGAACGTCGAGGCGTTGAGTCCGTGATCGACGACGGTGTTGAGATAGGTTTCCAGGCCGCGCACGCGCTCGTCGCCGGGCTCTTCGCCGCTCCGCATATAGAGAAAGTTGGCCACCTGGCTCAGATCGGCACGTGGCGCGATCGGTTCGTGGCCGTGACGCAGCCGCCAGTAGGCCGCGACGATCGTTGGGAAGCACGCGACCAGTGTCAGCGCGTCCTGCTGTGGATCGTTGACGCCTCTGGTCTGAAGGCTGAGCGTGCTCGCCGCCATCCGCAGCACATCCATCGAATCCGATTCTTGAGCGGCAGCAGCGCGCAGCAGATCGAGCGTGGCCTCGGGAAGCGCCCGGCGCTCGGCCAGCTGTTGGCGCAGCTCGTCCAGCTGCCCGGCGTTCGGCAGCGTATCGTTCCAGAGCAGATAGATGGTTTCCTCGAAGGTCGCACGGCCGGCCAGCTCCTCAACCGGAAAGCCTGCGATGATCAGCTCGCCTGCTTGCCCATCCACGCTGCTGAGCCGGGTTTGCGCCGCGACCACGCCTTCCAGTCCTGATTTAACAGTTGTATCCAGCGACATAAGCCTACTCCTGTGTATGCTTGGTCCTCGCCATGAGCCTGGCGGAAACAGTTGATCAATGTGCTCTCGTTCCCTGCGTTCGTCTCTGCTGGCTACTATAGACCGATAGAAATAGCTTGTCAATATTGATTGATAAATCAATATATTGTATGCTATATACAGTGATCAAGTTCGGCGATCGCTAAGCCTGAGGAGTGTAGATGAGTAGAGAGCACTATCTAACGGCGCGTCAAGCGGCCGAGGAGCTAGAGATCAGCCTGGCGACGCTGTATGCCTATGTCAGTCGCGGCTTGATCCGATCGGAGGCGACGGGTGGAGATACACGAACGCGGCGCTATCGGGCGGAGGACGTGCAGAAGCTCAAAGAGCGCAAGGAGCAGCAGCGCAATCCGGGCAAGGTGGCCGAGAGCGCGCTGCACTGGGGCGCTCCCGTCATGGAATCGGCGCTGACCTTGATCGCGAATGGGCGGCTCTTCTACCGGGGCCACGACGCGATACAGCTGGCGACGACGCATACCGTGGAGCAGGTCGCGGCGCTGCTGTGGACCGGCGAGCTGCCGGCCGATGGGTCGGGGCTCTTCGAGACCACGGGCGAGGCGCTGTCGGAGCAGGGCGCGGCACTGCTCCAGCTGCTGGCTCATGTGCCGACTGTCGAGGCGTTTCAGGTGTTGCTGCCGCTGGCCGCCGCCGACGATCTGGCGGCCTATGATCTGCGTCCGGCTGCGGTGATCCAGACCGGCGGGCGGATTCTGCGGCTGCTGACGGCGATCGCGTCCGCAGAACGATCGCTGTCCGACGGTATTGTGCAAGCGCTTCAGCGGCGCTGGCGGCCAAACGATCCGCACGCGCTGGCCTTGCTGGACGCCGCGCTGATTCTGTGCGCCGATCACGAGCTGAACGTATCGGCGTTTACGGCGCGCTGTGTAGCCTCGGCCGGCTCGACGCCCTACGCTGTGGTGATCGCGGGATTGTCGGCGCTGCAAGGTGTGAAGCACGGCGGTCACAGCGCGCGCGTCGAGGCGCTGCTGCGCGAGGCCGGCACGCCCGCCGGTGTGCGTCTGGCGCTGGCGCAGCGGCTCAAACGCGGCGAGCAGATCCCAGGCTTCGGGCATCAGCTTTATCCCAACGGCGATCCACGCGGCGCGGCGCTGCTTCAGCTGATCAGCGCGGCCTATCCCAACTCCCCGGCGGTCGCGCTGAGCCAGGCTATGGTCGAGCAGGTGCAGCGCTTGATCGGCGAGCATCCCACGATCGATTTTGGCCTGGCGACGCTCAGCGCCGCACTTGAGCTGCCGCCGGGCAGTCCGCTGACGCTCTTCGCGCTGGGCCGCACGATCGGCTGGATCGGCCATGCGATCGAGCAGTACCAGCTCGACCGCATCATCCGGCCACGGGCGCGCTACATCGGCGAGCAGCCGATCGAGTAGGCTGCTACCAGCCCAGCGCCTGCGCGATCGCCGGCAGTGTGGCCGGGACCGGCTGCGGCGCGGCGAACTGCTCAACCGCAAGGCCTGGATCTTTGAGGCCGTGGCCGGTCAGCACCGCCACATAGCGCGCGTCACGATCGGCGCGGCCCTGCTGCACCAGCTTGCGCAGTCCGGCCACACCAGCTGAGGAGGCCGGCTCGCAGAAGACGCCCTCACAGCGGGCCAGGTCGCGCCAGGCGGCGATAATCTCGTCGTCGCTCACACAGTCGATCAGGCCACCGGACTCGTCGCGGGCGGCAACGGCGGTGCGCCAGCTGGCGGGATTGCCGATGTTGATCGCCGAGGCCACGGTTTTGGGCGTGTCGAACGGGCGATCCTGCACGATCGGACTGGCGCCCTCGGCCTGGAAGCCGAGCATACGCGGCAGCTGCGTGGTCTTGCCGCATTCGTGGTAGCGCTTAAAGCCCAGCCAGTAGGCCGAGATGTTGCCCGCGTTACCGACCGGCAGACACAGCGCGTCCGGCGCGTCGCCCAGCACATCCACGATCTCGTAGGCGGCGGTTGTCTGCCCCTCGATGCGGTAGGGATTGACCGAGTTGACCAGCGTGATCGGGTAGGTCTCGGCCATCTCGCGCACGATGTTGAGCGCATGGTCGAAGTTGCCCTCGATCGCGACCAGCTTCGCGCCGTACATCAGCGCCTGCGCCAGCTTGCCCAGCGAGATCTTGCCCGACGGCACCACCACGACTGCTTCGAGCCCGGCCCGGGCAGCGTAGGCGGCGGCGCTGGCCGAGGTGTTGCCGGTTGAGGCGCAGACCACGCTTTTTGCGCCAGCCTCCACAGCCTTCGCGATCGCCATGACCATGCCGCGATCTTTGAATGAGCCGGTCGGGTTCATGCCTTCGAACTTGAGCAGCAGCTCGCGCACGCCAAGCTCACGGGCCAGGCGCGGCGCCGCGATCAGGGGCGTGTTGCCTTCGGCGAGCGATATGAGCGGTGTAGCCTCGGTGATGGGCAGGAGATCGCGATAGCGTTCTAGCAGCGACATACTATGCTCCTTGGGAAATGACGCAGCGTCGCGTGCATTCGAGTAGGACGGCATTGTATCATGCGCAGACTGGCTTTTGATTGATAGTAGCTACGGCAACGCTTTTCCGAGCACATGTACGAGCGCCGTTTCCGCGTATGCTATAATCACGCAGCTTTGGAACCCTCGCCAAGCGATGCTGGCTCGTCGCCTGGTTGTGCGATCATAAGGGATGGGCATAGAGGTGATTGAGGCTGATCGTGTTCAATATGTGCTTGTGGCACTTCCCCAAGTGTAGCGAACCTCCAAGATTATAACCGCTTGTGAATACACGTACGCAAAACTGTCTCATGGCGTTGATCAAGTTGTATCGACGTGCGCCAGGCGACAGCATGTCTTTGCTTGCATGAATGGGAGAGTTGCTTGGTTGATCGAGTAGAGGTCCCACAGCGTCGATCTGTGGCCATGCAAAAAGGTCTTTGGATCGCGCGCGTGTGTGCGCTGTGGCTGGGAGTGTGCCTGCTGGTGCTCCTCGTTACGGGCACGCCCGGCGCGCGTCCCTACGATCTTGCTGCGTTGAGCGCCGGGCATATCACGACGGGCTTCTGGCCGCCGGATCAGGGCGAGGATCGAAGCTTTCAGTGGACGAAAGGACAGGGTCTGCTGCGGCTGCATGGCTACCAGCCGGCTGGCACGCTGATCGTCGCGCTGCAAATGACGAGCATCCAGGCACCAGGCGCTGTTCCACTCCCGCTCACGATCGAGCGTGACGAGCAGCCGCTGCTCAACCTGCCGGTCCAGCCCGCGTGGCGCACGTATCATATTTTGACGGCTCCAGCCACGACGCGCTGGCAAACGCCACAGATCGCGCTGCTCAGCTCGACGAATCGCGTCGGCTCTCAGGACCAGCGCGATCTGGGTGTGGCGCTTGCAGGAGCCTGGGTGACGCCTGTCGGTAATCGGCAGCTGCTGCCGCTGTTCGAGCGCGCCGCTTTTTTCGCAACGCTCGTGACGCTGCTCTTCCTCACGCTCCAGCGTGTTCGTCGGCCGGCGCTTGCCTGGGCGCTCACGCTGGGTGCCTGCGCGCTGCTGATCGCCGTCTCGCTGCTCAGGCCCGCCGAGCTGGCTTACCTGGTGCCGCCGCTCTGGCACCTGCTCCTGATCGTGGGGGGCGGGCTGAGCACGGTCTGGCTGGCTCGGGCGCTGACGGTGCGGGTTGGCGGCAGCGGACGCTGGCTCAGCCTAGGCGTGCTACTGGGCCTGGCCGGTCAGCTGCTGCTGCGGGTGCAGCCTGCGGATCTCTGGCTCAATCTGTTGGGCGGAGCGCTGCTGCTTGGCGGCGGCGCTCTCGCTGCTGCGGCGCTGCCCGCCATTCAGGGAAATCCAGAAATATCAGCGCGCGAGTCGTCGGGCAGGCGATTTCAGCCGTGGCTGCTGCTCGTCGGCTGTGTCGTGCTGGCGCTCGGCCTGCGGCTGTATCACCTCGGGAGCGTCCCGTTTGGCATGTGGCGTGATGAGGCTCGACACGCGCTCCTCGCGCTGCGCATCCTCGACGATCCCACTTTCCGCCCGGTGTATGTTCCCGACGTGCCGATCCAGGTTGATTTACCGGCGCTGCTCTTCTATTTGCAAGCTATTCCTATAACGCTCTTCGGCCCGACGGTTGTCGCCGCGCGACTGGTGCCGGCGCTGGCTGGCAGCCTGACCGTGATTCCGATCTATATTCTGGGCAGACGGCTTGGGGGCTGGCATGTGGGCCTGGTAGCGGCGCTGCTGCTGGCGGTTTCAAGTTGGCATATTGCGCTGAGCCGGTTTGCCTCGCCGGCGGTGCTCGATCCCTTCTTCACGCTCACCGGATTAGTGCTGCTCGATCGCGCACTCTCCACGTCTGAAAGCACGGGACGTCAGCGATTCCTGCTGGCGTTCGCAGCGGGTGCGATTATGGCGCTGGTGCTCTACACCTATCACACCGGCCGCCTGATGCCGCTGGTCGCCGCTACGCTGATCGTCGCTCGTCTCGGGCTGAGCTGGCGCGCCTGGCGGCGGGAGTGGACCACGCTAGCAGCATTTGCGCTCGGGTCGATCCTGGTCGCGGCGCCGCTGCTTCATTACATCTGGACCTCGCCGGACAGCTTCAATCGCCGCATCAACCAGATCGGCAGCGTGGCCGAAACCGATTCGCAGGTGACGCCGGCCTATGCTCTGGAAGAAAACGCGACCAGGTATGCGCTGATGTGGAACGTCCAGGGCGAGCGGAACGCCCGCCATCATGTGCCGCTGGTGCCGCTGGTCGATCCGTTCACGGGGCTGCTGTTCGTAATCGGCCTGATCCTGCTGCTGCGCAACGGCCAGCTGTTCTCGTCACGTCTGCTGCTGATCCTGCTCTT
>DASWTQ010000318.1:0-9227 GCA_036402055.1 Herpetosiphonaceae bacterium
CCCACTTGCTCCACTTGGCACGCAGCTTGGCGGTTTGCTCCTCGTCCATCGCGATGTGGACGGCGGTCACACGGCCGGGAGCCATCGATTCGGCATACTTCAGCGCGTTGATCACGCCGCGATGCAGCGTCGAGACTGGTACGATCACGGTGTTATGCAGCGGCGGCGGCGGCTCCAGACCTTCCAGCGAAAGCTGTTTTGCTGCGTTGACGTAATGCTTGTGGATGCCCAGGAAGAGCAGAACGATCGCCGGGATCAGCAGCACGACCATCCACGCGCCCTCGGCGAACTTGGCGATAATAATCACGCACAGCACCACAAACGTCGTCACCGCACCCAGGCCGTTAAGAAACGCCGATCGCTGCCAGCCCGACTCCTTGAGCCGAAACCAGCGCCGCACCATCCCGAGCTGCGACAGCGTGAAGCCCAGGAAGACGCCGACGGCATACAGCGGGATCAGGTTTGTCACACGGGCATTGAAAATGATCACCAGGATCGCGGAGGCTCCCGCCAGCAGCACGATGCCGTTCGAGAAGACCAGCCGATCGCCCAGCGATGTAAACTGGCGCGGCAAAAAGCGATCGCGGGCAATAAACGAGGCCAGCCGTGGGAAATCGGCGAACGCGGTGTTGGCGGCCAGGAACAAAATACCTGCGGTCGCAAACTGCAAGATCGTATGCAGAATGCCCTCGCCAAAAACGCCGCGACCGATCTGCGACAGGATCGACTCCTGGTTGCTGGGCACCGCGCCATAGCTGGACAGCCAGGTCACACCCAGAAACATCGTCAGCAGGAAGACCGCCATCCAGACCAGCGTGATCCGTGCATTGCGCGACTCAGGCTGCTTGAAGGCCGGCACGCCGTCGGCGATCGCCTCGATGCCGGTCAGCGCCGCGCAGCCCGAGGCAAACGAAGCCATCAGCAGAAACAGACTGATCGGCTCGTAGTGGCTTTGCGGCCCAAACTCGACCTCGCCCGGCCCGGCGATCGGACCTGCCGGCGGCGGGATTACGATCGTATCGCCGGTGAGCCAGCGGAACAGGCCGTAGGCGATCATCGACATCACCATGACCAGGAACAGGTAGGTCGGTGCCGCGAAGAGCGCGCCGGACTCGCGCAGGCCGCGCAAATTGGCCAGCGCAATCAAAATAATCGCGGCCACGGCGATCGGCACACTATATGGCGCGAGCGACTTGATCAACGAGGTGAGCGCGAACACGCCCGCCGAGATCGAGACGGCAACCGTGAGAATATAATCGGTCAGGAGCGCCGCACCCGCGATCAGGCCGGGCATACGCCCCAGATTTTCCGAGCAAACAATGTACGAGCCGCCGCCCTTGGGATACGCTGCGATCGTCTGGCGGTACGAAAAGACGACGATGATCAGCAGCAGCGCGATCAAGCCGGCCAGCGGTCCAGCATACCTGAAAGCCGCTGCTCCGACCAGCACCGGGCCGGCCAGAGCCAGATGCCGCAGGATCTCCTCGGTCGCATACGCCGACGACGACATCGCGTCCGATGAGAAGACCGCGAGCGCTGTGCGCTTATTAAGCCGCTCATGGGCCTGTCGCGCCGTCTCCAGTGGCGAGCCGATCACTGCTCGCTTCAGCTCTCCAATCATTGTGTGAGTATCCTTTTCAAGCGCGCAGATGTATCTGCGTCATTACGCGTTCTGTTATTCGGCCGGGGCGCTGCCGTCTTCAGACGGATCGAGCGTCTGCGTGGCGTGGCGTTGGACATACCGGCCCATCAGCCGACGCGCCGCATCGGCCGGCAGGAGCACGCCGCGAATCATGCCGCCCACTTCGAGCCACAAAGGTTCGTGAGCCCGCTCGACGGTCTGCGCCAGCAGCTCCCAATCGAGATCGGGCGAGTTGAGCGAAACCACATGATCCATCGGTCGCCTCCCTGCGTTTCAAGTACAGAAGGAAGGATACCCCGGAGCGTATAAAGATGGCCTAAGGATACATATGGGGCGTATAAGGATTGTATAAAGATCGCGGGGTTGAGCTAGCTCTCCCTGTCGGCCGGGGCGTGAAAGCGGTAGCCGACGCCGACCTCGGTGCGAATATAGGTCGGCTGCGTGGGGTTGGGCTCGATCTTGCGGCGCAGCTGTCCGATGAAGACACGCAGCGTCTGGGCGTCTTCCTCGTAGCCCGGCCCCCACACCTCGCGCAGGATATGCCGCTGGGTCAGCACGCGATCGGCGTTGATCACCAGCAGCCGTAGCAGATCGTACTCGGTGGGCGTGAGGTGCAGCTCTTCGCCGGCGCGTAGCACCTGCCGCCGCTGAAAATCGATCGTGATGTCGCCGAAGCGCACGATCGAATCCTGGCTCTGCTGCGGCGCGATATGCCGCAGCGCGACGCGCAGGCGGGCCAGCAGCTCGTTCATGCCGAAGGGCTTGGTCAGATAATCATCAGCGCCCAGGTCCAGCGCCTGCACTTTATCCGCCTCCGCCTCACGCGCCGAGACAACCACAATCGGCACGCGCGACCACTCGCGAATACGGCGGCAAACCTCGATGCCGTCGCGATCGGGCAGGCCGAGATCCAGCAGAATAACATCGGGATGCCAGGTCGCGGCCAGGTCCAGCCCGGCGATCGCGGTCGCGGCGGTCTCGACCTCGTAGCCGCGTCCATGCAGCGTAGTATGCAGCAGCCGCCGCATCTGCGGCTCATCCTCGATCACCAGTACGCGCGCTCCACTCATGTTGTGCTCTCGCTCCTCTGCTCAGCTGCGACGGCGACGTTCTCGGGCGCGGGCAGCGTGAAATGCACGCACAATCCGCCCTCAGGCCGGTTTTCTACCCAGATGCGACCGCCGTGCGCCTCGACAATGCCCTGGCAGATCGTCAGCCCCAGGCCGCTGCCGCCCGGCCCGTGCTCCGGCGGCGCTCCCCGGTAGAACTTTTCAAAGATACGCTCTTGCATCGCGGCCGGCACGCCAGGTCCCTGATCCGCGACTGTCACCTCGACGAAGCCCGGAATCTGCCGCGCCGTGACACAGATGCCGGTCTGCGGCGGCGCGAACTTGGCCGCGTTCTCCAGCAGATTGCTCAGCACCAGGTCGATCTGGACCGCATCCACCAGCACCAGCGGCAGATCCGGCGCGATCTCTATCTCCAGCCTGTACTCGCGCAGATAGCTCGTCAGCCGCTGTACAGTCTCGCCCAGCAGCTCGCCGATCTCGGTGGGCACGCGCTGCCGTCGAAACGCGCCGGCCTCCAGTCGCGACATCTCAAGCAGGTTGCGCACCAGGCGATTCAGCCGGTCGGCCTCGCTGGCGATCGCTTCCGCA
The DNA here is from genome assembly GCA_036402055.1 of Herpetosiphonaceae bacterium. Taxonomy (GTDB): domain Bacteria; phylum Chloroflexota; class Chloroflexia; order Chloroflexales; family Kallotenuaceae; genus LB3-1. Next base: position 3,301 of record DASWTQ010000318.1, read on the forward strand.
AAGGCGCGCTGGGTTCCCGCGTCCCAGCTCATTGTCGGGTCGAGCAGATTGCTGGCAGCTCCGGTGATGACCGCCAGCGGCGTGCGCAGATCGTGCGACACCGAGGACAGCAGCACGCTCTTCAATCGATCCGCCTCCTGGAGCGCCAGGGTGTGCATGGCGGCATCGGTTGCGCGGGTACGCTCGACCATCAGCGCGACGAGGTTGCTGATCATGGTCAGCAGCGGCAGCACCGGCTCTTGATCCTGCGCGGAGCGCGCCAGGCCATGCGCCTGCACGAAGCCCACGGTCTGACCGCCCGCCGAGATCGGGATGCTCTCGCCGGGACCTGAGTCGGGAACTCCCGCTCGTGCGATCAGCGGCACCTGTTGTTCGTCGAGCGTCAGCGTGATCGTGACGCCGGATGCGCCAAGAATTGTGCGAGCGGTCGCGGCGATGTGGGGCAAGATCTGGGCGTAGTTGGTGGAGCGGCTAACCTCCTGGCTGAGCTGGTAGAGCGCCTTCATTTGTTTCATGCGCAACTGCACCGCCCGCGACTGCGCCCGCTCTCGGTCGGCCAGCGTGCCGATGATCAAGGAGCCCGCCAGAAAGATCGCCAGCTCCAGCAGATCCTGCCGCAGCTCGATCGCCAGCGTGTAGAGCGGCGGGACGAAGAAAAAGTTATAGGCCAGAAACGAGGCGATCGAGGCGGCGACGGCTGTCGTGCGGCCGAAGCGAATCGCTACGATGAGTACCAGCGGCACATAGCACAGAACCAGGTTGGCGGGCTGCAACACCGGCTTGAGCGTAAACAAGCTGAGTGTCAGCAGGAGCACGCCGCCCAGCGTCAGGCTCAGGTTGCGCAGCAACGTCGGTAGTCGGTGTGTGTGCATACGAGTATTGTACTCGGTTGTGTCTGGCACAGCACTTGCTCGCCCGCGCTTCTTGTTGAGCGAGGAGAAAGATTACATGAAGCTACAAGGCAAGACCGCGCTTGTCACCGGGTCGGACAGCGGCATCGGGCAGGCGATTGCGATCACGTTTGCCCGCGAGGGCGCCGATGTGGTGGTGCACTATAACACCGACGAGGCAGGCGCACAGCAGACGGCCGGCGAGATCCAGCGGCACGGACGGCGCGCCGAGATCTTGCAGCCGGATCTGTCCGATCCGTACGCGGCGCGAACACTGTTTCGTGAGGCTACCAGCCGCCTCGGCCCGATCGATATTCTGGTCAACAACGCCGGTGCCGGCGCGTCGGCCGAGTTCTCGCCCGATACCGCGCTGGACGAGTTTATCCGCGTGCTGAATATCGATCTGGTCAGCCCGTGGGCGCTCTGCCAGCAGGCGGCGCAGCAGATGGTCGATCGCGGCGGTGGCGTGATCATCAATATCACGTCCGTCCATGAAGAGATTCCCAGCCCCGGCGGCGCGGCCTACGACGCCTCGAAAGGCGGGCTGCGCAGCATCACGCGCACGCTGGCGCTGGAGCTGGCGCCCAAAGGCGTGCGGATCAACAACATCGCGCCGGGCATGATCGCAACGCCGATGACGGCGGATCGGATCGAAGATCCCCAGAAGCTGGAAGAGTCACGCCAGCGCATCCCGATGCGCCGGCCGGGCGAGCCGCAGGAAGTCGCGAATGTTGCGCTCTTTCTGACCTCGGACGACGCGAGCTATGTCACCGGGAGCAGCTACTTTGTCGACGGCGGCCTGACGCAGAACGTGGGCTGCACCTAGAGAATCAGGCCCTCACCCCGCGCTCACGCGCTACCCCTCTCCCGTTGCGACAGGAGAGGGGTTTTTGCACCCAATCGCTACTTCTGTTCCTGATTGACTAGAGTTTTAGCCCATCTAACCGTGGTTGCTTCCGGCACGTTGCGCTGAAACTCCGCTATCAGAATCTCTTTGTTTCCCGTGCCAAAAAATCATGTTGCCCTGCATCTCATAGGGAGCAACGGCATTCGCTGCCCGCGCGCCCAAGAGCAAGCCCGCTACGAAAGGAGGTTTTTTTAAGTTCACCCGTTCACACGGCTTCAGGAAGCATGTTCCCTCCTCGCCAGAGGTACATATGTTGGCTTAGCCCCACATCATCTTCCGCTCAAGAACGATCGTACGCACAAACCCTGTTTTGTAATTTCACCTAACTGTTCACAACAAGGAGATCGTAGGATGTTTAGTAAACTACGCCTGGTAAAGCTGTGCCTGCTGCTGGCACTGATGACACTGCTGGCCGCCGGCTCACACCCGACTGCTTTCGCCGCTGGCTCTACGACGGCGATCTTTGACAATACGAACTTGTCGGTATGGGCATACGGCCAAAACTGGGCGGACTGGCCTGCTCCCGGCGCGATCCTCAATAGCAATCACCTGACGCAAACAACCGGCGCTGAGGCGCAGGCGACCTGCGGCGCGGGGATCGACGATTTTGGCGTCGGCTATTTCAAGTTTTATCACAGCAAGGCGTATAACCGTGGCATCGCCAAAGTGTGGGTGACCGAGGTCGGATCGACCACGCCGCTGGACGGCTATACCTATGTCGATATGTATGGCGAGGGTGTCACCCGCCAGCAGGCTGCGAGCTTCACGAAGCAGGTCGGCGGCTCCTACCGTAACCTCGTGCTGCACGTCCAGGCGACAGGCACAAAAACCACGGAATCAAGCGGCTACTTCGTAGACGTCGACGCGATCGAGTGCTACGTGTAGGTAGGCCCTCACCCCAACTCCTGCGGGCGAACAAGGAAACAACAAAACAAAGGAACAAATGAAGTTGTTTCTCCTTTGTTCCCTTGTTCTGAGGGGATCAGGCCCTCACCCCAACCCCTCTCCCGTTGCGACAGGAGAGGGGCTAGCATTGGAGCCTATTTGTTTCCTTGTTCACGGGGCACCCTGTAGGAGGCTTTGTTCATCCCCGGTTCCCAGTTCTCCGTTCCTCTTTGTTCCCTTGTTCCTTTGTTCTTTTGTTCTTTCGCCTCACTCACACCTGAGCTTGCTGCTCCGTACTTGTCTCCTGCGGTGTCCGTTGAAGCTCGGCCAGGCGATGCAGCAGCTTGACATAGCCGTGCTGGCCCTTCTCGAAGCTCGCCAGCCGGAAGAACTCGTTGGGCGCGTGGATCTGCTCGTCGGAGAGGCCGAAGCCAAACGTGGCTGTGTGTACGCCCAGCTCCTGAAGAAAGATCATGATGATCGGCACGCTGCCGCCCGTGCGCACGACATACGGCTCGCGTCCGTACAGCTCGCTGAGCACCGCCCGCACCGCCTGGTTGCCGGGATGATCCACGGGCATCAGGTATGGCTGCGCGCGGAAAGGCAGCGGACGGGCCTCGACTCGCACACCAGAGGGCGCGTGCTTCTGCACATGTGCGATCACCAGCTCGACGATCTTGACCGGGTCCTGGTTCGGAGCCAGGCGGCACGTGATTTTGGCATGAGCCGCGTTCGGCAGCACAGTTTTGATCCCGTCGCCCTGGAAGCCGCCGTAAATGCCGTTGATCTCCAGCGTCGGGCGGGCCCACGTGCGCTCGTAGGTGGTGAATCCGGGCTCGCCGTGGAGGTCGTCCAGGCCCAGCGTATCGAGATATTCTTCCGGGTCGAACGGCACGGCGGCTAGACTGGCCCGATCTTCCTCGGTCAGCTCGATCACATCGTCGTAGAAGCCCTCGACCAGGATCTTGCCGTCGGGGCTGTGCAGCGAGTCCAGGATCTGCACCAGCGCATGGATCGGATTCTGGATCGCGCCGCCGAACTCGCCGGAGTGCAGATCTCGCTTGGCGCCCAGCACGTCGATCTGGAGACCACAGCCGCCGCGCAGGCCCACCAGCAGCAGCGGCTCGGTCTCGCTCCACTGCCCGCCGTCAGAGCTGACCGCCAGATCGCACGACAGCAGCTCGCGGTGCGCGGCGACAAACGCCGGGATCTGCGGGCTGCCGATCTCTTCCTGGCCCTCGAATAAAAACTTGATGTTGACCGGCAGCGCGCCTTCGCTCTTGAGCAGCGCCTCGACAGCCAGGATCGGCGTGAACATGTTGCCCTTGTCGTCGGTTGCGCCTCGCGCGTATACCCGCTCATCACGGATCACCGGCGTGAACGGCGGCGAGTCCCACAGCTCGATCGGATCGACCGGCTGCGTATCGAAGTGGCCGTAGATCAGGATCGTCGGCTTGCCTGCGGCATGAAGCCAATCGCCATAGACGACCGGATGGCCGCCGGTGGGCAGGATCTGCACGTTTTCGACGCCTGCGGCGCGCAATCGGGCTGCTACCCAGCTGGCGGCCTCGGCGACATCGACGGCGTGCTCCGGCAGCGACGAGACGCTGGGAATGCTGAGAAACTCAAGCAGCTCGTCGCGGAAGCGCGCTTGCTGAGCTTGGAGATAGGCTTCTGCCTGCGACATGGTTGCTCCTTCTAAGCTTGAAAACACTTGGTTTAGTCGCCGAAGCGCGCCCGGTCGTGGGGCGTGCTCCAATCGATGATTGGGCCCAGCGGCACGATGCGCGTAGGATTGATTGTGTCGTGGGTCATGTAGTAGTGGCGCTTGATATGATCGATGTTGACGGTCTCGCCGAAGCCGGGCCGCTGATACAGGTCGCGGGCATAGGACCACAGGTTGGGATAATCGACCAGCCGCCGCAGGTTGCATTTGAAATGCCCGACATACACGCTGTCGAAGCGCGCCAACGTGGTGAACAGCCGAATATCGGCCTCGGTCAGCCGGTTGCCGACGAGAAAGCGCTGATGCGCCAGCCGCTCCTCGATCCAATCCAGGCGTTTGAACAGCGCCGTCACGGCCTGGGCGTACGCCTCCTGCGTGGCCGCGAAGCCGGCCTTGTACACGCCGTTGTTCACGTCCTCATACACCAGCGCGTTGACCTCGTCGATCTCGGCCCGCAGTGCCTCGGGGTAGAGATCCGGCGCGTCGGGCCGCTGAAAAGCCTTGAACTGCGTCTCGAAGTCGATCGTGATGTCGGGATAGTTGTTGGTGACCAGCCGCCCGGTGACGCGATCCCAGAGACACGGCACGGTGTAGCGTCCGGTGTAGTCGGGATCGGTGCGCTTGTACGCCTCGGATAAGAACTGAAAGCCGTTGACCGGATCGTGGCTGTAGCCTGGCCCGTCACGAAACGCCCAGCCGCGCTCATCACGGATCGGATCGACAACCGAGAGCGAGATTACCGACTCCAGCCCGAGCAGCTTGCGCACGATCACCGCGCGATGCGCCCATGGACAGGCCAGCGAGACATACAGATGGTAGCGCCCGGCCTCGGCGGGAAAGCCTGAGGAGCCGTCGGCGGTGATGCGGTCGCGGATTGTGTATGGCTGGCGAACAAACGAACCTTCGGTATTAGTCTCAGCCGGAAATTGCGCAGCTACCGACATGACATCTTCCTTTCTCCTGCACCGTCTGCAACGATTATAGCAGGAAGCGGCGCCGGTGATGGCGGCGGTGGTTCGGGATCGTCTCCGGGGCGCACGAAAACGCGCCGTCCTGACGCACCAGCGGCGCTGTGGCTCGGAAAACCATAAGGCCCGCCTGGAAATCAGGCGAGCCTTGGATCGAAGTGGCTGGAATATATTGTCAGACGATCAATTATTGTGCTTGTGGCCGGCTCAGCTTCGTCAGCATCCAGGTGATCACTACCGCCGCGACGACATGCATAATCACCAGAACCGCCGTCTGCGGGTTCGATGAGCACGGAACCGTGGGAATGTAGGTGAAATCCGGGATCAGCGTGACGATAAAGACGATGACCGAGATGATCGTGAAGATGCGCTCGGGCTGGCGCGTGAAGCGCAGCAGGATCGCGTAGAGCAGCACCGCGACGATCGCCGGGACCAGCGTGAAGATGATGGTTCCGCCATTGGTCGAGAGCACGACGAAGTCTGGATTGTAGCCGACGATTGCGCTGCCGATGTAGTAGACCACCAGGTTGGCGAGCACGGCGGCAGATCGG
>DASWTQ010000319.1:0-12538 GCA_036402055.1 Herpetosiphonaceae bacterium
ACGAGATCGCTGCGGCGATGGAGCAGGTTCGCGAACGATTCGGCCAGCTCGATATTCTGGTCCACTCGGCCGCCTTCGCCAAAACCGACGAGCTGCGCGGATCGTATCTCAATACCAGCCGCGAAGGCTTCCGGCTGGCACTCGACATCAGCGCCTACTCGCTGACAGCGCTGATCAAAGCCGCCGATCCGATCTTCAGCGCCAACGCCTCGGTGCTGACCATGACCTACCACGGCTCGCAGCAGGTTGTGCCCAACTACAACGTTCAGGGCGTGGCCAAAGCCGCGCTGGAAGCATCCGTACGCTATCTCGCCGCCGATCTCGGCCCGCGCGGTATTCGCGTCAACGCCATCAGCGCCGGCCCGATCCGCACGCTGGCTGCCAGCGCAATCTCAGGTATCCGCGACATGATCAAGGCGCAGGAGGAGATTACCCCGCTGCGCCGTAAAGTGACGATCGATGATGTCGGCAATAGCGCCGTCTGGCTCTGCTCCGATCTCAGCAGCGGCGTAACCGGCCAGATCGTGTATGTCGACGCCGGCGGCAGCATTATCGCCGTTGCTGCGCCCAACAGCTAGCCGCGCCGCCAAAACCGCCGCCCCTACCAGGACGTCGAGCCACCACCGCTTGTGCTCTCGTCCTGATCCTCAGACTTCGGGGTGATCTGCCGCGATCGCCCCGAGCGCTGCACGTCCCCGCTGGCAATCTCGCGATCATGCGCCTGATCCTCGCCCGCAATATCTTCGCCGGCGACCGGATCGAGCGCGCCGATGCCGCCGCTTTCGGGCAGCGGATCGAGACCTGCCAGATCGAGCGGCGAGTTGGGATTCTGGAAGCCGATGTTGGTCGTAAAGCCCTCCGCCTCGCTGTCCTGCTTGATCCGATCGATCTGCTCGTCGTTGTTCTTGTCGGTATGCATACATCCTCGCTTCGTTACTGGCTCGCGCTGCACACATGGCCGCAGCTACATCTACTCCATCATCGTTGCAACCTGTGTGCCAGGCCCTCACCCCCGTCTCGCCCTGCTCGACTCCCCCCTCTCCCGCCGCAGGCGAGGGGGAATAAGCGGTACCTGGTACTTTGTTCTTTCTTCTTTGTTCTTTGTTCTCCGTCCCCGGTTCTTGGTTCTTGGTTCTTGGTTCTTGGTTCTCCGTTTATCGAACGTCCGTGCGAGATATGCTATACTCCGGCTATCAGACTGTGTTTCTTTGCAAAGGGTATCTCATGCAACTGTTATATCTTGATCCGCAGCAGCTAGAGCTTGATCCCGAGGGCATTCGCGAAGACGCCGGCGATATTGCCAGCCTCGCCGAGACGATCCGCGAGCATGGCCTGCTTCAGCCGCTGGGCGTGGTCGCGCTGGGCCACGAGCGCTATCGTGTGGTCTACGGCGGACGCCGCCAGCGCGCCGCGACGCAACTGGGGCTGGAGCGCGTTCCCTGCATCGTCCTCGATCCCAACGACTCCGACCTGCTCGTCCAGCAGCTGATCGAGAATGTCCAGCGCCAGGACCTCAACGACCTCGAAAAGGCTCGCTCGTTCAAGCGGCTGCGCGACCGGTTCAGCGAGGGCGGCACCCTCAACGAGGGCGTGCTTGACGAGCAGATCGGCCTGGCGGTCGGTCTCGCGCCGCGCACGATTCGGCGCTACCTGGGCCTGCTCGATCTGCCGTCCGAGATTCAGCAGTTTCTGCGTGATGGCGAGCTAACCGTGACCCAGGCGCAGCACCTGCGCCGCATCGCCAACACCAAAACCCAGATCGAGCTGGCCCAGATGATCGTCGACGAAGGTTTGTCGGCGGGCGAGGTCAGCAGCCTGGCCAACTACTTCGCGGCCAACCCGAATCTCACGGTCGACGCAGCCATGCAGGCGCTGTCGAACAACCTGGATCTGCGCACCGAAGCCTCCACGCCAAGCGTTAGCGCCGGTGGTCCGCTGCCCAAAGGCGGCACAGCCACCGCCGAGAGCGGCGACGACGATTTTTGGGACGACGAGCCCGAGGCTGCCGACGAGGAGCAGAGCGGCGCGTTTGCAGCCTTCGCCGCAGAAGATCAGAATCCCTCCAAGAACAAAGCCCGTGTCTTTCGTATTCGCTCGCTCGATCAAATGGTCGACGAGACCGATCGGCTGGCGCGTGCCTATCACGAGGGTGATCTGCAAAAGTGGGTACAAAAAGATGAGGGCGCGTCTTTCAAGCTACGACTTTTGCTCAAGCAGCTGCGCGCGCTCTCGCAGGCGATCGAGGCGCTGGTCGGCGATGAGGTTGAGGTCGAGTAGCTGAAAAATTACGGAAATTAACACGAGGGACGAAGCGTACGCTCGTCCCTCGTCGTCTTTAACTCGCCTGCTCCAGCCGCCGAAATTGCGGAAATTCATGCGAGAAGCTGCACATCCAGCGGCCGAAATTGCGGAAATTAAAACGAGAGACCAAGCCATGCTGGTCTCTCGTCGTGCCAAACCGATACGGTTTACATGTTGCGGCCGAGCGTCGTCAAGAACTCGTCGTTCGTGCGCGTCTTGGCGAGCCGGGTCAGCACCAGTTCGGTGCCTTCGTTGTCGTTGAGCATACTCACCATGCGGCGCATCGTCCAGACCTGACGCATCATATCCGGGCCGAGCAGCAGCTCCTCGCGGCGCGTGCTGGAGCGCGTAATATCGATCGCGGGATAGATGCGCTTTTCAGCCAGGCGGCGCTCAAGCACCAGCTCGGAGTTACCGGTTCCCTTGAACTCTTCGTAGATCACGTCGTCCATGCGGCTGCCGGTGTCGACAAGACAGGTCGCGATGATCGTCAGCGAGCCGCCGTGCTCGATGTTACGCGCCGCGCCAAAAAAGCGCTTGGGCGGATACAGCGCCACAGGATCGATACCGCCCGACAGTGTACGGCCAGACGGCGGCATGTCGAGGTTGTAGGCTCGCGCCACACGGGTGATCGAGTCCATCAAGATCACCACATCCTGGCCGCTCTCGACCAGGCGCTTGGCTCGCTCAAGGGTCATCTCGGTCACCTTGGTCTGATCTTCGACCGACTCGTCGAAAGTCGATGAGATCACCTCGCCCTTGACCGAGCGCCGCATATCGGTCACTTCCTCGGGCCGCTCACCAACCAGCAGCACCATCAGATGCACATCCGCGTGGTTGGTCGTAATGCCGTTGGCGATCGCCTTGAGCAGCATCGTCTTGCCGGCTTTAGGCGGCGACACGATCAAACCGCGCTGCCCACGCCCGATCGGCGCGACCAGATCCACCAGGCGCGTGGCCAGGATCTGCGGCTCGGTCGCCAGCTTGAGCTGCTGGTTCGGGAAGATCGGCGTCAGCTGATCGAAGTGCGGGCGATTGCGCGCAATCTCGGGATCGATCCCATTGATCAGCTCGACACGCAGCAGGCTATAGTAGCGCTCGTTTTCTTTCGGCGGACGGACCTGGCCCGTCACGCGGTCGCCGGTGCGCAGGCCAAAGCGGCGAATCTGCGACTGCGACACATACACATCATCCGGCCCCGGCAGCATGCGGTCGCTGCGCAAAAAGCCGAAGCCATCCGACACAATATCCAGAATCCCTGAGCTAAAGCTGTTGCCGACCTGCTCAGTCTGAGCGTGCATCAGCTTCATAATGAGATCTTGCTTGCGTAACCGTGCAAAGCTAGGAATTTCCAGCTCCCGCGCCAGCTCGTGCAAGTCGCTCAACGGTTTCATTTCAAGTTCAGCGATATTCACAGAAGGTCCTCCAGAAGCACCAGTTTAAGGGATAAAACAAAACACACGCAGGACACCTGCGGTAGCACCTAGGCCCTATCTATAGGTCACATCTGAAACCAGGGTACAGTTCGTGTCCAATTCACAAAGCGTGAGGGGGGACGAATCAGCATGAGACTCGATACTTTAGGTGCTGCTTGCGCGACGATCGATGCCATATCAGGCAGCTAAACCAGGTTAGACCGTTGGGCTGAGGCTTAGGGCAATACACCAAGATCTATAACAACACAGGTAGAAACTCACCGGGGGAGCCACGCAGCACTCGTCAACATTCGGCACAGCGTTAACGCAGCCTGAGAGGGTACCGAGGCTGTTCACACCAGCCTCGGACATAGTATAGCAGGTTTCATGCAGAATGCAAGTCCCAGTCTGCATTATTTGCCATTCTGCCGCTTAACCGTTGCGCTGATCGAACGGCAGCTGCGAGATCCGCATCAGCTTGTCCCAGCGATGGCTTGCTTCGATCAATCGCGACGTGCCGCTACGAGAGCGCATAACCATTGAATGCGTTGTCGCGCCCCAGCCAAAGTATTGTACTCCTCTCAGTAGCTCGCCGGTTGTTATGCCGGTTGCAGCAAAATGCACATCCTCGCCCTGGCACAGATCGCTGGTTGTGTAGACACGCGCAATATCGATCCGCTCCCGCTCGACGATTTCGCGCTCCTGATCGTTGCGCGGCCACAGCCGGCACTGGATCTCGCCGCCGATGCACTTGAGCGCGCAGGCTGTCACAACCGCCTCGGGCGCGCCGCCGATGCCCATCAGAATATCGGCAGGAGCGTTATCCATAGTTGTCATCACACCGGCGGCTACATCGCCATGCAGGATCATTTTGATCCGCGCCCCGGTCTCGCGAATCTCCTGGATCATCTGCTTGTGTCGCGGCCGGTCAAGAATAACGACAGTCACATCGTCGACATCTTTTTTGAGCGCCTTCGCCACATTGCGAATATTCTGCTCGACCGATGCCGTGATGTCGATCGCGCCTGCGGCATCTTCGCCCACCGCGATCTTTTCCATGTACATGATGCCCGGCGTAGCAAAGAGTGAGCCACGCTCAGCGATCGCAACCACCGCGATCGCGCCGGGCATGCCTTCGGCCAGCAGCGTAGTTCCTTCGACAGGATCGACCGCAATATCCACCGAGGGTGGGTGACCGTTGCCCAGGACCTCGCCGATGTACAGCATCGGCGCCTCATCCTTCTCGCCCTCGCCGATCACGACAATGCCGTCCATATCGACGTTGTTCAGGGCGTAGCGCATGGCATCCACCGCCGCCTGATCCGACTCGTTCTTATCGCCACGGCCCATCCAGCGGCCGGACCGCAACGCTGCGGCTTCGGTCGCGCGAACCAGCTCAAAGCCTATGTTGCGCTCGATCTTCATGCTACCTCCTTGTAGCTGGTGGTCGAACCTCACGTAGAGGCCGCCATTCTAGCATAGGCCATTGCTGAGTGTCTAACGAAAGTGATTACAATCAATCAAACTAAAACTTGATTCGAGTAATTGTTCGTCAACATCGATAGGACTAGCGTTTTTCATACTTTTGTCATGTATGTAACGTTGCGGACGTTATGGATGCATGGTAGGATCTGCGACTATGAATGGATTTGATCCGACTCGCTCGATCGTCGGCCAGATAATAACGTTTCTGCATCGAATTAATCCGTTTGGTTCGATGATGCCGCAGCTTAACCGAATGTACTCGCTCGGTCAGCAGGTCAAAGGAACGCGCAAATATGGTATGCGCTGGGAGTTCCTGATACCGCTGATCGCGCTGATCATTCTGGCCGGATCGTTGTTGCTTAAAGCGCTTGCGCCCACGCCTCCTCGTAATCAACCATCACAGGTCGGCGTGATTCCTCCGGGTAGCACTACCCAGCCTAACATCACTGCAACCGGCTATCCAGGTGCAAGCAACCCAAGCTCGACAAATCCTAATTCTGTTACGCCGGGAGTCAGCCCGCCGCCAGGGGTAGATACCACAGCAACAGCCACGTTCGGCAGCACAGTGATTCCGCTTGGTCCAGGCTCCGGCTATCCTAATCCCGGCACCGGGCCGGAACCGATCGGCCAGGCACCCGGCGGCGTTCCCAGCGTCCCTGATACGACGAATCCACCGGCAGGCGGCAACCCGATCAGCGTGCCGACTCCGGCTTTGATCGCGCCGACGACTGCGCCTGTGCCGCCGACAAACGGCTACCCGACGCCACAGCCGCAGCAGCCGCAGCAGCCACAGCAGCCGCCGGTCCAAAACGATCCCGAGCCGACAGTCGCGGTGCCACTCCAGCCTACGAGCAGCACGGGAACTCAGGACCCGGCAGCACAACCAACACCAGAGCCCACGCCGACCAGTGATATTCCGCCGACACCAGAGCCCACCTTGCCGCCACCAACGCCAACTTCACGTCCGTCAGAGGTTTTGAGCGGCAATCTGCGCTGGACCGTAGCTGATAGCCCGAAGACTCTCGACAAAGATTACGCGCTTGTCGCCGGCTCATCGCTGACGATCGATCCGGGTGTGGAAGTCCGCGTTGCTCCCGGCGTGCAGTTCACGATCGGCGGCACACTGCGCGCACAGGGCAGCCGCTTTGTGGCGACCGAAGGCCGCTGGGAAGGCATCGCGGGGACGCAGGGCAGCACGATCATTCTGGATCAGGTGCAGATCCGCCAGGCGGGACAGTCCGGCACGTCCGTGAGCAGCACCGGCGGTACGCTCGTCGTGCGCAACAGCTCGCTGAGCGATAACGGCGGCGGCATCGTCTCGATCGGCAGCTCATTGGACCTGCGCAACACGCAGATCAGCGGCAACGCCATCGCAGGCCCGGCGATCAACGTGCGTCTGCCTGAGCGTGGTGCAGTCACTATTACCAATAACATCGTCGGCGGCAACGGCACGCCCGCCGGTGGTGCGCAGGTTCTGATCTCAGCCGAGCAGCCGGCAGCTCCGTTCGCGGTCGAAGGTAATCTTTTAATCGGCGGCGCGGGCGTGGGCATGATCATCAACACCGCCGAGCCGCTCAGCGGCACGATTCGCTGTAACAGCTTTGACGGCGGCACGGTCGGTCTGCAACTCGCGGCACGACGCGCCGACACCGCCGGATTCAATCTCGTCATCGATAACAACGCCTTCGAGCGTCAGACGACCTACGGCGCGACCGGAACGTTGGCCTTCAACGTGAGCAACAACTGGTGGAGCGATCCATCAGGGCCGCGCGATGCCGGACGCAACCCTGAGGGCCGTGGTGTAGCAATCGGTGTTAACCTTCAGTTCCAGCCCTGGCTCGCGGGCCGAGCAGCCTGCGCGCCAACTCGCTAATAACCTAACCTTACATCTTCGCTAACATCCCCCGAACTGGCTTTTGCAGATCGGCTGCTTAAGAGTGGAGTACGCTATGATTCGTCATGCCCTCCGGTCGATCAGCGCGCTCGCTTTTTTAGGCTGCGCGCTGATTCTGCTCAACGTTGCTCATGCTCAGACAACGACGAGCGACCTTAAACCTCATGTGTCCAATATCGCGCCGGATGCCTTTAAGCGCGTAGCAGATCAGGGAGCAGCTGGGAACAGTCAGATCGTCGAGACAGATCGGCTGGCGGCTGACGCTCAGTTCAACTATATCATGCTGCGCTGGCAATCGACCGAGCCGACTTCGTCCACGTTGGAGATCGAGATTCGCGCCAGCAGCGACGGTACTACCTGGACCGACTGGGGCGAGGCCCACGAGGACCACGATCTGGTCGATCCTGAAGATCCTGAAGGACTGCACTGGAGCGGTGTCGTCTACACCGGTCTGGCTGAGTTCTACCAGCTGCGCATCACGAGCACGCCCGGCACCGATGGATCGATGCCAGGCTTTAGCAACGTTCAGGTGCATACCGTCGACTCGCGGCTGGTCAACATGGCGGTGCCGCAGCCCCAGAGCGATGGCGTGGTCTCGCCGATGGGCGTAGCACGTCCGGCGTACATTTCGCGCACGGGCTGGGGCAATCCGCAGGGCGAGGCTGCTCCCAACGCGCCGCCCGCCTACTACACCGCGAACCATCTGGTGGTTCATCACACCGCCGACTCCAACAACCTCGGTTCGAACGAGCCCAACTGGGCCGCGCGCGTCCGAGCGATCTGGTCGTTTCATACCTACAGTCGCGGCTGGGGCGACATCGGCTACAACTGGCTGATCGATCCCAACGGCGTGATCTACGCTGGCCGGGCCGGCTCGACCGATACCACTCGTGATGCCGTCGGCTTCCACGATACCGCCAACTACGGCTCGATGGGCGTGTCGTTGATCGGCACCTACAGCAGCGTCGCGCCGACGACCGCCGCGCAGAACAGCCTGGTCGATATTCTCTCGTGGAAGGCCAGCCAGCGCAACATCGATCCGATGGGCAGCAGCTGGTATTACGGCTGCTCGCGCTCGGATTACTGCGCGCCCTTCAACAGCGGCTCGGTGGTGCTCAACATCGCCGGGCATCGCCAGGTAACGCCGGGCCACACGACCTGTCCGGGCGATCAAGTCATCAACCTGCTACCCTCGATCCGCCAGCGCGTGCATCAGCGGCTGAATGGCGGCGGCGGCGACAACGGCGACGCCACGATCGACGAGATGGAAAGCTCGTTCACCTCGGGCGGCGCATGGAAAGATCGATCCTGCGGCTACGGCGGCCATACCTACTGGACCTACGCCACCAACGGCAGCGAGGGCATTCCCAGCGAAAACTGGGGCGTCTGGAAGCCGAATCTGCCGCAGACCGGACAGTACAAAGTGCTGGTGCATATTCCCCAGGGCTGCGCGATCGCCTCACCGCCGTATGCGACGACCAACGCGCGCTACGAGATCCGCCACGCCAGCGGCACCGAAACTCGCATCGTGGATCAGAACACGGCTCAAGAGTGGGTCGAGCTGGGCACTTTCCAGTTCAACGCGGGCACGGCCGGCAGTGTCAAGCTCACCGATCTGACCAGCGAACCGTTCAGCGCCAAGAAAGTTGTTTTCTTTGACGCGGTACAGTGGGTTTATCAGGCACCGCCACCGGCGCAAGCATCGGCCGCGCTGCTCTCGGCGACGGTTAAGGCAACCACGGTCGGCGTCGGCGAGGTCGTGCCGATCGAGTTCACGATCAAGAATACCGGCACCGTCGATCTCCTAACGCAGGCGCCGGAAGCAGGAGCCAGCAACGAGGTTGCCGGCGGCTGGGTCTACGATGAGGCCGAGTGCTTCGCGGGCGGCAGCTCGTACCCGACGTACCCCAAGGAGGCGGAGCGGCTCAGGATCACGCTCGGCTTTGCCGGCGGCTCGGCCACCGTGCCGACCGATTGCAGCTCCGGCGACGGCGGCTATCCCTGGCGCTGGGGCGTTGGCTGGGCGCTGCGTCCCGGCGAGACGCGCACAATGATCGGCTATGTGCGCTTCCGCACGCCGGGAACGTACACCTTCAAGGCCAACCTGGTCAACGAGTTCGTCAAGTTTTACGGCGCGGACGGCAATGGCGGCGATCGCATCACGGCCTCGGTGACGGTCACACCCGAGCGGCGCGCGCCTGAGCCGCTGCGCATTGATGCCACGTACAAGTCGCAAGCCAGCGTGTATCAGCTTGTTCCGACGCCGGATAGCTTGCTGGCGCGCACGACAAACGCCATGTCAGTCGTCGAGGGAACCTTCCTGGGCGCGCTCACCTGGGACGGCAGCGATCTGAACTGGATGAGCGGCGGCCCCATGAATCAATCCGAGCGCTTCGTGGTACGACAGGTGCGACCGTTCTATGCTCCGGCGGCGGGAACCTACCGCTTCAAGATCACCAGCGACGATGGCGCCTGGCTATGGGTCAATGGGCAGGAGATCGTTCGTAACGAAGGGCTCCATCCTACGTCTTCCAAAGAAGGCTCGATCTACCTCTCGGCCGGGCTGCACACGCTGGCGGTGAAGTTCTTCGAGAACACCGGCGAGGCGTACGCGGGCTACAGCTGGATGCCGCCAGGCGCTGCCGGATTCATCACGGTTCCGGCGCCCAGCGGGGCGGTCTACGACGGCACGCGCTTTGGCGGTGGTCAACAGCTCGTGCTGGCAGCCGACGATCTCGGCGGGGTGGGAGTGCGAACGCTGCGCTACTGGATCGACGGCGGCAGCGAGCAGCAGAGCGCCTCGGGCCGTGCTCCGATCAGCCTGGGCGACGGCGCACACACAGTCACGTATCAGGCCGAGGACAACAACGGCAACCTGGGCTTTCAGCGCTCGGTCAGCCTCACCGTCGATGCGACGCCGCCCAGCAGCACACTGGCCACACACAGTCAGGGCAACGGCATTGTCGAGGTGTATCTGAGCAGCACGGCCTCGGATCTGACCGAGTTCGAGGTGCAGGTGCGCGATACCACGGCCAATGTCAACCGGCTGTATCGAATCCGAGAGCGCCAGCTGCTCTTCTTCGGCATGAGCGGCCACAGCTACGAGTTCCGCGTCCGAGCCAGCGACGGCTTGAACTGGTCCTCGTTCCCGAGCAGCGCACAGTCTACGGAGATGATCGGCGAGAGCAACTATCCACGGCTCCTTCTGCCGGCAGTCGCGCGCTGATCCGGCAGCACAACCGAGCAGAATCGACGGCAAGCGAGCAGGGAAATTTCCCTGCTCGTTCTTTTTGCCGCAGGGAGCAACAGGCAAGAACCGGCAGCGCTACCCTGCATACGCCATCTTGCGCATTCAACAGTCAGGACCGGCCTCACCTTGATTTCGGCATCCTAATCAGCTACAATGCTGTTTGACATATGTCGAGAAGAGAGAATTCAGCGTTACCGCCGGTCAGATCGCGCTTGACGTAGAACACGCGTTCTATTATAATTGTTCTACTTCTATCGAGCATAAGAATATGCCGCGTCATGCGGAAGATCCTTCTGGGCTCGGAGTACGCACGATCGAGTTTCAAACATCAGGGTAGAGGAGGACGGCGATGGCGGTAACAGGTCGAGACCTGCATAAGCAGCCGACACGCAAGCCTATGCCTGCTGCTGCACCGGTTCGGTTGCCACAGGTAGAGGTTAATCGTCAATACATTCAGTGGGGCATACTTATTGTACTCGGGTTCATTGTTCTGCAACTGTTAGTTGTTCGCGGCCAGACCTGGTTCGACGATCTGCGCTACGGGCGTCCACGCACGATGCAGCTGAGCGCATACGTGGGGCATAACGAGCAGGCAGGACAGCCATCGCATTTCGTGGCTATGAATCTTAATCGCCGGGTGATCGTGATCGAGCTGCCGGGCGGTGACAGCGCCAAAGCGCAAACACTGCAAGGCCCGTATCTCTTCGGCGCAAACGAAGACCTTACTCCCGTCACGCTGCGGGTCAACGATCTCAATGGTGACCAGAAAGGCGACCTTGTGATTGCCGTAAAGAACGAAGAAATTATCTATATCAATACTGGTGACACGTTTCGGCTGATAACCGATGATGAACGCCGACAATTGACCGAGGCAAGCTAATGACAAAGCAGTCGATCGGCGTTTGTCTTGTAGCCATTATCGTCATTTATTTCCTGATGCCGAGCGCTCCTCAGCAGGTCATGACCAATGCATCGGGCCTGGCGCGCGATTTTAATCAGATCGGCAAAGCGGCTGCGCCCCTGGCGGCGTCGCTCAACCCCATCACCGGGAATCGCAACGGGCTGATGGTGGTGGGCAGGCCGACGGTCTCGGTGCAGCAGATCGAGGCCGTGCTGGCGGAGTACAATTCTCCAGCACGCGGTCACGGCCAGGAAATCTATGATCTCGGCGTTAAATACAACATCGATCCCGCGATCTGCTTAGCTTTCTTCATCTACGAATCGAGCGCGGGGACGAATCCCGCTTGGGCCGGACTTAAAGACGACGGCACCTATACGCACAATATTGGCAATATTATCTGCACCGATGGCTGGCGCTGCTACGGGCGCTTCCGCGATTACAACTCCTGGAGCGAAGGCATCGAAGATTGGTATAAGCTGATCAGCGAGCTATACGTGGGCGAGTGGAAGCGCGTAACCGTCGACGACATCATTCCGAAATATGCTCCGGCTGCCGACAACAACGACGAGGGCGCATATATACAAGGGGTTAAGAACCTTGTACAAAGCTGGCAAGGAAAGTAGGCGGCGATGAATTTTGATCTTGGCAGCGGACACAAAATTCCCCCCTGGATGGCACTGGTTGTAGCGCTCCTGGCGATCTGGCTGTTCTTCGGCACCGGCTCCGGCTCGGGAGCCGTGATCAGCGGCTGGAGCGGCGACAGCAGCATTGCGGCACAGAGCGCGGCGGGTCCAATCAACCCGGCGCAGCAGAGCCTGAGCGGCCTGTTCAGCAAGCAGGAATCGGGCGGCACCTTAGCTGCCGACGGACATCCACAGGATACGCCGTGGGGCAACCCAACCGATACCGGCAGCGCCGTGATGACTCAGGGCTACGATGGGAAAACTCATAGCCCAACCGCCGTTTGGGGAGGCATCGATATCGCAATTGATGGGAATGGTGATGGGCAAGTAGATCCACAGGGTTCAATGGGAGCACCTCTTTATGCTACAATGAGTGGCGTGATCGAGCTTGCGCCAAACTCTATCCCTGCAGGCAATCATCTATGGATAAAAAACGAACACTATAAAGTAGGGTATGCCCATCTTAAAGAATATGCTGTGCAAGATGGCCAAACTGTGCAACGTGGAGACTTAATTGGCTACATGGGCGCTAGCGGAGAAGCAACTGGTCCTCACTTGCACTACCATATTTGGAAGGATGGAGTTAATGTCAACCCTCTAGAGTTTGGT
>DASWTQ010000320.1:0-15203 GCA_036402055.1 Herpetosiphonaceae bacterium
CGGGCAGATGCTTGCCATTCAACGGGCGTACAAACGCGCCGGTTTTGGCATCGACACGGTTGCCTATTTTGAAGGTCATGGCACCGGCACCAGCGTCGGCGATGCGACCGAGCTACAGGCATTGTCACGCGCTCGCCGCGAGGCCCAGCCCGGCGCTCCACCAGCCGCCATCGGATCGATCAAAGGCAATATTGGTCACACAAAAGCAGCAGCGGGCATCGCGGGGCTGATCAAAGCGACTCTGGCGCTCCACGCTCAGATCGTACCGCCTACCACCGGATGTGAGACGCCGCACGCGCTGGTAGCCGATGCCGACTCAGCGCTGCGTGTGCTAAAAACAGGCGAGATCTGGCCCGATCAGCAGGCGCTGCGTGCGGGCGTGAGCGCGATGGGTTTTGGCGGCATCAACACGCATATTGTGCTGGAAGCTGCTACGACCATGCGGCGCAGCACATTAACGACGCAAGAAGAAGTGCTGCTTGCGTCCGCGCAAGATGCCGAGCTATTTTTGCTGAGCGCGGAGGATAGCGCAGGCTTACAGCAGCAGATCGCGCCGCTCTTGCGCTTCGCCGCCGAGCTTTCGCGTGCCGAGCTGGCTGATCTTGCTGCGCATCTGGCGGGCAGCCTTGCCGTTGGACGAGTGCGCGCCGCGATCGTCGCGACATCTCCCGCCGAGCTTGCGAGTCGCCTGGAGCTGCTGCGTACGTGGCTTGAGCAGGATCGATCCGCGCAGCTGGATGTTGGCGCCGGTGTCTTTCTGGGGACGGGCGCCAGGGATTTGCGGATCGGGTTTTTGTTTCCAGGCCAGGGATCGCCGTCACGGCTGGACGGCGGCGCGCTCGCGCGTCGCTTTGCACAGGTGCGGGCGCTGTATGAGCGCGCAGATTTTCCCAAAGCTAGCGTCATGGATCACACAGCAGTCGCGCAGCCGGCGATCGTCACTGGCTCGCTGGCCGCGCTCGGCGTGCTTGAGCAGCTGGGCGTGCAGGCAACTGTCGCCGTGGGCCACAGTCTTGGCGAGCTGACGGCATTGCACTGGGCCGGCGCGCTGAGTCAGCCCGGCGTGCTGCGGATCGCTGGGATGCGCGGCAGAATCATGGCCGACCTGGGTAGCCCCGACGGCGCGATGGCGAGCATTGCGGCAAATTCCGATGAGGTTGCCGAGCTGCTGCCTGGTGATGGCGTCGTGATCGCAGGCTTGAACTCTCCGCGCCAGACCGTTATCTCGGGCCAGGCGAGCGTGGTCACTGCCGTCATGAGCCGGGCAGCCGGCCAGGGCTTTCTGACAACTCGCTTGCCGGTCTCGCATGCGTTTCACTCGCCACTGATCGCGGCGGCGGCGCAGCCACTGGCTGAGTACTTGCGTACCGAGGAGTTTCAATCGCTGCGCCGCACAGTGATCTCGACGGTCACAGGCGCGACGCTGTCTCAGGATGCTGATCTGCGCACACTGCTCTACCGGCAGATCACCTCGCCTGTCCGCTTCACCGAGGCGGTAGCGACAGCAGGGAAGCTGGCTGCGCTCTTGATCGAGGTTGGTCCAGGCCAGGTATTGAGCAGATTAGCGGCGGAGCCAGGGTTATCCGCTGTGATTGCGACCGATAGCGGAGGGGAATCGCTTCAGGGAATCTTAGGCGCTGTTGGCGCGGCCTTTGCGCTGGGCGCGCCGATCAATCATCAAAAGCTGTTCGCCGACCGCTTTACACGGCCTTTTAGCATCGACTGGCAACCGCGATTTTTCACGAATCCGTGCGAGCTGGCGCCGGTGCCTCAGGCGACTGTGGTCGCTCATACAAATGGACATCGTAACGGACGCGTAGCCAAATATGCAGCATACGAGGCGGTTGTGGGCGAGCCACGCCGGCAGCTGCCTGCCACACGAGCCTGGGAGCCGGTAGCTGCCGAAGTCGATGCTTCCAGAGCGCCTTCGACAGCCGGCACTCCGCTCAGGCTGATCCATCAGCTTGTAGCCGAATGCGCCGAGCTGCCGTTTGATGCGGTACAGGACGACAGCCACCTGCTCAGCGATCTCCATCTGAACTCGATTGCCGTCAGTCAAATTGTGGTCTTGGCGGCCCAGCAGCTGGGGCTGCCGCGTCCTGCTAACCCCACCGAGTACGCGGACGCGACCGTCGCGGATGTGGCGCGAGCATTGGAAGAGCTTGTACGTACCGGCAGTGCCGAGCCGGTAGCTGCTCCGCCGCCAAGACCGGCCGGGATCGACTCCTGGGTGCGTACGTTCGGCGTTGAGCTGGTAGAGCAACCGCTTCTTCGATCCCGGCCAGCCGACGGCAGCGGCACCTGGCAGTTTCTGTCGCCGCCAACGTCCCGCTTCGTCGATCGGCTGCGCCAGGCGTTTGCCCGCGCCGGTGTCGGCCATGGCGTAGTCGTGTGCCTGCCTCCCGCGCCCGATGAGCGCGCTGTGAGCCTGTTGTTGGAAGGCGCAAGGATCGTCTTGCAACAGCAGCCTGCCCGGTTTGTGCTGGTGCAGCATGGCGGCGGCGCGGCGTCATTCGCTCGCACCCTGTACCAGGAAGCAAACGATGTGCGGGTCTGCGTGGTCGATGTGCCGCCTGAGCATCCGCAGGCTGCCGATTGGGTTGTCGCCGAGGCACTGGCAGTCGTCGAGTACGCCGAGGTCTACTACGACACCGACGGCCGGCGGCGAGAGCCAGTGCTGCGCTTGTTGCCGGATGACTTGCCGGCGGCCGATGCTCCACTCGGCGGCGCGGATGTCCTGCTGGTGACCGGCGGCGGCAAAGGGATCACCGCCGAGTGTGCGCTGGCGCTGGCGTGCGATACCGGCGCGCGTCTGGCACTGCTGGGTCGCTCGCGCCCGGCTGAAGATGCCGAGCTGAGCGCCAATCTTGAGCGGATGCAAGCCGCCGGTATTCAGCTGCGCTATTACTCAGTCGACATAACCCAAAAGGATGCGGTGGCTGCGGTAATTCGTCGGGTGGATGCGGAGCTTGGGCCGGTCACCGCGTTGCTGCATGGTGCTGCTCGCAACGTTCCTCAGCTCCTGCACTCGCTTGATGAGGCGACGGTGTTGCAGACGCTGGCGCCCAAGATCACGGGTCTGCGCAACGTGCTTGCCGCGATCGATCCTGGGCGGCTGCGCCTGCTGCTGAGCTTTGGCTCGATCATCGCGCGGATGGGGCTCCGTGGTGAGGCTGACTACGCGCTCGCGAATGAGTGGCTGACCCGGCTGACCGAACAGTGGCAGACGGATCATCCCCACTGTCGCTGCCTTGCTATCGAGTGGTCGATCTGGTCAGAGGTTGGGATGGGCGCGCGGCTCGGCGGTGTCGACTCCTTGATGCGCGCCGGAATCACGCCGATCTCACCTGATCGGGGCATTGCGCTCCTGCGGCAGCTGCTAAGCCGGCGCCTGGCCCAGCCGGCGGTGGTCGTGACGGGCCGCTTTGGCGATCCGCTAACGCTTCAGATGCAGAAGCCGGAGCTGCCGTTTTTACGTTTTCTGGAGCAGCCACGCGCCTATTATCCCGGCATTGAGCTTATCGTCGACGCCGAGCTATCAGCCAAGACGGACCCCTACCTGGACGATCATCAATTTGCGGGACAGCTGATCTTTCCAGCGGTGATGGGTCTAGAAGCTATGGCCCAGGTGAGCCGCGCGCTGGCGGAGACTGAGACGCTGCCGCACTTCGTGGACGTGCAGTTCAAGCGACCGATCGTGGTTCCGAAGCAGGCGGCGCTGACGATTCGGGTGGCGGCGCTGGTGCAGGAGCCGGGCCGGATTGAAATCGCCATCCGCAGCGAAGAAACCGCATTCCAGGTCGATCACTTCCGGGCTACCTGCTGCTTTGGCGCGCCGGAGCTTCCATCCGAGCCGGCCACTACCACGACGATCGCTGCGCAGAGTTTTGAACCGCTGCCCAGGCTCGGCATCGATCCACAGCGCGATCTCTACAGCGGCCTCTTGTTCCATCGTGGTCGCTTCCAGCGGATTGTGAGCTACCAGCATCTGGCCGCGACCGAGTGTATTGCTGAGATCGACGGCGACAAGAACGCTGCCTGGTTCGGCTACTATCTACCGCCGAGCCTGGCGCTGGGCGATCCCGGCGTACGCGATGCCGCAATCCATGCGATTCAGGCGTGCGTCCCCAACGCCACGCTGCTTCCAGTCGGAGTTGAGCGCGTGATCCTGCACTCCGCAGCCGCATCTGGATCGGTGCTGGTCCATGCTCGCGAGCGCATCAGAGAAGGCGACACGTTTACCTACGATATGGAGGTGATCACTCCCGATGGCACGCTGCTGGAGCGATGGGAAGGGCTAAAGCTGCGGATTGTCGGCGGCACGGAGTTTCGCGGCGCCTGGGTCGAGCCGCTGTTAGGCCCATGGCTTGAGCGGCAGATTCACGATCTGATCCCTGGATCGCAGGTTAGCGTAGCCGTGGAACATGATCCGACGGCGAGTCGCCGCGACCGCAGCGATCTGGCGATCCAGCGCGCGCTGCGACAAAGCGCGCCGATCTGGCGTCGTCCAGACGGCAAAGTTGACGCAACCGGGGCCAGGGCTGTGTCGGCAGCGCATAGCAGCCACATAACGCTTGCAGTCGCCGGCGCCAATCCGCTGGGCTGCGATCTGGAGCCGGTTGCTGCGCGGCCCCTGGAGGTATGGGAAGGCCTGCTTGGCCACGATCGTGTGGCGCTGGCGCAGGTGATCGCGGCCGAAACCGGCGAGGATGAGGCTGTCTCCGCCACGCGGGCATGGGCCGCAGCCGAGTGCTTGAAAAAAGCCGGGGCAATGGTCGACGCTCCCCTGCTGTTCGTGGCCTCAACCGACAGCGGCGCTGTGCTGCTAGCGTCGGGATCGCTCACGATCGTCACGTTTGTTACGCAAGTTCGCAGCACAACGGATCGGCTAGTCTTCGCAGTGCTGGTAGGAAATAGCCATGCGCGCTTATGAATACCATCATACGGTCGGCTTTGAAGAAACGAATCTGGTCGGCAATGTGTACTACGCCAATCATATTCGCTGGCAAGGACGCTGCCGCGAGATGTTTCTGCGTGATCATGCGCCGACGGTGCTTGCCGAGCTGCATCAGGGCCTGGCGCTGGTGACGATGCGCGTATCTTGCGAGTACATGTCGGAGCTGTATGCATTCGACGAGATTGTGATTCGCATGCGTCTGGGAGCGCTGGTGCAGAACCGGATCACGATGCTGTTCGAGTACTGGCGTGGTGAGGAGCTTGTCGCACGCGGTGAGCAGCAGGTAGCTTGTATGCGTCGCGATAACCAGCGGCTGGCTCCGACTCCCGTGCCGGAGGCGCTGCGTGCGGCCTTACAGCTGTACACCTCCGACACCGTGGAATGGGCGGTCGCTCGCTGACGCGAGACAAGGGGTTTCAACCATGAATAAGCTTGAGTATTCTCCCTCCACGTCCGATTCGTTTGGCCTGCATGGATCAGTCGCGGCTGATGCCTCCTCCGTGCATAGCCGCTGGGAAGCCCTGTTCATCGTGCTGCTATCCGTGGCAGCGGGCCTGGTGCTGGCGATTGTGTGGAGCTTTGAAGTTGCCGATGGCATGCTTGGCGCCACGATCGCCAACACAACCCTGGGCGTCGACGCCAAAGCTGTGTCGATCGGCGGGCCACTGTTCGGGATCATTTTTGGCTTCGCCGCCGGGCTGGCCGCGACCTTTACCGCGTGTAACTGCGTCGTCTTTAGCTGTGTGGCGCCGCTGGTTGCCGAGAAGCAGACGCAGCGCCAGTCGATCGTCCGGGTGCTCGGCTGGATGGTGCTGGGCGTGCTGGGTGTGACCATGCTCTACGGCGCGATCGGGGTGTTTTTGCGGGACTCCCTGCCGATCCTATCCCCGGCACGGCTCGCCATCGGCAGTGGAGAGGGCTACCCGGTG
Organism: Herpetosiphonaceae bacterium; assembly: GCA_036402055.1. Lineage (GTDB taxonomy): Bacteria > Chloroflexota > Chloroflexia > Chloroflexales > Kallotenuaceae > LB3-1. The sequence continues at coordinate 5,887 of DASWTQ010000320.1, forward strand.
CGACTTGCCCAGTCAACCGTCGTGTTTGTGATCCTCGGCGCGATCTTTGTCGTGTGGGGCCTGCACATCCTCCAGCTTGTAGCAAGCCCGCTCCATCGTTTCAGCAGCGATCATCCCTGGTTGAAGCCGCTGGCGATCGGGCTGATGGTTGGCTTCTTCACGGTTGGCCGTCCGTTTCCGCTCTTTCGTAAAGCGTTTGAGTACGCAGTCGATACAGGCAATCCTGTATTAAGCGCGCTCGTGCTGGCGCTGCACGGGCTGGGCAATATTGCCGTCGTCGTTCTGCTGATCCTGCTCCTGGTGTACGGGACTGGTGGCCGCTTTCAGCGCTGGATTCGTCAGCATCCACATGGAGTGATGATCCTCACGGCGGTTTCGATGCTGGTCGGCGGAACATTCTTTATTGCGTATTGGGGAGTGCGCGTACCGAGTCTCTTTGGAATTGGTTGGTTTCCGCAGATGCCTTACAACTAGCACGATCATCGGCTGCTCACAGGCCGGCTCATAGCTTGATACGTAGCCGGCGAGGTTCAGCGGATCGTAAGCTCATGGAGGGAACCTATGGCTCACACAGAGTACCAGGCTATTCCAGGAACGAACGCGTCGGGCGGGCGATTTCTCAGCTTATTAAACCAATCCTGGCACAAGCAGGCATTGGTGATATACATGGTGATCGTGCTGGCGCACTGGCTGGAACATCTGATCCAGGCGTATCAGATCTGGTTCCTGGGCTGGCCGCGACACCAGTCGCTCGGCGTCCTGGGCCTGGCATTCCCCTGGCTTGTCCACTCGGAGTGGCTGCATTACGGCTATGCGCTCGCGATGCTGGTAGGTCTGATCATGCTTAGACCGGGCTTTTCCGGTCGGGCGCGAACCTGGTGGACGATCGCGCTGGTGATTCAGGTATGGCACCATTTCGAGCACGCGCTGCTGTTGCTCCAGGCGTTGACAGGGTTGCATCTCCTGGGCGCTGCCGTCCCGACGAGCATCTTGCAGCTTGTCTTCCCCAGAGTCGAGCTGCACCTGTTTTACAACGCGGTGGTGTTCGTGCCGATGGTCATCGCGATGGTGTACCACCTGTATCCATCGCCCGAAGAGCGACGCCAGATGCGGTGCAACTGCGCGCGGCTGCGCCCAACATACCAGTAGCAGAGTTGTCAGATGCACAAGTAGGTCGGCAAGAAGGCCCAGCTGTACTCCCCCTGCTTTAAGGTACCTGGGAAGAATGCCTATGCTGTATGCGAAATGGCGATCAATCAGCCTCCATCAAGCTGCCGCCTTTTCGCATAAGCGAGATTACCCAAAGGGAGGTCGTGATGCCTGTTAAGGCAGACCAACTGTGCCAGGAATTTGCCTCGTTATGCCATACGGCTCAGGATGTCATCCCCTCGGATTGTTTAACAACCCATTCCAGCTGGCGCAGCAGCGCCGCTCAGCCACGTCTCGGAGCCGTCGAACGTGTGATTCTGGTCATGCGTCAGCACCTGGGAGAACTTCTGACCCTCCAAGATATGGCCGATGTCGCGTGTCTCAGCCCATATCATTTTAGCCGGGTCTTTAGCTGTATCAGCGGCATCTCGCCCTGCCGCTATCTGGCGGCACTCAGGCTCCAAGAGGCGAAGCGTCTGCTGCTGACAACGGATATGAGCGCCACAGACGTTTGCTTCGAGGTTGGCTACAGCAGCCTGGGAACCTTTACAACGCATTTCACGCAGTTCATCGGCATGTCCCCGGCCCGACTCCACCGCTCGGCAATTATGATCACCGAGCAGATCCTTGACGAGTTGCAGAGCTACAATACTGATCCGCTCTTCGATGCCGCATCCGGCCCGACGCTCTCGGGTGAGATAACGGTCTTTAGCTCCAGGCCGGCCTTGACCTTCGCAGGATTATTTCCAGCTCCGATTCCCCAGGGCAAGCCCGTCAGCGGCACAGTCCTGAAGCAGCCGGGGCGATTTCATATGCCGCCGGTGCCGGACGGCTCCTACTGGTTGCTCGCGGCGGCGTTCCCGCAATCCGACGATCCGCTCACGTATCTGCTGCCGGATGATGATCAGATCTATGTCGGCATCAATCAAGCGCCAATCGTCATACGCAGCGGCCGCGTCGAGGGCGAGACCGATCTGATCCTGCGCCCGTTGCAGCTCACCGATCCACCGATTTTGAGCGCGCTGCCTATTTTGCTATCCGAGCGCATGCAGGCTGACGCCGCACCTCCGCTTGAGCTTCAGATGCGCCAGGTCGGGGCATAATCACTGCCGATTCCTTGGTATCGCGCACGGCCACGAGCGTTCCTTTCATGCTCGGACACACAGGGCTTCAGGCATCAACCTGAGGCCCTGTTGCTGCCCGCGCAATGTTCGCGGCATCAGGGCAAAATGCGCAATCTGAAAGAAGCTAGCAGAGTCATGGCGTGGCATAGTTGTCTAAACCGGACCGCGACAAACGCCAGTACGGTAGCGCTTTTTGAAATGTGATTGATGCAAGAAGGAGCGATCCTTTGAAGCTTGCTATGCCGCCCGCTGTCCGTGGCTTGCCTGTGCTGGGCAGCTTGCTCGACTATCGTCGCGATCATGTGAAGGTGTTCTGGCAAGCCTACCAGCAGCACGGCCCGATCTTCTCGATCCGGCTCGGGCCGCAGCGGGCGGTTGTGCTGATCGGGCCGGAGCATCATCGCTTCTTCTTCACTGAAGTCGATCGCATCCTTTCGATGCAAGAAATGTATAAGTTTGTGATCCCGATGTTTGGCGAGGTGCTGAATGCCGCCGAGACGGAAGTTCGCAAAAAGCAGCTGGCGATCCTCCAGTCGGCGTTTCAGGGCAAGCGCATGCAGCGCTACATCGAGATTATGGTAGAAGAAACCACCGATTGGCTGGATAGCCTTGGCGACGAAGGCAGCTTTGAGCTATGGACGGCCTTTGAAGGTCTGGGGATGCGGATCGCGGCCAATGCGCTGATGGGCTGGGAGCTGCGCCAGCGCATCGATGAGTTCGTCCCGCTCTACCGCGACTTAGCCAACGGTATGGAGTTTGTGCTGCCGCCAAATCTGCCGCTGCCGCGCTTCCGGCGCCGGGATCGCGCTCGGCTGAAGTTGACAGAAATGATCCAGCCGATGATCGCCGAGCGCCAGGCGAACCCCGGCAAACATAACGACTTTTTGCAAACACTCGCCGAGGCCACCTATCTTGATCAGAGCCCGATGCCCAGCGACGCGATCGTTGGCCTGACGCTGCTCACGGTTTTTACGGGATACATCAGCACGGCCGCCCAGAATTGCTGGACGCTGATTCAGCTGCTCCAGCATCAGGACTACCTCGCCGGCGTGCTGGAGGAGCAGGAAGCCGTGCTGGACCGCAGCACCGCCAATCTTAACACGGAAACGCTAGGCCGGCTCGAACGGCTGGATCGGGCGCTCAAAGAAACTGAGCGGATGTACCCGGTTATGAGCCATTACGCGCGCTACAACAGCCAGTCGTATGTGCTTGAGGGCTATCACATTCCCAAAGGCTGGCTGACCATGGTCTGCCCGACCGTCGCGCATCGACTGCCTGAAGTTTTTTCGCAGCCCGATACCTACGATCCTGAGCGCTTCTCGCCGGAGCGCGCCGAAGATCGCAAGCACGCGTATAGCCTGATCGGGTTTGGCGGCGGCTTTTACCGATGTCCGGGCTCTCGCTTCGGGATCAATGAGATCAAAACGATGCTGAGCCTGCTGCTGCAGCGGTACACATTGGAGCTGGTCGATCCGCATCCCAAACCCGACTATGAGATCGGCATGATTCGCCCAAAACCACCGTATCTGATCAGGTATCGGCGCAGGCGCTCAGCCCTGGTTCAGGGCGCGACTCTTCGTCCAAGCTACGTATCGGCGTGATCGCGAGTGGGAATCGGTAGCCGCATCGCCGCGCAAGTGCTGGCTCAAGCCAGAGGGAGAACAGACTGTGACAATGACCGCCGAATCACCCATTGACATGCAGAAGATGGACGCGTTCATGAACATGATCATGGGCCATATGAGCGGCGCAGTTGCCAGCTTCATGTGTAGCCTGGGCGATCGACTCAATCTTTTTAAGGTTCTCGCCGCGTATGGCCCGGCTACCAGCGCCGAGCTGGCAGAGCGTGCCAATATCGACGAGCGCTATAGCCGCGAATGGCTGAGCACGCTGGCGAGCGCCGGTTATCTGGAGTACGACCCGCTCAGCCGCCGGTTTACGCTGCCGCCCGAGCATGCGCTGGTGCTGGCCGCCGAAGGTGCGCCGATGTTTATGGGTGGCGCCTACCAGCAATTGCCGGCATTGCTCGGCCCGATCGACGAGGTCGCGCGTGCTTTTCGGGATGGCGGCGGCGTTTCCCAGGAGGTGTACGACAAAAATCTCTGGGAGGGCATGGAGCGGATCAGCGCGGGCTGGTTCGATAACCTGCTTGTGCAGCAATGGATCGCGGCGCTGCCCGAGGTGCAGGCCAGGCTGGCTAGCGGTGGTCGGGTCGCCGACATCGGCTGTGGCGGTGGCCGCGCGCTGATTACGCTGGCTAAGGCATTTCCCAACTCGCGCTTCGTCGGCTACGACATGTTCCAGCCCGCCGTCGAGCGAGCAACCAGGAATGCCGAAGCTGCCGGCGTCGCCGATCGGGTGCGCTTCGAGAATCGGGATGCGAGCGCCGGTCTCAGCGGCCAGTACGATCTGATCACAACCTTTGATGTCGTGCATGATCTCGTCGATCCGCTGCGAGTGCTGCAAGAGATCCGGCAAGCGCTGGCGCCCGGCGGCACCTATCTCTTGCTGGAGATGAACGGCTCGGAGAACCTTGAAGAGAACGCCGGGCCGATCGGCACCATTCTCTACGGCACGAGCGTGATGTACTGCACGCCTACCTCGTTAGCAAACGGCGGTGATGGCCTGGGCACACTTGGCCTGCCGGAGCCAAAGGTTCGGCAGCTGTGCGCCGATGCAGGCTTTAGGGGCGTCCAGCGAGTACCTGTGCAAAACCCGTTCAACATTCTGTATGAAGTTAAGCCGTAGGGCAGAGCACGCTCCTTGGAAGGAGGTTGCTTTATCGATAGTGAAACATACGCTGGTGTATTGAGTCATTCAAAAGGAGGACTCCGCAATGACAGTACAAGCGTTGGAGTACAGCAAAACCCTAGAGCACAACAAAGACGTTGTTCGCCGCTGGATCGAGGAAGTCTTCAACAACAAGAACCTGGATGCGGTCGAAGATCTGAAGGTGCTGAGCTATCTGGACTGGACGCCGTTTCCCAAGCAGCGCCTCGACCTGCCGATCAGCGGCTTGAAGCAGTCCCTGCCGGTATTCTTTGCCAGCCTGCCTGATTTCCACTTCACGGCCGACGAGATGATCGCCGAGGGTGACCTGGTTGTGTGCCTGGGCTCGTGGAACGCGACCAACACCGGCGAGTACATGGGCGTCGCTCCAACCGGCAAGCGCGTTACCGGCACCCGCATCGACATCTTCCGCATTACCGGCGACAAGATGGCCGAGCACTGGGGCTGCGGCGGCGAGCTGAGCATGCTGCGCGTTATGGGCGCGCTGCCGGTCGCCGATCAGACCGAGGTGGCCGAGCCTGGCCCCAAGGCGATCGCCCGCGAGTTTATGGAGAAAGTGTTCAATCAGCGCAATCTCGCGGCCATCGACGAGCTGATCGACGATCACGCGATCGATCATGGCAATCAGGCGCTGTCCTCGTTCTTTATCCTCACGGCGTTTCCTGATTTCCAGGTCAACATCGAGCATATGATCGCCGAGGACGACAAAGTCACGGTGCTCTCGACCTTCAGCGGCACGCACAAGGGCGAGTTCATGGGCATTCCCGCCACCGGTAAGCGCGTGGAAGGAACGCGGACCGATATTCTGCGCATTGCCAACGGCAAGATCGTGGAGAGCTGGCAGGATTGGGATCAGACGAGCCTGGTGCAACAGCTCAAGGACTAGAGATCCTACGGGAGCCGAGGAGGCTCGCTACGCATCCCGAGGCAGGGCAGGAGTGATCAAGTCACTCCTGGTCCCACACTACCCGACGTGTCTAGCGGGATCGGCGCGATCCGTACGGAATCCGCCGGGTAGTGTGGAACAATCGTGTAGATCACCCTGGAGTTCCGATCAAGCTATGCGCATGCAGGTGCTGCGACCGACAGGAGACCGCATATGTTACTTGAAGAAAACAAAGCGGTTGTGCGCCGTTTTGTGGAAGAAGTCCTGAATCAAAAAAATATGGCCTCGGCCGGGCAGCTGGTCGATTCCAACGGCGTTGATCAGCTGAAAGCCTCGCTGACGATGTATCTCGTACTGACCGCGTTTCCTGATTTTCGAGTCAACATCGAGCATATGATCGCCGAGGACGACAAAGTCACGGTGCTCTCGACCTTCAGCGGCACGCACAAGGGCGAATTCATGGGCATTCCCGGCACCGGCAAGGGCGTGACCGGCAAGATGACGAACAGCTTCCGCATTGCCCAGGGCAAGATCGTCGAAAGCCGGCAGACATACGATCCGTGGGGCCTCGTCCAACAGATCGCCCCGAATGCGTTTTCGCATGTGGCAAGCTCTGTCGACTAGCCACATGCTGATGGGGGCAGACGGCAGCAACCAGTCGGTTTGCCCGCTTTCTGCTTAGCCTGCGCTGGGCCGCGTCGCCCAGCTGGCTCGGCTTGGCTGCTCGGCTTGGTGATGGACATCAAGCCCACACAACATCGAGGAGGTAGATCCATGGGAAACCAATCACAATATGGCTCAGGCTCGGGTGGTGGTGAGCAGAGTAGTGGTCCTCAGTATGGTCAGGGCGCTGGACAGTCAGGCGGCGGCGCGGGCAGCACCCAGCAGCAAGCCGGCAGTTCAGGTAGCGTGATCGGCAGCCAGTACAGCGGTGAGTACGCCGACATGGCCCGGCGCTACAGCGGCGGTGGCGGTGGCGGATCGAGCGCTTCTCTTGAGCGGGAAGCCGCCGCTGGTGGCGGTGGGAAGGGTCAGCAGCGCCAGCGCGAGGAAAACATGGCGTTTGTGTACCGCTGGTACGATGCCATGAATCGCGGCGACTACGCGGCGCTTCAGCAGATGATGGACGAGAAGCACGTCGATCATACCTGGTTCGGCGGCGAGCCGGTGCGGCCCCAGGCGATCACCCGCATCTTCAGCAATATCTTCAAAGCCTTCCCCGACTGGCGCGAAACGATCGATGAGATCATCGCCAGCGATGCCGATACGATCGTGGTGCGCTCAACCGGGCGCGGTACCCAGAAAGGCGAGTTCAGAGGCATGCCCCCGACCGGCGAGCAGATCGCGGTGCCGCTGATCCATACAATGCGGATTGTCAACGGCAAGCTCAAAGAATACCGCAGCACCAATCCCTTTGAAAATCCTTTCACCGAGCGCGTCACCGCGCCGGAGGATGTGCAAAAGGTTCGCGCGCTCCAGGGCGGCGGCTCCTACGCCGATCAGGATCGGCAGCGGCTGATCGACGCATACCAGGCCGGGCTCCTGACGCGGGAAGAGCTGGCGCGGCGAACAGAAGCCTATGACGCCGCACCGGTGCGCTGCCAGGCATTGCTTGACAGCAATAACCGGCGCTGTTTGAACCAGGCCATGTCGGGCTCGATCTACTGTGATGTCCATCAGGATGTTGAGGATATTCATAAGGTCTAGGCGCTCATCCGGGACGTGATGGGCTTGCTCGTCACCTCCCGAGCTTACCCTGGGAGAATGGGTGTCGAGAACTACGCCAGGAGTACGGCGACAGATCGCGGCGAACTCCTGGCAAGTTCCTTGTCCGGCTCCAGGTCCGGCCCTGATTTCTGATTCGCGCTCGTGCCTGAAACATTGCTTAGCACTCGATTGGGTATTCGTATGTCAACACAGGAAAACAAAGCGATCGTTCAGCAATTTTTGGAGGAGATCTTTAATCAGAAGAATTTTGCTGCCCTGGACGCACTGGTCGATCCTGATGTTGCGACGCACTACAACCAATCGTCGCACGCTTTCCAGGTGCTTACAGCCTTCCCCGATTTTCACATCATTGTCGAGGATATGATGACGGAAGGCGATGTCGTGGTATGCCGCAGCACCTGGCGCGCGACACATCAGGGCGAGTACATGAGCATTCCCCCGACCGGCAAAGTCATCTCGGGCCGGCGCACCGACATCTTCCGGGTTGGCGGCGGCAAAATCGTAGAAAGCCGTCAAAAATGGGACAGCGTTCACCTGATGCAGCAGCTCGGCAGCGACACATCGGCGAACCAGCACGTCGCCGCAGGCCAGGAGCCGCTTCTGGAGATCGCCGAGATTCAAGGTAATATTCTGCCGGGCTTTCACACGCGCTATCAAACTCTCGTCTTTCTTGAGATCGTCGACCTCCGTCGGGCCAGGGCATGGCTGTGTCAGATCCAGTCCCGTGTCACGACCGCCGCCGATCTGCTGCCGTTCCAGCGCCAGGTGTCGAGCGGCAAGATCGACATAAGCTCTGCGATCTGGCTCAACATTGCGTTTTCATTCGGCGGCCTGCACAAGCTGATCGATACCGCTGAGCAGTTTACCGATCCGGCGTTCAAGGAAGGCATGCCGGATCGCTCGGTCTTGCTGGGCGACTCCACCAGGATCGACGCCGAGAGCCATCCCAGCAACTGGCTGCTTGGCGGTCCCGGCCAGATCCCCGACATGTGTTTGATTGTGGGCGGCAACGATTGCGATCGTCTGGGCCGCGAGGTAGCGCAGATCGAGGCAGCCGTGGCCGATAGCTGCGTCCTGCTGTTTAAAGAAACCGGCGCGGCGCTGGCTCCGCCGCTGCATGATTACGAGCACTTCGGTTTCCGCGATCATATCTCGCAGCCTGGTGTTCGTGGCCGGCTCTCCGAGCGACCCGACGATTTTTTGACGCCACGGCAAAATCCGGCTAATCCCAATCAGGGCAAGCCCGGTCAACCTGTGCTCTGGCCCGGCGAGTTTGTTTTCGGGTATCCCGGGCAAGACCCACTGGATAAGTTCCGTCCCGGTCCCAGCGCCGAGGCTGGGCCAGCCTGGGCCAGAAACGGCTCGTTTCTGGTGGTGCGCAGGCTGCGCCAGGATGTTTCTGCCTTCCGCGCGTTTTTGCTGACGGCTGCCAGTGAGCTGTCGCAGCAGTACCCGGCGCTGGCCGGCCTGACGCCTGAGCTGCTCGCGGCGAAGCTGATGGGCCGCTGGTTTAGCGGCGCGCCGATTTTGCGCGCTCCCAATGCTGACGATCCGGCCCTGGGCCAGGATCCCGATGCCAATAATGCGTTCTCCTATGTCCGGGCGCCGGCATCCACGTCGCCGGAGCAGCAGAGCAACGC
>DASWTQ010000321.1:0-23910 GCA_036402055.1 Herpetosiphonaceae bacterium
AGAAATGCCTGTGGTACCATGACGACGCTATCGCTGAGTCGCTTCCAGCAAACGCAAATGATGGAGGTCGTGAGCTATGCTAAGCTTTTTCTCCTCTGACGACGCGCGCCGCAATCCATATCCGATGTACGATCAGATGCGCCGCAGCTCGCCCGTGCTCCACGTGCCGCAGGCCAATCTCTGGATGCTCTTCGACTATCCGAGCGTGCGCCGGGCGCTTCAGGATCACGAAGCATTTAGCTCAGATCTATCGCTGGCGGGACACGGCACGCTCGGCTGGCTGATCTTCTCCGACCCGCCGCGTCACACCAAGCTGCGCGCCCTGATCATGCGCGCCTTCACGCCGGGCGCAGTCGCGAAGCTTGAGCCGCGCATCCGGGAGCTGGCGCGTACGCTGCTCGATCGGTGGATGGGCCACGACACGCTGGATCTGGTGAACGACTTCTCGGTGCCGCTGCCGCTGATGGTGATCGCCGAGCTGCTGGGCGCTCCTGCCGACGACTGGCCTCAGTTCAAACGCTGGAGCGATGTGATCGTCGCGCTGAGCGATACGGTCGCAGGCGGCGCAGCAGGGATGGAGGCGGCCGGCGCGTTCCGTGGTGTGCATGGCGAAATGAGCGTGTATCTGACCGACCTGGTTGAGCAGCGGCGATCCGCGCCCACAGACGACGTGCTGAGCAAGCTGATCGCGGCTGATGTGGACGGCGAGCGACTGACCGAGGATGAGCTGTTGGGATTTTTTCAGCTCCTGCTGCTGGCCGGCCACGAGACCACGACCAACCTGATCAACAACGCCTTCCTGTGTCTGGGCGCGCACCCTGAACAGCAGGCCCGGCTCAGAGTGGAGCCCACATTGCTGCCCGGCGCGATCGAAGAGGTGCTGCGCTACCGCTCGCCGGTGCAGGCCATGTTCCGCGCGACGCGCCACGAGGTCGAGCTGCATGGCCAGGTGATCCCGCCGCGCTCGCTGGTGCTGGCGATGATCGGCTCGGCCAACCACGACCCCGCGCAGTTCCACGATTCTGATCGCTTCGACATCACGCGCGATCCCAATCCTCACATCGCGTTTGGCCACGGCATACATTTTTGTATCGGCGCTCCGCTGGCACGACTTGAGTCGAGAGTGGCACTCGCCGAGCTGCTAGCGCGGCTGCCGAACTTCGAGCGTGCCGACGATTCGCCGTGGGAGCCGCGCAAAGCCTTTCACGTCCACGGCCCGACGCGGCTGGATATTCGTTTTGGAGCCGCCGCGCCCGCGTGATACCGCCAGCGCCGGCCCAGCTTCAAAGCGGTGTGTTCTGGTCACCTCGCGGATCAAATCGGGGCGTATTGCATACACCCCGACGGCTCGATGATCGAACGGATCAAGGTGTCTCTGGCAGTCCTGGCACGTAGGCGATCAGCGGCAGGTAGATCCGCTCGGTGGCAAGCGAGCACTCGCCCTCGACGCACTCAAGGTAGATGCTGTAGCTCCCAAGACGGCTGCCGGTGTCGTCGGCCAGGATCGTGTAGGTGCCCAGCAGCGGAAGATCGCAGCGGCTGATCTCGGTGGTCTCGCTGGAGCTAAAGTCTGAGCAGATGTTGTTGCCGGCCGGATCATAGATGCGGATGCGTGGACGCAGCGTGTTTGCCGCGCGCGTCATGCGGATCTTGGCGACGGTACCACCCGCTGCCCGGAACGAGAAGCTATCGATCTCGGAGTCCAGCTCGATCGCGCCGGGCTGCGTCTGGCCGAAGTTGATCGGCTGGGCGTTGCCGGGATTGTTGAGCCGCTGGACATACAGATAGTAGCTGCCGGTATTCGTGCGGTAGGTATCGTCGGCGACCAGCTTGTAGCTGCCCGCTGTCGGAATCGTGCAGTGCCCGATCTCGACGACCTTATCCGAGGTAAAGGCCGAGCAGATGCTGGTGCTGGACGAGTTGTAGATATGCACGGCGGGATTGAGATCGCCGCTGAGACGCACCATTCTGACCTTAATCTCGTCATTCGCGGCGGCGGTAAAGGTAAAGGTGTCGCTCTCGCCTTCGCTCTCGACCGAGCACTGCCTGGTCTCGCCAAAGCTGATTGCGGAGGTACAGGCAACGGCTTCTTGCGCAGCGCTCGGCGCGATGCTCCTGGCGACGGCGACGTTCGAGGCCGCGCTACTTACCAGCAGCAGGAGCGCGAGCAACAAGCCGAGTGGATGGCGCAACAACGGTAAGCAGGCGGGCATGGAGACCTCCTTGTCGCTACAGATGCCAGGGGATCGGTGAAATGGCCGCGTGCAAGATGCCGGGAGCAGAGCGGTACACTTTATTAAAGAAAGAAATACCGGCAAAAGTAACGTGAGGGTCAGAATCTCGTGCTGAGCCGCGATCTTGCGCTGGGACGCGATCTTTGGATCACGCTCCAAACAATGATATTCCTCGAGGCAGGCTCGTACACCCGCAGCGGCACCAGCACAACCGGGCCGAGCAGCCCGGACGGCAGCGGCTCCCAGGCGGAGGCGTCGAAATCCTGGTAGTGGATATTGACGAAAAAGAATTTCCGCCACGGCTGTTTTTGCCGGTCCAGCGCCGCCAGCCGGTTCGCCATCAGATTGGTCACTTCGATCGCCATCTGATTCTCGTCTGCCAGCAGTTCGGGCGGCACGAGGACGTGGAGCGGCGACGCGTAGCACGTGCCGAGATCCTGGCCGTTGAGCGTTACGCGCGCGCTGTAGCCGATCGTGCCCAGGTCGAGCGCCCACATCTCGGCGCTGCTGGCGGGCTTTTCGAAGCTGATGGTGTAGCGCGCGGTTCCCGCAAACGACCGCAGCAGCTCGCTCTGATCCGGCCACTCAGTCCAGCTGCTCAGCTCGCAGATAGTTGTCGACTGAGGCAGCGCCGGGCCGCCCGCGATGAAATCGACGCGCCACTCACCCACGAGCGGGCACGGCTGACCGGCCGCTGCGAGATACGACCAGCGCGGCCCTTCCACCGCTCGATCGAGCGTGCGCAGCAGCAGCGACTCGCCGGGCTCTAGCTGAAGATAGACCTGCGTTTGATCGCCGCTGGCTCTGGTCTGTGCCACACCCTGACGATCACTCATGGGATCGCAGATGATCGCCGAGGCCGCCTCGATTGGTAGATTCACCCACTGGTCAAGCCACCGGTCGCCGGGATTCGACAGGAAGTAGCGGTAGCTGTTGCCGTCACGGCGGCGAATGAACTCGATTCCTTCGTCCACAACCGTCTCACGCCGCACGCCCAGCAGCTCAAGTAGCGGCTCTACATCCGGCCCGATCAGCAGCCGCCCCTGGCCGAGTCGCGCCTCGGAGATGTCATCCTGGATCGAGTGCAGCGGCTCCAGCTCGGCCAGCGCGGCGTGCAGCTGACGGCGGCGCTGATCAAGATCGCTCAGGCCGGGCGCATCCTGCGGCAGCGCGCCCACCACGACGATCGTCGCTCCCGCGCGTGCCAGGTCGAGAATGCGGCTCAGCGTCTCTGGTGGCATCAGCTTGCACCCGGCGATCACCAGCGCGGCGTACACTCTGCCAGGCGCGACCAGCAGACGCTCGCTGGACTGAATCACTTCGTCCAGCTGCCGGTCGGAGATGAAATCAAAGCTATAGCCGCGATCCCAGAGCCGCCGAGCCGCCGTGGTAAAGTCCCGTAAATCCTCGTCCAGCCAGCGCCGGCTATTGTGCGGCGTCAAAAAGTGGAGCAGATCCGTAGTGCCGTGATCGCTGGCCCACAGGTCGAAGATCGGCCAGTACAGCAGCAGATCGTTGTCGGGCTGGCTGGCCTGGAGAAAGGACTGGCAGCGGCTGATATAGCTGTTGAGCGCCGGCAGATCGCGCCACCACGGATTCGTCGGCCCGACATGAGTTGTGGCATAGAACATCCAGCCCGGCCACTCGGCGTCGGCGGGCGAGAACGGCGTGCCGTGAAAGAAAATATGGTTGATGCCCATCACGAGCATCGTGTCGACTTCGGCTTTCATATGTGCCAGCGGAACCTTGCCGTGCTCGCCAAGCCAGGTAAACGATTCGCTTGAGCAGAGCGGCTTGCCCGCCACGTTCGCCGCCGATGAGGCCAGCTTGCAGCCCAGCACCTCGGCGACTCCGCCGTGTCCGGCCGGTGTGCCGGGCAGCGGATCGAGACCGGCTAGCCGCAGCCAGTCGGTGCCGAAAGTCTCGGTCTCGGGAATATCGGCGGCGGCGTAGAGATCCAGCAGGTTGCCCGGCGAGCCATGCGCCTGGTTGCGCGTTCGCACACCCTGACGGTGCGCCCACTCGGTCCATGGCTGTACGAACGCCTCCAACAGCAGCTCGGCGATCGTCTGGCGATAATCCGAGCGTACGCGGCTGATCAGCTCGGAGCCGGCCTTGCCACACAGCGCTGGCAGATGGTGAAGCAGATCGTAGCCGCGCCGCCGCTTGAACTCCGGCAGCAGATCGGCGGACCAGTTCGCGCCGTAGACCTCGTAGGAATCGTTGAAGTAGCAGCGCACACGCTCGTCGGCCGGCAGCGTGGCCAGCGCACCCTCAAAGGGCGCCAGGTAGCGCGCGATCGCCGTCGCCGAAAAATGATCCACGACGTTGCCTTCGCCGCCCGGCGCGGCCCGCTTGACCTGCTGTCCGGTCCCGGCCTGAAACAGCGCGTAGAGCTGCCACTGCCCCGGCGGCGCGATCCACATCAGCCGTCGCTGCGCATCGACATAACTGCTGAGATCAAGCGCCTGCCCATCGTCGGCGAAGGCCATCAGCGCCTGGAGAGTCGCGTGCGGCGCGGCCCGGCTCACGATCGGCTCGGCTAGCGGCTCACCCTCGGCGGCGGTGTAGACCTCGAACAGGCAGCGCGCGGCGGCGTTTGTGTCGACAACCCACGGCCCGCCGAAGGGCCAGCCCGTGCCGCAGATCAGATCCACGTCCAGGCCCAGCCGTCGCGCCTCGCGGGTCGTGTGGCGCAGCATGTGCACCCACTGCGCGCTGAGAAAATCGATGCTGCGCGCTTCTTCGCCGCCGACGCCATAGATCGGGTTGATCTCGACGCCGCCAAAGCCGGCCGCTTGAAACTCCCGGAGCTGGCGTGTGATCTCGGCCTCGTCCACGGCGCTGCCCATCCACCACCAGCGCGTCCACGGTCGCGCCGTACTGGTGATGACCGGCCAGCCGAGATCATGAGAAGTGCTCTGCTCCTGCACACGCTTGTCCTTTCTTGTTTAAGCCAAACAAGGGCACGCCAGCGGCGTACCCTTGTTGAGATTTTGACTTGATCATCTTTCGCTCAGAACTTCACCAGATCCGACACCCGCACCGGTAGGCCAGTCGCGAACGAGGTGTTGGCTGCCACGCCGGTCAGGATCGACATTGCGCCCGCCACGTGGTTGGCGGCTCGTCCCAGCGGATCGGGCGCGCCGCCGAGGAAGATCGTATCCAGCATGCGCCGATCGCCGCCGCCGTGGCCGCCTTCGCTGCCGGTCTCCAGCTCCACGCGCAGCGGCTTGCCCCACTGCGGCCGGATCAGCACACTCGTCGGCTCGTCGACCACGGTTTCTTGCGCATCGCGGATCTCGGGCAGATTGGTATCGTCGTTGGAGCCGCTGACGTAGGAGTTTTCGTGAACCTCGTACTCAAGCCGGCCCTTGGTGCCGTTGAACGCCACGCGGTAGCCTTCCCAGGGCGAGTAGGCCGTCAGGTGATAGGTCATCATAGCGCGATTCTTATAGCGCACCAGCACCGACATATCGTCCTCGATCGAGATGCCTTCGCCAAAGACGCTGCGATCGCGCAGATAGCCGTCCTCGTTCTCGGCCTGGAGATACATCTTGCGCAGCGCCTCGTCGCGATCCAGATGCAGCGCGAACGGATCGTCCTCGGCGGCCGGGCGACCATAGGCCCGCTCGTAGAACCGGGTCGCGCCGCGTTCCTCGGCGTTTTCGCGGCCGTAGAAGAGCAGATCGCCCATCGCGAACACCGTCTCGGGCTGCGAGTCCAGCCACCAGTTGACCAGATCGAAGTGGTGCGTGGCCTTGTGGACCATCAGACCGCCCGAGTTGCGCTTGTCGCGATGCCAGCGCCGGAAGTAGTCAGCGCCGTGCACGGTGTCGAGCAGCCACTCGAAGTGCACCGACAGCACGTTGCCTACGGCTCCGGCCTGAAGCAGCTCCTTGATCTTGGCGTTGCGCGGCGCGTAGCGATAGTTAAACGTCACCGTCAGATTGCGTCCGGTCGCGTTGACCGTGTCGAGAATCGCCTGGCAGCGCGCCGCATCGATCGTCATCGGCTTTTCGGTGATCACATCGCGGCCCAGCTCCATCGCGCGGATGATGTAGCGGTGATGCGTACGATCGATCGACGTAACGATCACCACGTCGACGCGCTGCTCGTCGAGCATCTTGTCGAAGTCCTGCGGCTTGTAAGTCGGTACCGGCGGCGCGCTGAGTGTCTCGGCGTAGTAGCTGTTGTAGTAGTCCATGCGCGTCTGATTGACATCGCAAAAGGCAACCAGCTGCGCCCGCTCGCTATACTCCTTGAGGATGGCGGTGGTAAACATCCGCGATCGCGATCCCAACCCGACGATCGCATAGCGTTTTCGCTCTGGCATGAGGGGTTACTCCTAAGAACAGAGAACAAAGAACAGAGAACAAAGAGTATGGTGAGCGCTCTGTTCTTTGTTTAGTTCTGCCTATATCCCGAATCTATATCAACGAACAGCATTCGTTATATTCGCGCTGAATCAGGCAACACAAAGCCAGCCAGCGCCCGCTGTGTAGCAGGAAACCTCCGGCGCTGGAGCTTGTGAATGGTGAAAACTGACTAGCCCTTCAAACCGCTCGTGCTGATACCTTCGACAATGTAGCGCTGGAAGAAAATAAAGAGCGCAAAGACCGGAACTAGCGACAGGACCGACATCGCGAAGATCGCGCCCCAGTTGGTGCCGCCGGAGGCGTCGGCGAAGTTCTTGAGCGCCAGCGAGACCGTGTACAGCTGTGGCTTGCTCAAGTAGAGCAGCGGCCCGAAGAAATCATCCCAGGTCCAGTAGAACGAGAAGATCGCGGACGTGATCAGTGCCGGCGTGAGCAGCGGCACAATTACGCGCCAGAAGATCCCGAACTTGCTGGCACCATCGATCGCAGCCGCCTCGTCAAGCTCACGCGGAATGCCACGGATGAACTGGACCATCATGAAGATAAAGAACGCCTGGCCGAAGAAGCGCGGGACCAGCAGCGGATAAAAGCTATTGATCCACTCAAGCTTGCTGAAAACAATATACTGCGGGATGATCTGTACCTGAGTAGGCAGCATCAGCGTCAGCAGCATGCAGGTAAACCAGAAGTTTTTGCCGGTGAAGCGCAGCCGGGCAAACGCGTAGGCTATCAGCGCCGACGATGCGACCGCCGCGATCGTGCCGACGCCCGAGACAATGAACGAGTTGATGAAAAAAGTCGTGAACGTCACGCCGCCGAAGCCAGCCCAGCCGTCGACGTAGTTCGCCAGCGTGGGATTTTCCGGGATGATCGCGGCCGCGCGTCTAAAGATCTCGTCGCGTGGCTTGAACGAGCTACCGATCAGCCAGATCAGCGGATAGATCATGACGATGCTGAACAGGCCGACGCACAGGTGATAGATCAGGCTGCGCTTGGTCGGCCGCTCTATGCCATAGCGCTCGGGCGCGAGTGAAGATCGACTGGGCGTAAGAGTTGCCATAATCATTCTCCACCGGTTTCATAATGGACCCACATATCCGACGACTTGAAGGCGAGCGCTGTGAAGAAAGCGATGATCAGGAGCAGCACCCAGGCCATCGCCGACGCGTAGCCCATGCGGAAGTTTTTGAACGCCTGGTCGTAGAGATACAGCGCGTAGAAGCGCGTGGTGTCCAGCGGGCCGCCGTTGGTGACGACGAACGCCTGCGTAAAGACCATGAAGCCGGAGATGATCTGCATCACCAGGTTGAACAGAATCACCGGGCTGAGCAGCGGCAGCGTGATGCGCAGAAACTTGCGCCAGCCGCTGGCGCCGTCGATCGACGCGGCCTCGTACAGCTCCTGTGGAATCTGCTTAAGACCGGCCAGAAAGATCAGCATCGGCGAGCCGAACTGCCAGATCGCCAGGATGATCAGCGTCCAGATGCCGGTGCGCGGATTGCCGAGCCAGTTGAGCCCTTCCAGACCCACCGCGCTCAGGCCCTGGTTCAGCAGCCCGGTCGCGCCGAAGATCTGCCGCCACATCAGCGCCACCGCCACGCTGCCGCCGATGATCGAGGGCACGTAGAAGATCGCACGGTACAGGCCCATCAGCCGGAAGCCGGTGTTGAGCAGCATCGCGACCGCCAGCGCAAAGGCCAGCCGCAGCGGGATCGCGGTGAACACATAGTAGAAGGTGGCGAAGACGGATTTCCAGTAGCGCGGATCGTTGAAAAACATGCGCTGGTAGTTGTCGAGGCCGATCCAGCGCGGCGAGCTGAAAATGTCGTAGTTGGTGAACGAGAGATAGAGCGACGCAATCATCGGGATCAGCGTCAGGCCAAAGAAGCCGATCAGCCAGGGCGCGAGAAACATATACGCGGCCAGGTTGTCGTTTTTTGGTCGCCGCAGCCCGGCATTCGGTATGGCTGCCGGGCTGGAAGTCGCCACCGAGCTTCCGCGTGCTAAATTACTCATAGTCGTACCTCATGCGGAGGTGGAGCCAGGGCGCAGCCGGTGTCTGAGTGCCGCCGCGCCCGCCTCTCCTTCCACTCACTACGTGCCTACTGGTTCGCCGACAGGATCGCGTTGGCCTGCTCGCGGAATTGCGGCGCGGCGTCCTCAGGCGACATTTGACCGTACAACACCTGATCCATCAGCGGCGCGTACGCTTCGTCGATGACCTGGCGGCTGTTCGGCGGATCGGGCGCGTCCAGATCGCTGTGGTGCTGCTCGACATACGCCAGCAGATCGAAGACTTTTTGCTGCGCTGCCGGCACTTTGGGCTTCAAATATTCCTGAACGGCCTTCGAGATCGGCACGCCGCGCTCGGCCGCGAGAATATCGTTGGCTTCCAGGTTGTTGGTGAACATGTCGATGATCTGCGCGGCCACGTCAGCCTGCTCCTTGGGACAGTTGGCCGTGATCGACCAGAACAGCGAGGGCTTGAGGTAGTTGCCCGGCTCAGGATTGGCGCCCTCCTGCTTGGGGAACGGGAACACCGCCAGGTCGCGCTCGCCGACCGCCGAGGCCACCGCGACGAGTTGGTTGCTGTGCGCGTACATCATCGGCGCTTCCTGGCGCACGAACAGGTTGTCTTCGATGCCGACTTCGCCCAGCGAAACCTCGAACTCACGCGTCGGGATGATCCCCTTGTCCATCCAGCCCTTGAGCATGGTGAAGAAATCGATGTAGATCTGATCGTCGTCGTAGCCGAGCGCGGTGCCTTCCTCGTTGTAGAGCGTGCCGCCGCGCTGCTTGACGTACAGCTTGAAGACCTGGTTGTCGTCGAGCGAGGTGCTCATGCCGTATTTGCCCAGCTTCTCGTGCAGCTGCGTGATCGCCGTCTCGAACTCCTTCCAGGTCCACTCCGGCTTGGGCTGCTCGACGCCGGCCTCCTGCCAGAGCTGCGTGTCGACGATCAGTGCCTGCGTGTTGGTGCCGAGGCTGATCGCGTACAGCTTGTTGTCGGGGCCGAGCCGCCCGCCCTGGAGGTAGCCCTCGTCTACGTCCTTAGTGTCGATCGTGCCGTTGGCGACATAGTCGTCGAGCGGCATCAGCAGGCCGCGCTTGACCCAATCGCCGATGTACTGGTAGTCGTGCTGGATCAGGCAGGGCAGATTCCCGCCGGCCGCCTGAGTCGTCAGCTTGGTCCAGTAATCGCCAAAGGCGGCGAACTCCCAGGTGAGCTTGACGTTGGGGTTTTGCTGCATGAACATTTCGAGGACTTTAATGGTGCGATCGTGGCGGTTCTGCGATCCCCACCAGGCCACCTGCATATTGACGGCGGCTCCGCCGGCTGCCGCGCTGGCAGCGGGGCTAGACTCGCCGGCCGCTCCTGATGGGCTGGCCTCCGTGGACGTGCCGGCAGCCGGGCTGGCATCGGTTGCCGCGCTGGCAGCGGGGCTACTGCTTGTGCCGCTGGTGCCGGATGTGTCGGGACTGCCGCACGCGGCGATCAATAAGCTGAAAACGACCAACAGTGGGACCAGCTTCCTTCGAACGTTCATCGTTCTTCCTCCGTTTGTACAACATCTGTACATTGCGTCTATCGCCACACCAGTGTTAGCGACGATAAGATGAGGCAGGCGACAGTCGGGCGCAGGGCTATTGGCGGCGAGGCGCATCCCGGCTAGCGTTAAAGCTGTGGTCGTTACGTAAAAGTCGTCTTAATACGTCGCTAGCATACGATGTGCCATGTAACATGTCAAATGTCTGGCCGGCGTTCGACCACGAGCGCGGACAATGGATCGGCAGGTTAGTGCAGCGGGCCGGCCTGATGTAGCACCAGACCCGGTACGGCCTGCGTGGGATGGATCTGCGTGTACAGCGTCGGCGTCCAGCCTACGTCGCTTCCGAGATCGGGATCGTTGACGGCGTTGTAGGCGGCCAGCACATCGACGCGGTTATGCGCTGAGCGACCGTTGACAAAGGTGCCTTCGGCGTGGATCGCTGTGCCGTTGAAGCGCCGGATAAAGCGATCCGGCGTCACGCCGCTGGTCTCGAAGTAGTTGTTCTGCGCGTAGATCTGCGACTCGAAGCCCACGCCCCAGCTATACACGTAGCTCGCGGCGTCAGGGATGATGTAGTAGTTGTTGTATACATGCACCTGGCCGAAGCGAACGCGCGGCGCGCGCTGCAAGATGTTGGAGAACAGGTTGTGATGCACCGTCACCCGCAGCTTGCCGCGATCGCTGGTGGGCGAGCCGGGCGTGCCGGGATTATCCGTCGAGCCGATCAGCATGGTCTTGTCGTGATCCGTGAAGCGATTCCAGGAGACCGTCACCAGATCCGAGCCACGCGTGATGTCCAGCGCGCCGTCGTGCACCTGGTAGGGCCGATCGAAGTAGAGCGGCTGGTTGCTGTCGGGATTGTCGCCGTCGTTGAAGGCGTTGTGGTCGGCCCAGACGTGCGTGGCCGTCGTCAGCGAGATGCTGTCGTAGGCCGAGTTCCAGTTGCCGGTGCTGCCGTCGGTCGGGTCCCACACCGGGAAGCAATCGTACGCGTCCTGGAAAGTGATGTTGCGAACAATCACGTTGTCGACGCGATCCACGATCAGGTTCGCGCCCACGATGCGCGCATCTTCCAGCCCGATCAATGTCGTGTTCGAGCCGACGACGATGCGAATACGCGCTGCCTGGTTGCGCGCCGCCGCCTGCCGCGCGGTCTCAAGCGGTCCGCTGGGCCGGGCTGTGCGGCCCCAGGTGGCGGGATCGTAGGCTTGCAGATACGCCGGGAGACTGTAGCCGGTGCCCGCCGCGTAGTCGTCGCAGGTCAGCGGCTGGTTGTCGTCGTCGACATTCGCGTCGATCGTGCCCTGGACATAGATGATCTTAGGCGTTGATCCGCCGGTAGCCAGCGCCGCTACCAGCTCCTGGCGATCGCCGACGGTATAGACGTGCTCCGCGTCGGCACTAGCACCGCCGGTGGTGCCGGGCTGGCCCAGGTTATTGGTGCCGAATGCCGCCCAGCCGTCGCTGGCTGCGAGCGTCTGCCGCCCGAGATCCTGAAGATCGTGCGCCATTGCAGCTGGTATGCCCAGGCTCAAACTGGCGATCAATCCTCCGGCGGCGAAGACTGTGCTCAAGACTCGCATGGTCTGGTGCTCCTTCTGTGAGACTGGCCTGGCAGTTCGTCGCCAGGAAAGAACAACCTGCTTGGTGGTCGAAACATCCTACCCAAAAAGGCAGGCCCGTCTGGCCGTGGTTGTGAGAAGGTGCGTCGTGTGCCATCGCTACGATGTTTTACTGCCTTGTGCAACATCGCCTCTCCTGGAGGCAAGTAGCGCTACTACTTAGCTTGAGCCGCATCTATTTCGATTGCGATCGATAACGCCCGGTATCAGATTGTAGGGGGAGAGCCAGGAAATACGCTGCCAGGTAGTCAGGCTATATAAGCTTAGAACAATTGCTAGAGCGTCGTGGGATATATTATATATAATATTCGAAATCTGTCAACTGATGATATACAACTTATAATTGCGGTTGACACTGTCTCCATAATTATATATGATATATAATCAATCGGAGAGATGGAAGATTGCTATGCAAGGCGCTGCTTCCCTCTTTCTAAGCATCGGATAAGATGTTCACACTATTACTCCAGGTTTTTAGTGAGGTCGTGCTGCCGATCGTGGTGATCACCGGGATCGGGTATTTGCTTGAGGGCGCGTTTCCACTCGACGCTCGCTCGCTTAACCGGGTAAGCCTCTACGGTCTCAGCCCGTGTCTGCTGTTTGTCACCTTGCTGCGCACCGAGATCAACGGCGGCGAGGCGCTGCGTTTGTCGCTGCTGATGCTGCTGGTTTGTATCGCGATGTGCATCTGCGCCTACCTGATCGCGCGGGCGATGGGCCTGAACTCGACGGAGCGCAGCGGCTTTATGCTGGCCTCGACCTTTATGAACTCCGGCAACTACGGCCTGCCCGCAACGCGCTTTGCGTTCGGCGATGTCGGCTTTCAATACGCGGTGATCGGCTATCTGACGCAGGCGTTTCTCTCACAAACCATGGCCGTGTATGTGGCGTCGAGCGGCGGGAGCAACCGGCGGTCGGCGCTGATGCAGGTGCTGAAGATGCCGATGCTCTACGCGGCCGTGCTGGCGATCCTGCTGCGGCTGCTGGGCGTGCCGCTTGACGAAAGCAACGGCTTTGTCGCGGTTGGGCTGTATCGCGGTCTGCGCCTGCTGGCCGACGCCACGCTGCCATTTCTGCTGCTGATCCTGGGCATGCAGCTGCGCCGCCGTAAGCCGCTGGGCTCGTTCGGTCCGCTGGGCACCGCGACGATGCTGCGGCTGGTGGCCTCGATCCCGATCGCCTTTGGTGTGGCGTATCTGCTGGGCTTGACCGATCTGGCGCTGCGTGTGGGCGTTATGCAGGCAGCCATGCCCACAGCGGTCAACACCACGATCCTGGCGCTGGAGTTCGATACCTGGCCGCATTTCGTGAGCAACGTCGTCGTAGCGACTACGGTCGGCAGCCTGCTGACGCTGACGGTGCTGGTGGTTTTCTTACGCTAAGCCGCTTGTATAAAGCGGCTTTTTTGATCGGCTCGGAAGCTTGATCGTCGTTGGATTTTGGCATGTTAGTTGCTGCGATTTTTCTCGGATTTGACATGTAACATGTTAGTAGTCAGGATTGGCTACGCTGCAACCTGATCCGCTCTTGAGCACGGAGGCGCTCCGAACGATCGCGCCGCAATCCCTGATCCTCCGCTGCTTGCTCCCCTATCCGCGAGGAGGCGGTATGAACCAAACGCAAGTCGTGTCTACCTTAGCTTCGATCGACCACTTGAACATCGCGCCGCGCTCACTGGTCGCCGACAACGGCGTGGAGTACGCGCTGGCGCAGGGCGATGGAGCCCGGCAATTTGTGGCTCTGGCCGCCGACGAATCATTGCTGCAAGACTTCGAGGGCCAGCGCTCGGAGCACGACGGCGGCGTGCTGCTGGTTGGTCCGTGCAGCGCGCACAACGCCGCCGCACTGCGCGATCGGCTGGCCTGGCTGCGACCACGAACGCTCGGCCTGCAAACCTCGGCGGGCATGGGCGACCGGCTGGGATTGGCGACGCCCGGTCATGTCCAGGCGATGCGATCGGCCGGCCAAGGCATCGCGCCGATCTTCCCGCAGCAGTCGATCCGCGAGATGAACCGCACCCACCGCACGGCTCAGCAGGTGATGGACGACGCGATCTGGGGCATCTTCGGCGAGGGCTGGCGCGACGGCTTTGGCGCGGATGCCGATCATCTCAAAACGCCCGCCGACATCGATACCTGCGTGGCAGCCGGCTACACCTTCTTTACGATCGATCCCGGCGAGCACGTCGACGATCGCGCGGAGTCGGCCGAGACTGCGGAATTGCGCCAGCTGTTCGAGGCGCTGCCCTGGACGCAGCTTGAGGACTCGCCCGACGCGGCGCTGAGCCGCTACGGCAATTTGTCGCTGTCGATCGAAGAGCATACGATCACATTTGACGAGACGGCGGCGATGCGTGCGGCGGCCAAGTACGGCCGGGCGATCGCGCATGTGGCGCACATGTTTCGCCATCTGCAAGCGGTTAGCGATGGCCGGCCAAACGAGCTTGAGGTTTCGGTTGACGAGACCGAGCATGTGACCAGCCACGCCGAGCATGTGTACATCGCCTCGGAGCTGCGGCGGCTGGGCGTGCGCTGGGTCAGCCTCGCGCCGCGCTACATCGGCCGCTTTGAGAAAGGCGTCGACTACATCGGCGACCTCCATGCGTTCGAAGACGATTTTGCGGTGCATGCCGCGATCGCGCGTCACTACGGGCCGTACAAGCTCAGCCTGCACTCGGGCTCGGACAAGTTCAGCGTGTATCCGATCGCGATGCGCCAGACGCGCGGGCTGGTGCATCTCAAGACCGCCGGCACCAGCTATCTTGAGGCGCTGCGCACGATCGCCGCGCTCGATCCTGAGCTGTTCCGCGAGATCTATGTTTTCGCCCGCAAGCGCTACGAGACCGACAAGGCCAGCTACCATGTCTCGGCCGAGCTGGACCGCGCGCCGCTGCCGGAGGACGTGAGCGACGCCGAGCTGCCCGAGCTGCTGAGCCAGTTCGACGCGCGCGAGATCTTTCATGTCACCTTTGGCTCGGTGCTGACAACCCGCACGGAGCAGGGCGGCTGGCTCTTCTACGATCGCTTTATGGCGCTGCTGCGCGATCATCCCGAGGCTTACGCCAAAAATCTCGAAGCGCATTTCGTGCGGCATCTTCAGCCGTTCGAGACGCAGCAGGCCACGGCCTAAGCTCAGCAGGAGGATGCAATGATTGCTCACAGATGGGCGTTGTCGCCCGACCGCTGCTTCGATGCGAATCCGGCGCAGCGCGACCTGGCGCGGCAGCTCTACGCCTCGGTCAAAGATCTGCCGCTAGTCTGCCCGCACGGCCATGTTCCGCCCGCTCTCCTCGCCGATCCCAACGCCCGCTTTGGCTCGCCCGCCGATCTGTTCATCATTCCCGATCACTATGTCTTTCGTATGCTCTACAGCCAGGGCGTGGCGATGGAAGATCTGGGCGTGCCCACGCAGGACGGCGCGGCGGTCGAGACCGATCACCGGGAGATCTGGCAGCGTTTCGCCGAGCATTTTCATCTGTTTCGCGGCACGCCGACCGGCCTCTGGCTGACGGATGAGCTGATCAATGTGTTCGGCGTGGACGAGCCGCTCAACGGCGACAGTGCCCGGCGCATCTACGATCATCTTGAGGCGCAGCTGGCCAAACCCGAGTTCGCGCCGCGCGCGCTGCTTAAGCAGTTCAACATCGAGGTTTTGTGCACCACCGACGCCGCCACCGATCAGCTCGAAGATCACCGGCGGCTGCACGACGAAGGATTAAACCTGATCCGGCCAACGTTTCGCCCGGATGCCGTGGTGAATCTCAACGCCGCCGGCTGGCGCGCCAACATCGACAAGCTGGGCCAGGTGTCGGGCGGCGAGATCGGCAGCTACGCGGCGTTCATCCAGGCGCTGGAATCGCGCCGCGCCTTCTTCAAGCAGCTGGGCGCGACCGCCACCGACCATGCCGCAGTGACTGCGCACACCGAGCGCCTGTCGCAGCGCGAGGCCGAGACGATCTTCAATCGCGCGCTGGCCGGCGAGACCAGCGAGGACGACGCCGCGCGCTTTACCGCGCATATGCTGATCGAGATGGCGCGCATGAGCGTCGAGGACGGCCTGGTGATGCAGCTGCATGTCGGCAGTGTGCGCAACCACAACGATCATATCGCGCAGCGCTTTGGCCTCGATAAAGGCGCGGACATTCCCACGCGCACCGACTGGACCAACGGACTGCGCGCGCTGCTCAACGCCTACGGCAACGATCGGCGCCTCCAGCTGATCCTGTTCACGCTCGACGAGAGCACCTACAGCCGCGAGCTGGCGCCGCTGGCCGGACATTATCCCGCGCTGCTGCTCGGGCCGCCGTGGTGGTTCTTCGACAGCGTGAACGGCATGCGCCGCTACCTGGATCTCGTGATCGAAACGGCGGGCGTGTACAATACTGCCGGCTTCAACGACGACACGCGCGCCTTCGCCTCGATTCCGTCGCGCCACGACGTGTGGCGCCGCGTGACCTGTAACTGGACGGCCGGGCTGGCGGCGCAGGGATTGATAGCTGAGGACGACGCGTTCGAGATGGCGCAGGATTTCGCGTATCGACTGGCGAAGCGCGCCTATCGGCTCGCTTAAAGAACAAAAGATCAAAAGAACAAAGGAACAAACGAAAGCAAAGAACCAAGAACAAAACACGCTTACCGAGCCCGCTTTGTTCGCTTGTTCGCTTGTTCCTTTGTTCGCCCGAAAGGCCGAAGGTGAGGGCCGACGAAAGAACAAAAGATCAAAGGAACAAAGGAACAAAAACATTGATCGCTTGTCCTTTGCCTGTCAAAAGGGCTTCCGGTTTCCTTGTTCCCTTGTTTCCTTGTTCCTTTGTTCCTTACTAAGGATACGCTATGGCAAGTAACCTAACCGATCTTTTTAGCCTCGACGGCCAGGTGGCGATCGTGACCGGCGGCACCGGCGTGCTGGGCGGCGCGATGGCGCAGGGCCTGGCGCAGGCAGGCGCGCGCGTCGGGATTTTGGGCCGTCGCCGGGAGCGCGCCGAGGCGGTCGTGGCCGAGATCGCGCGGGCTGGCGGTCAGGCGCTGGCATTGCCCGCCGATGTCATGGAGCAGGCGCAGCTTGAGGCGGCGCGCGCGGCGGTGCTGGAGCGCTGGGGCCGGATCGATATTCTGGTGAACGCGGCGGGCGGCAATGTTGCGGCCGCGACGTTGAGCGGCGATCGCACGTTCTGGGATCTGCCCAGAGAAGCCTTCGCGCAGGTCTTTGAGCTGAATCTGCTCGGTACGCTGCTGCCCAGCCAGATCTTTGGCGCGGCGATGATCCAGGGTCGAGGAGACGAGCCGCCCCACGGTTGCATCGTCAATATCTCGTCGATGGCGGCGCAGCGCGCGATCACGCGGGTAGTCGGCTACGGCGCGGCCAAGTCGGCGGTAGACAACTTCACGCGCTGGCTGGCGGTTGAGCTAGGCCGATCCTACGGCGCGGGCATGCGCGTGAATGCGATCGCGCCCGGTTTTTTCATCGGCGAGCAAAATCGCGATCTGCTGCTGAAGCCTGACGGCAGCCTGACGCAGCGCGGCCAGACGATTATCGATCACACGCCCGCCGGACGCTTCGGCGAGCCGGACGAGCTGATCAGCACGCTGATCTGGCTGTGCAGCCCCGGCGCGCGCTTCGTCAACGGCGTAGTCGTGCCCGTCGACGGTGGCTTCTCGGCGTTTAGCGGCGTGTAATAGCACGGAAATCGGCGCAAGCCGGCCGATTCCCGCAAGGAGCGAGCTATGGTTGTCGGACAGGGCGCGCCAGCGGCGGTGTTGGCAGCGCATGAGGTGCAGCGTATTCTCGCCGAGGCGTTCGACGCCGAGCCGCTGGACGGCAAGCGCGTGCTGGTGATCATCCCTGACAGCACACGTACCGCGCCGATCCCGCTGCTTTTTCGCCTGCTGTACGAGCGCATCGGCGGACGA
Source organism: Herpetosiphonaceae bacterium (assembly GCA_036402055.1). GTDB lineage: Bacteria > Chloroflexota > Chloroflexia > Chloroflexales > Kallotenuaceae > LB3-1. The sequence goes on from DASWTQ010000321.1 coordinate 17,696, forward strand.
GTGGCGCAGCTCGACTACCTGATCGCGCTGGGCACGCACCAGCCCATGAGCGAGGCGGCGATCGAAAAGCTGGTCGGCGTTTCGGCGGCGGAGCGCGCGGCCAATTATCGGGGCGTGCAGATCTTCAACCATCGCTGGGATCTGCCCGAGGCGCTGCTGACGATCGGTACGATCGAGCGCTCGGAGGCCGCGCAGCTCACGGATGGCCTGCTGATCGACGAGGTGCCGGTCACGCTCAACCGCATGATCCTGGACTATGATCTGCTGCTGATCTGCGGCCCGGTCTTTCCGCATGAGGTCGCCGGGTTTTCGGGCGGCGCGAAATACCTGTTTCCGGGCATCGCCGGGCCGGACATCATCAACTTCACGCACTGGCTCGGCGCGCTCTCGACCAGCATGGAAACGATCGGCGTGCAGGATACCTTTGTGCGGCGCGTGATCCACCGCGCTGCTGAGTTCGTGCCGACGCAGGTGCTGTGCCTGGCGTTCGTGCTCAAAGGCCAGGATCTGCACGGCATGTTTGTCGGGCCGCATCGTGAGGCGTGGGCCGCCGCCGCCGATCTTTCGGGCCGGCTCAACATCGTCTGGCTGCCACAGCCGGCGCGCCGCGTGCTGGCCATGCCCTCGACCATGTACGACGATCTATGGACGGCGGCCAAGGCAATGTACAAGACCGAGCCCGCGATCGCCGATGGTGGTGAGGTGATCATCTACGCGCCGCATCTGACCGAGATCTCGTACACGCACGGCCACCTGATCGATCAGATCGGCTACCATGTGCGCGATTATTTCGTCAAGCAGTGGGATCGATTCCGGGACTTGCCGGGCGGCATTCTGGCGCACAGCACCCACGTCAAAGGCGCGGGCAGCTTCGATCCGACGACGGGCGTGGAAACGCCGCGCATCAACGTGACGCTCGCCACCGGCATTCCCGAGGCGCGCTGTCGCCAGGTGAATCTGGGCTATGCCGATTACCGCACGATCGATCCCGAAACCTGGCAGGAGCAGGCCGGGGCAGAGAGCTTGCTGGTACCGCACGCGGGCGAGATGCTGTATCGCGTTCGCTCGGGTGACTGAGCTAGCAAAAGGAGAGAAGCATGGAGTATCGTGAGCTGGGACGGACAGGCTGGCGCATCTCGGCGATCAGTTGCGGCACATGGGCCATGGGCGGCTCCTGGGGCCCGACCGACGACCAAAGATCGATGCAGGCGCTGCACAAGGTGATCGATCTGGGCGTGAATTTCCTCGACACCGCCGACGTCTACGGCGACGGCCACGCCGAGCAGCTGATCGCGCAGCTGCGGCGGGAGCGCAGCGAAGAGATCATTGTCGCGACCAAAGCCGGACGCCGCCTGAATCCGCATGTCGCCGGCGGCTATAACCGCGAAAACTTGACCGCCTTTGTCGAGCGCAGCCTGCGCAATCTCGAAACCGAAGCCCTGGATCTGCTTCAACTGCACTGTCCGCCCTCGGCGGTCTATGAGATGCCCGAGGTCTTCGGCATCCTCGACGATCTGGTGCAGGCCGGCAAGCTGCGCTACTACGGCGTGAGCGTCGAGCGTGTGGACGAGGCCCTGCGCGCGATTCAGTATCCCAACGTGCAGTCGGTACAGATCATCTTCAACATGTTTCGCCTGAAGCCGCTTGAGCAGTTCTTCCCGGTGGCGCGCGAGCGGCAGGTCGGCATTCTGGCGCGAGTGCCCTTGGCCAGCGGCCTGCTCAGCGGCAAGCTCCGCCGCGACTCGCAGTTTGCCGAAAGCGATCACCGGAATTTCAATCGGCACGGCGAGTCCTTCGATCAGGGCGAAACCTTTAGCGGCGTCGAGTACGAGGCCGGGCTTCAGGCCGTGGAAGAGCTGCGCTCGCTTGTGCCCGAGGGCGCGACGCTGGCGCAGGTTGCGCTGCGCTGGATCTTGATGTTTCCCGAAGTCACGGCCGCGATTCCCGGTGCCAAAGACGCGCAGCAGGCCGAGAGCAACGTCAAGGCAATCGAGCTGCCGGCGCTCTCGGACGAAGGGCTGGCCCAGGTGCGCGCCGTGTATGATCGCTACTTCCGCGCGGCGATCCACGATCGCTGGTAGCCGAACGTCGCTCGAAATGGTCGTCTCAGCGATGCGCTGAGGGTATGACTCGTGCAGAACAAGCGCCGCGAATTCTTGAATCGTGAGCCTGGAGGTTGCTACGTCTGAACATCCCCCAACTAATGCGACGGCCTGGAGCCCGCTGCGCTACTCGGTCTTTCGCGCGCTCTGGCTGGCGGCGCTGGTCTCCAACCTCGGCGCGCTGATGCAGAATGTCGCGGCTGCCTGGCTGATGACGGATCTGACGCCCTCGCCGGTGCCGGTCGCGCTGCTGACGACGATGGCCAGCCTGCCGCTGTTCATGGTCGGGCTGCCGGCGGGCGCGCTGGCCGATGTGATCGATCGGCGCTGGCTCGTGATCGTGACGCAGATCTGGATGCTGGTGGTCGCTGCTGCGCTGGCCGGGCTGACTGCGATCGATGTGATCACGCCCTGGATGCTGCTGGCGCTCACGTTTCTGCTTGGTCTCGGCGGCGCGCTGAGCGCTCCCGCGTGGCAAGCGATCGTGCCGGATCTCGTGCCGCGCCACGAGTTCGCGGCGGCGGTGGCGCTCAACAGTGCGGGCTTCAACCTGGCACGCGCGATCGGCCCGGCGCTGGGCGGCCTGATGATCGCGGCCACGGGTCCGGCCGCCGTGTTTCTGCTCAACGCTGCCTCGTTTCTTGGCATCATCGTCGTGATGGCGCGCTGGCATCCGCCCGAGCGGGTGCAGACGGCGCCGCCTGAGCGCGTGCGCAGTGCGGTCGCGGCCGGTATGCGCTTTACGCGTCACTCGCCGCCGCTGCGCGCGGTGCTGGTCCGCACGGGAGTCTTTATCGGCACGGCCAGCGCGCTGTGGGCGCTGCTGCCGGTGGTTGCCAGCCACGAGCTGGGCTTGAGCGCGGCGGGCTACGGCGTGTTGCTCGGCAGCATCGGCCTGGGCGCGATCGGCGGCGCGAGCATCTTGCCCCGGCTGCGCGAGCGCTTCTCGGTCGATCAGCTGGTGATCGGCCTGACGCTGATCTTTGCGGCCGGGATGGTCGGGCTGGCCTATCTGCATAACCTGATCCTGCTCAACCTGGTGCTGGCGGCGGTCGGCGTCGGCTGGCTGAGCATCACGTCGGCTTTCAACGTCACGGCCCAAACGATGGTGCCGGCCTGGGTGCAGGCGCGCGCATTGGGCGTGTATCTGCTGGTCTTTCAGGGCGGCTTCGCGGGCGGCAGCGCGGTCTGGGGCGTGGTCGCAGATCGGTTGGGCGTGCAGGCAGCGCTGCTGATCGCCGCCGGGCTGATGGTGCTGGGCATCCTCACCGCGCGGCGCTGGCCGCTGATGACCGATGATGAGCTGGATCTGAATCCTTCGCAGCACTGGCCAGCGCCGGTGCTGGCCTGGGAGCCGGATCTCGAAGCCGGGCCGGTCATGATCACGATCGAGTATCGCATAGCGCAGCCGCAGCAGGCCGCGTTTGTGCAGGCCATGCGCGAGGTGCAGATTCTGCGGCTGCGTGATGGCGCGACGACCTGGGGGCTGTTTCACGACACAGCCAAGCCTGAGCGCTTCGTCGAAACGTTCGAGGTGGCTTCCTGGGCCGAGCATCTCCGCCAGCACGAACGCGTCACAATCACGGATCACAGCATCGAGCAGCGGGCGCTGGCGCTCCAGCAGCCCGGCACCGAGCCCGTGGTCTCGCATCTGATCTCGACGGTCGCCGAGGTCGAGCTATTGAGCGGCCATGCTCAGTCGAAAATATCCGGCAGCATGCCGTAGCGATCGAGCTTGCATCCATGAGCACAATGGGAGACTCGCTGTTTCGGCCGCTGGCCTGGTACGAGGCGCTGTATGCCGGCGAGTCGCGCCGATTCGCTATGCCCGCCACCGACGATCGCGCTCAGTGGGATGCGTGGCACGCGGCGTTTCGGGCCGGGCTGCGACAGCGGCTTGCGCTCCCGGAAGCCGCACCGTCGCCGGTAATGTTCACTGCCGCGCCGCCGACAACACACAGCGGCTATCGGCGCGTGTATCTTGAGTATGCAAGCGCGCCCGGCGTGATCGTCCCGGCCTGGCTGCTGATCCCCGACAATCTCGCCGGCTCCGCGCCGGCCGTGATCGCGGTGCATGGGCACGGCTCAGGCATGGATGATCTGGTCGGCATCGACGCCGACGGCGGCGAGCGCACGGAGCCGCAGGGCTATCACCAGGATTTTGCCCTGGCGCTGTGCCGGCGCGGCATGGTTGTGCTTGCGCCTGAGCTGCGCGGCTTCGGTCGTCGCCGCGAGCCGCAGGACCAGGCCGCTGGCCCGACGAGCAGCTCGTGTCATGCGGCGGCCTGGTGGGGCGTGATGCTGGGCAAGCCATTGCTGGGCAGCCGCGTCTGGGATGTTCTGCGCGCGATCGATCTGTTGCAGTCGCTGCCCGAGGTCGATGCACGGCGCATCGGCATTATGGGCGGCTCCGGGGGTGGAGCTGTCGCGCTGTTTGCGGCGGCGCTGGATCAACGTCTGCGCGCAGCGGTGATCAGCAACTATTTCTGCACCTTCCGCGACAGCATTCTGGCCATGCAGCACTGCGCCTGCAACTATGTTCCCGGTCTGCTTCAGGACGCCGAAATCTACGACGTGGCAGCGCTGATTGCGCCGCGACCGCTGCTGATCGAGGCCGGCGCCGACGATCCGATCTTTCCGCTGCCCGGTGTGCTCGATGCCTACGCGCACCTGAGCGAGGCGTACATCCTTCAAGACGCGTCTGACAAGCTGGAGCGCGATGTGTTCGCGGGTGGGCATCAGATCAGCGGCGCGAAATCCTTCGATTGGCTGGCGCGGACGCTACAATCTTGAAGCACTGTACCGGGCCTGTGAACGCAGGTGATCGAACACGCGGTACTGGTCGTCGGAAACCACGCAGCGCTCTGAAACCGATCAGATCGCCAAAAGCAAGTACGGTGCGACCGCCGACACCGATCGCCTGGTGGTGGAGCGGGTTGCGGAGCTTGCGGATCAGCATGGCGTGCCGCGTGTGCATATCGCGCTGGCCTGGCTGTTACAGAAGCAGCCGGTGATTGCGCCGATCATCGGGGCGACCAAGCTCTCCCATCTGAACGATGCCGTCGGTGCGCTGGCGGTGCAACTGACTCAGGAAGAAGTCGACTACCTGGAAGCGCCGTATGTGCCGCATCCGATCGTCGGGCATCAATAAGCCCTTTGTGGAAAGGAGATCACAATGGCGTTGCCGCGTGGCCGCCTGGGCTTTGCCGTGATGGTCGGGCCAGACGGCGATCTGCCCGCAGAAATATTGATCGGTCTCAAGGCCGCCGGCTATACCGGGATCGAGCCCAACTGCTACCAGCCGCAGCACCTCAAGACTATTATTGAGCGCTGCCAGCGCGCCGGCCTTGCGATCCATGCGCTGCCGACCGGACGCTGGCTGAATGTGGCACAAGCTCACGCAGATTACGCGCGCTACACGCAGCAGGCGTTCGAAGTGTTGAGCGAGGGCGCGGTGCAGGCGGCAGCTCTCGATGCGCCGCTGATCTTTGGCCTGATCCGTGGCTCCAGCGCAATCTCCGCAGCGCAGGCCGAGGCGTTTTTGGCGACAGTTATTCCCGATCTTGTAGCGGCAACGCCGGAGCTAAAGATTCTGGTCGAGCCGATCGCCGCCGACGAGGCAGCCTGGCCGCACACAATCGAGCAGGGCGCGCGGCTGCTGGCACGGCTGAAACTGCCAAACGTGAGGCTGCTCGCTGACAGCTATCATATTGCGCGTGCCAGCCGGGATTTGAATGTTGAGCAGCACCGAGACGTGATCGGCCATCTGCATATTCGCGATCACGCAAAGCAGATTCCAGCCGGCAGCACGCCGGAATACGCGGCGGTGTACGCGGCGATCCTACATCTATGGCGGGAAGAAAACCTGGTGCTGAGCTTCGAGCCGAATATCGAGCTGCGCGACACGCTGGAGAATGCATCCGCAGGCGTAGCCTGGCTCGATCGCACATGCACGCGCTAACGATTCACACGCCTGTACATACGATTCACATGGCTGTACGAAGCATGTACAGGCGTGTACGAAGCATACGCAGGCATGTACATACGATTCACACGGCTGTACGAAGCATGTACACGCCTGCGCAAAGCATAATCATGCATGTACGAAGCATG
>DASWTQ010000322.1:0-7036 GCA_036402055.1 Herpetosiphonaceae bacterium
ACGATCGATGCCGGACGGCACCAGAGCAAGCTAGAACCCAAATAACATTTTCGACAAGGGAGCATGAGGAGAAGCACGAAGCAGGGCTATATGCCCTGCTTCGCTGTTTTTAGATCATCCACTGGTTGTGGAGAATGCCGACGAGATACCAGGTTTGACCCTGCTGCTCGAAGACCAGCCGCAAGCTCTGCCAGTCCATGCCCCCGTACTGCGGATCGAAGCCAGGAAAATGGTACTCGACGATAATGCTGCTCGGATCGAAATCCGCCGCGTAGTTGTAAATATCGCCGAGCGCTTGGTTATAGCCAATCTGAGGAGCGGCGGCGAAATCATGGCTATACACGAAGCGATCGAAGTAGGCCGCGAACGTTAGCTCGATCGGATCGCCGGTGCCGTCGTAGCTGCCCCAGGTGCGGATCGTCGGATCGGTGAGCGCGCCGGCTAGCTGCTCCGGCTTCAAGACCACGCTATTGGCATCGACACGGCCGTAGGCTGAGAAAGCCACGCCTTTCTCGGGATGCGCCATACCTGCCAGCCGCACCATATCACGATTTTTGAGCGCCTCCATCACCTGGTAGGCAGTTGGCGCGATGATTAGCTCGGCCTCCGCAGGCGGAACTTGACCCACAATCTGCGGCGTCAGCGTCGGTCCTTGCTCAGCTACAGTCGTGTCGACGGGCTCAGGCGGATCGGTAACCGGCGACGGGATCGCAGTCGGCGTCGGTAAATCGGGCGTGGCGAGCTGCGAAACCGGCGATGGCAGCGCTGTGACCGTCGGCGGTTCGGGCTCGTCGGTTGCGGCCGGCTGCGCGATCGATGGCTGATCCGCCGGCGGCGTGCCCTGCGCGACAGGAGGCGCAGACGAGCAGCCGGCGAGGAACAATGCGATCAGCAACATCAAAAAGTATTTCATACAGCACTCCTTACACTTCCTTGTAGCAATCGTTATGTTGAGTGTAAAGAAGTGCCTGGCCGATGTACACGAAAAATCTGTGAGAATGCTGTGACAGATGCGTGGCGCTTCGCGGCACGAACACAAGAAAAACCGGCCTAGCTGATAGACCGGTTTCTGGAACTTGAGATAGGATCTTTATCTGCTGGTGACGAAGCTACGGAGCCGAGCGCGCGCCGGGAATCCAGACCGCTGGCTCAAGCGGCGCGGTGACCGTCACATTCCAGACAATCCGTGTGTTGGTGTCGATCCAGCTGCCGTCCTCGGCTCTCGGCTGCACGGCGATCTGGTAGCGGCCAGGAGCCAGGCCCTCAGGCGCGGTCACGATAAAGCTCCAGGTACCATCCATGCCGATCACCGCTTTCGTCTGGAGCAGAGTCGCGGGCTGCTGGGGATTGAGCCAGCTTTCGTTGACCAGCGGCGAGTCGATCGGCGTGGGATCTGCGGCCTGCGGATCGACCACGACGAGCTGCGTGGCGTTCTTCTGCCAGGTGGCGGTGCCTGTGTTGCGCATCTTCACGCTCAGCGTCTGGCTGCGACCCGGCCAGACCGTGATGTCGGCCGAGCGCTGGAGGATCAGGCCGCGATGCTTGGGCGCGGTGGCGTAGGCCGACAGATTGCCGGATGCGCCGCCGTAGTAGTAGAACAAGATCTGAAGGCCGGAGTAGCCTTTGTTGGCCAGGTTATAGGTGCCCCACTGGCCCATGCAATCCTTGCTGCCGCACTGCGAGTCTTTGGCGCGATAATAGGTCGTGATCAGCGAGCTGCCACGGGTCAGGATCGTGCCCCACATCCGCGCCACGGCCGCATCCGTGCGCGTATAATCTTTGCTGGTGTCGCGATCTTTGTAGACCTGGTCGCAGGTGCTGTCTACAACATCGAAGGAGTAGCCCTGGGTACGCCATTTCTGCTTTACAAACGCCTCGGACCAGGCGTACTGCGTCACGGCGACCGCGCCGGCGTCGAGCGAGGCCTCTGGCCAGGTGTCGACCCACTCGTTGGGCAGCACATTGCGCACATAGTCGATAAACGGCATGCGATCGACGCGCTGCACATTGGTCGGCGGGAACACGCAGTCGGTGCCGAACGTGCGGCCAACGTCGATAAACTCGGGCGGTCCATCAAAGATCGAGACCGGACGTGGCGCTACCGGCTTGGGCTGTGGCTGGACCGGCTGCTGATCCGAAAGCTCGATGTGCAGCTCGACGGTCTGGCCCGCCGCCAGATTCAGGCCGGAGTAGCGCCAGGTAGGATACTGGGTGGCCACAACCTCGATGTCGGTCGTCATCGTCGAGCCTGAAAGCGGCAGCGACGTACGCGGCAGATTGCCCTGATCGTCTGTGGTCAATATTGTGCTACCCACATGCACGATCGCGCCGCCGAGACCCTGGCCGGTTTTGGCGTCATGGACCCAACCTGTTACAATCGCGCTATTCCTGGCGGCTGCTTGCGCCTCAACCCGCGCGGCAAACGAGCCGACGCCGCTGCCGAGAAGCGCGACAAGCAGCAGCAGATAGCTTAGCCTGCGCGCCGCCAGCGACCGCAAGAAGTGAACAACTCGCATAGAGTGGGCTGTATGTTGTGTTGGGAGTAGTTGCATGTTGCTAGAAGCTTTTATCCGTGCGATGCCGAAAGTGGAACTGCATGTTCACCTGGAAGGCTCGATTCGACCGAGAACGCTGCTTGAGCTAGCGCGACGGAACAATATCACATTACCGGCACAAACGCTAGACGAGCTGCGCGAATTTTATCGATTCACCGATTTTGCGCATTTTATCCGCGTCTATGCCACGATCATCAACTGCTTGCAAACGCCTGACGACTTCGCGCTGATCAGCGAAGAGTTCGGCGCGACGATGGCCGAGCAGAACATTCGCTACGCCGAGATCACCTGGTCGCCGGTGACACACGCCGGACGGCTCGGCGTTCCGTTTGCGGATCTGCTGGCCGGCGTCAACCGTGGCCGCGAGGCCGCGCGGCAAAAGTATGGCGTCGAGATGCGCTGGATCGTCGATATTGTGCGCAATCTTCACGCGAAAGGCTTCGACGGCATGGAGACCGTCGAGATGGCGATCGCAGGCCGTGACCAGGGCATTGTCGCGCTGGGCCTGGGCGGAATGGAAAAAGGCTTTCCGCCTGAGCTGTTCGTCGCTCCCTTCGAGCGTGCCCGCGCCAACGGTCTGCACTCGATCCCACACGCGGGCGAGGCTGACGGCCCCGCGAGCATCTGGGGTGCGATCCGCGAGCTGAAGGCCGAGCGCATCGGCCACGGCGTCCAGGCGATCCACGATCCCGAGCTTGTGGCCTACCTGCGCGAGCATCAGATCCCGCTTGAGATCTGCCCGACCAGCAACGTTTGCACGGCGGTCGTACCGAGCCGCGAGGCGCATCCGATCCGCCAGCTCTACGACGCGGGCGTGTACATCACGGTCAACAGCGACGATCCGCCAATGTTCAATACCACGCTCACCGGGGAATATCTGCTGCTGGCTCAGGCGTTTGGCTTTGAGGCCGGCGAGATCGAGCAGCTGGTGCTCAACGGTGTGCGCGCATCGCTGCTGGATGCCGCCGCGAAACAAGAGCTTGAGTCGTCGTTCCGGGCGGAATTTCAGCGCCTACGCTAGACTTGCGCACTTCTGCGCGAACAACGTACTATTGTAGGTGTGCTTTGCCGAGTATGGCCGGTTGATCTTACCATACGCCGCCGAATTTCGCTGGCCGAAACAGCGCCAATCGGTCCTGGATTCGCCGATCCAGCTTCGTGACGCGACCACGCCGATCGTACTGTGTAGCGCGAAGATCGCCAGACGCCGCAAAAACAAGGCACAAGTTGTGCAGTGATTGAAAACGGGCCTGGCCTGCAACATTTACCGCGCGCGCACATCAAATGAGGAGACGTTTGGTGCAATTCCAGCGACGGACTGAGTGCGTGCCCCAGAAGCGCCGGCCACCAGTGACAGGATGAAGGAGTACATCGCGATGGTGTGTCCGAACTGTGGCTACCAGAATGCAGCAACATCGCGCTTTTGCCGTCAGTGTGGGACTACCTTAAGTTCATCGACGCTAACCACCACAATACATGCTGCTGAGCCGCCGGCGCAGGCCATCACGCAACCGGTCGTCGCGCCGATGACAGACGAGGACGCAGCTTTGCAGGAGGAACTCGTGACACAGCCTGTGAATCCCGAACCAGCTTCGGGCAAGGAGACCGGCGCGACCGATCCGCCTTTGCAGCCGGGAACGACCGTCGAGGGGTATACCATTATCGAGCTGCGCGACGAGCGTGACGGCAGACGGACCTATCGCGCCGAAGCGCCCGCGAATGTGTGCGCTCAATGCGGCACGCAGGCCACCGATCCGAGCAGCCGCTTCTGTGAAAACTGCGGAGCCGAACTGCTGCCCCGCGATGTTTTGCTGATCGAGGACAGCGCGAGCAGCGAGCAGAGCAGCGGCCCGTGGCAGGCGATCGACCTGCCCGACGATCCGGTGCGGGCGTTGCTGCCGCCCCTGACGCAGGTTCAGCAGGACGGCAAGAGCTATCTGGTCGTCGAAGAGGCGGTGCCCGGCTGGCAATCGCTGGCGGAGCTGCTGTCGGGCTACGGCGAGTCGCCCGAGCAGCCGGCGGCGCTGGAAGAAGAAGACGCGCTGCCGATCGCGCTTCAGCTCTCGCAGCTGATCCAGTATCTCCACCGCAACAACCTCGCGCTCGGCGACCTGTCGCTGGCTCAGCTCCTGCTCGGGCCGCAGCAGCGTCTGCGCCTGCGCGATGTTCAGTCGATCCAGCCCTTGACCGATGCCACGCAAAAAGCCGATCTGATGCAGCTGCACCACACGCTGGAAGATCTGACTCGTACGCCGCGTGCGACCCGCAAGCTGGACGCAGCCACCGTCGAGGGCGGATCGACCGCGCCGAAATCGCTGCAAGAGGTGCTGGCAATGGCGCGCATGGGCGGCCTGGCGAGCGCCGACGATTGGGTAAACGCGCTGTCGGCCGTCGCGGAGAGCAAGCGCGCGGTGCAGGGACTCAGAACTCGCATCGGCGCGCAGTCGCACGTCGGCATGGTGCGTGAGCTGAACGAAGACGCGCTGCTGACGATGGACTGGAAGATGGACGTGGCGGGCCGGCCGATCAACGCCGGGCTCTACGTCGTCGCGGACGGCATGGGCGGTCACGCCGCCGGAGAAGTTGCCAGCACGCTGGCCGTACAAAACATGGCCTCGATCGCGTCATCCGGGCTGATGGAGCTGCTGGCCGACAGCAACGTGGGCCTTGACGACTCGCAGCTCGGCGACATCGCGCTGCGGGCCAGCGAGCAGGCCAACATGGCGGTGGTCCAGGAAGGGCGGCGCCGCAACAACGACATGGGCACCACGCTGACCTTTGCGCTGGTCGTCGGCGACCGCTGCGTGATCGGCAATGTCGGCGACTCGCGAACGTACCTGATCCGCGACGGGCAGATGCAGCGCATCTCGAAGGATCACTCGCTGGTGCAGCGGCTGGTCGATGTGGGCCAGATCCAGCCCGACGAGATCTACACCCACCCGCATCGCAACGCGATTCTGCGCTCGCTGGGCGAGCAGCCGCAGGTGCAGGTCGATCTGTTCCCGCTGCGGCTGCAAGACGGCGACATCGTTTTCTGCTGCTCGGATGGCCAGTGGGAGATGGTGCGCGATCCGCGTATGAGCGAGATCATCCAGGCCGCGCCCGATCCGCAGGCTGCGGTCGAGCAGCTGATCGCCGAGGGCAACCAGAACGGCGGCGAAGATAACATTACGGCGGTGCTGGTTCAGTTTCAGGCCGCTGGCAGCGAGGCATAAGCAACTATTTCGGCGGCAGCAGCGTAGCATAGGAAGCTTAAATAGCTCGTTGGAATCTCATAAATCATTGATGGCGGAGGAGCTATGCCACAAGATGTTCAACTGACGACAACCTGGGCGCGCACGCCGCTGCCGGCCGGAACGGCGCAGGTTGCCTATCTCTTGATCGACGCGCAGCCACAGGCGCAGGTCGCCACAACAGCCGCGCCGGTCAATTTTTGTATGGTGCTGGATCGCTCGGGATCGATGGACGGTCCCAAGATGGATAATCTCAAGCAGGCGATGGTCGCGGTGATCGAGACGCTGCGCCCCGAAGATACGGTTTCGCTGGTAGTCTTCGACGAGACAGCCGACGTGATCGTCTCCTCGCAGCCGGCCGCCGATAAAGCCGCGCTCAACAATCGCGTCGAGTCGATCCGCGTTCAGGGCGGCACAGCAATGTCGACCGGCCTGGAGCTGGGCGCGCAGGAGCTGCAAAAGGGCCTCGCGCCGGATCGCGTCTCGCATCTGCTGCTGCTGACTGACGGCCAGACCTGGGGCGACGAAGATCGCTGCCGGGCGATCGCGCAGCAGCTTGGCCAGCTCGGGGCGCGCATCACGGCGCTAGGGCTCGGCGACGAGTGGAACGAGAAGCTGCTCGACGATCTGGCGGCGGCGACCGGCGGCACCTCGGATTATATCGACAATCCGCAGGACATTACCCGCTTCTTCCAGCGCGCCGCGCAGGCCGCGCAGCACACGGCGATCCGTAACGCCCGGCTGCTGATCCGGCTCTCGTCGGGCGTCACGCCGCGCGCGGTCTATCGCGTCAAGCCGATCATCGCCAACCTGGGCTACAAGCCGATCGGCGAGCGCGAGATCAACATCGATCTCGGCGACATCCAGAGCGATACAGGCGCTCAGGTGCTGGCCGAGGTGATGCTGCCGGCGCGCCAGGAGGGCGAGTATCGCGTGGCGCAGGCCGAGCTGACGTATGATATTCCTCAGGAGCAGCGACTCGACCAGCGGGAGCGTGCCGAGGCGCTGATCCAGTTCACGGCCGACGCCAGCGCGCTCAAGGTCGATCCCGCCGCGATGAACCTGGTCGAGCGCGTCACGGCCTTCAAGCTCCAGACCCGTGCCCTAGACGAGGCAGCCGCCGGCAACACGGCAGGCGCAACCCAGAAGCTGCGCTCGGCGGCAACCCGGCTGCTGGATCTGGGCGAGCTTGAGCTGGCCGATACCATGAATCGCGCCGCCGAGGCCATGGATCAGGGCCAGGCTCCC
>DASWTQ010000323.1:0-3281 GCA_036402055.1 Herpetosiphonaceae bacterium
GACCATCCTGAGACCGCCCGGAGCCTCAATAATCTGGGCGTGGTCCTATGGTCGCAGGGGCACTATGCGGACGCGCAGGGCTATCTAGAGCAGGCAATGGTCATCCGGCAGCGCGTGCTGGGCGCGGACCATCCTGAGACCGCCCGGAGCCTTAATAACCTGGGGGGCGTCCTCCAGCTCCAAGGGCAGTATGCGGCAGCCCAGCGCTACTATGAGCAGACGGTTGCGATCTGTCAGCAGGTGTTGGGCGCCGACCATCCCCACACGGCGATGAGTCTCAACAATTTGGGCATGGTGGTGTATGAACAAGGTCAGTATGTGGCGGCACAGGGCTACCTGGAACAGGCCGTTGCGATCTGTCAGCAGGTGTTGGGCGCCGACCATCCCCACACGGCGATGAGCCTCAACAATTTGGGCATGGCCTTCGCTGAACAAGGCCAGTATGTGATGGCCCAGGGCTACTACGAGCAGGCGCTGGCGATCCAACAGCGCGTGCTGGGAGCCGATCACCCCGACACGGCGGCGAGCCTCGACAATCTCGGCCGACTGTTCGCTGAACAAGGCCAGTATGCCGTGGCGCAGGGCTATCTGGAACAGGCGTTGGCGATCCAGCAGTGTGTGCTTGGGCCTGACCATCCGCATACGGCGATGAGCCTCTACCATCTGGGTGAAGTCCTGCGCGCCGAAGGGCAGCACTGGGCGGCGCAGGGCTACCTGGAGCAGGCGTTGGCGATCCAGGAGCGGGCGCTGGGCGGCGATCATCCTGACACTGCTCGGAGTCTGAAAAGTTTGGGCGAGGTGCTCTCCGCGCACGGGGATGCGACGCAGGCACGGGGCTACCTGGAGCACGCGCTGACGATCTTGCTGGCACGATTCGGCCCGCAGCATCCCGACACTGAGCACACCCGTCAGCTGCTCGCCACCTTCGATGCCGATCCGACCTCCGTAGAGCGGGGAGCAGGCGGGTAGGCAGTGGGAGCGCGGTCCGACGGCAACTCGTCCAGGCCGGCAGTGTTCGGCGCTGGACGAGTCACTCCACCAGCGCCGGACTACAGGACGACGCAGCAACCTTGCGGGCGAGATCCGGCGCGGACTGGGTCTCGCGGCATGCCGCGTGGAGCGCCAGGTGCCGCTCGGCGGTCCAACGCTCGACCAGCTGATCCAAAATGCCGGCGTAGTGCAGGAGTGGGTAGCGCTGTTCCTGCTGCCGATTCTTCCTCGCGGCTTGGCGCTCGGCGTTGATCTGCGGGTCAATCTTCATCGTGTCCTCGTCGATGCCGTTACGCAGCCAGCAGCTCTAGCGGGCGCGGGGCGGGGTGGTCCTGAGCGGTGATCTGATCCAGAAAGCGCTGGGCCTCGCGCCAGTCGTTGGGGTTGCGGCCCTGCTTGCGAGCGGCGTAGCTCCAGGCGAGCGAGTCGGCGCTGTAAAGCGCGGCGCGAACCTCGGCGCTGGCCAGCGCGGTCAGCTTGCAGCCGAACCCATGCAGCCGCAGATCCGGGCGCTCGGCGCGGATCGCCCGCAGCACGGCGGCGATCTCGCGCGGGTGGCCGTTTCGTTTACAGACCGAGCCCACACCCACCCACATCCCAACGGTGAGCCGGTCGCCATAGGCCCGCAGATGCGCCACGTAGTGCTCGGGCAGCGCACCCTGAAGCACGGGCATCAAGGGCAGGCTGGCATTGAGCGCCTGACGGATCGTCTATGGTTTTCTCACCACCGCACGGTCGCTGTGGTATGCCACTATCTCCAGGCGGCGAGGATCATGGTTCCTGCGCTTCAATCCCCGCTGTCGAGCTGAGTCACCGCATCAACTCCTGTTTTCGTGACCATGAGTCAGCACGCTCGCGCATGGGCTGAAGGTTGCGATCTCCCTGCCCCGCCTGAGACCGCTGCTCAGAAACAAGTGTAAGAATAGCAACGCGCTTGACCCTTATCTTCTATCAGTGCGTACTCAACGCTCTAACATGTAGGCAGCTTGCACCGCATATAGGTGCCCTGTACTGTTCTATTCACGAGTACATTTCTGCGCCCATTACAGGAGTTGAGCGGATTACCAGAGGTGGGTGTGGTCGGTGATACTCCCGGCGCACGGATCGTGTGGTCTGTCGACGCGTGCTGACGCGCGTCCCACATCCGTATCTCGGTGCTTCGCTGACCGACGTGGTGTGTTCTAGGAAGGAGAATGGTTATGTCAGCGGTACCCCCATCGGATGCGGCCTTCTTTTGGAATGACGTGTTGCTGGAGGCCATGTTGACCGATTCGCGCATCCCAATCGCAACCAATCGCGAGCAAGATGGACCGACCCGGCACGCGCGTGCGGCGGCGATCGTCCATGTGGCCATGCATGATGCGGTCAATGGCGTGTCGCGGCGCTTCCTGCCCTACTTAATCCAGGAGCGTGCGCCAAGCGGGGCATCGGCTGATGCCGCCGCAGCGGCGGCGGCGCATGCGACGCTGACGGGCCTCTACCCATCGCAGACGGCTACGTTGTTCGACCCGAAGCTGATCCAGTATCTCAATTCGCTGCCGGCTGGCCCCAGCCGGGATCAGGGTGTCCAGTTCGGGACCGAAGTAGGCTATATGCTGTTAATGGCGCGACAACAGGATGGCCGGAATCTGCCTGAGCCCCCGTACCTGGAGAAGCCGACGCCGGGCGAATACCGGGCTGATCCCATCGCCCCTGCTGAGCCGGTCCTCACCCCCGGTTGGGGCGCGATTCGCCCGTTCACGCTCAGCTACGGGGCGCAACTCCGTCCCGTCCCGTACCCCTTGATGACTACGGGCGCGTACACGACGGCCTTCAATGAAGTCAAAACACGCGGGAGCGTCACCGCCCATACCCCGCCAACCGAGGAGACGGAGATCGCGCAGTTCTGGTCGTATGATGACCTGCTGGGAACCCCCGTCCGGCTCTACAACCAACACGTCCGTTCTATCCTGACCGAACACCCGCGGAGTGCTCCGTCAGCGGCAACGACCATTCTCCATGTGCATGCACGGATTTTTGCCCTCGTCAACCTTGCCCTGGCCGATGCCGGTATCGCGTGCTGGGAGGCTAAGTATGCCTACAACTTCTGGCGGCCGATCCATGGCATTCGCCATGCCACCCAGGACAATAACCCGAACACCGCCGAAGATGGAACCTGGCGGCCGTTAGGACGGCCGCGAGCGCCTCAGCCGAATAAGACGCCACCGTTTCCGGCCTACGTGTCAGGACACTCCAGCCTGGGAACCGCCGCCTTTGCGATGCTCCGGAAAGTCTACGGTACCAATACCATC
>DASWTQ010000324.1:0-9474 GCA_036402055.1 Herpetosiphonaceae bacterium
CTGCTCCCACGTGCGCGCCAGCAGCTCTTCGACTCCGGTGCGCGGCGCGACATAGCCGGCTTCGTGCTGACTGCCATCGAAGTCGGGCGCGGGCAGCGCGTTGCGATCGATCTTGCCGTTGGGCGTTTTCGGCAGCGCCGGCAGCAGCACGAACGCGCCAGGGACCATGTAGTCGGGCAGCTGCTGCTTGAGGAGATCGCGCAGCTCTGTAGGATTTAGGCCCTCACCCCCTAGCCCCCTCTCCCACTGCGGTAGGAGAGGGGGAATCTCGACCTCCATTTGTTCTTTGTTCTCGGTTCTTTGTTCTTTTGTTCCTTTGTTCCTTTGTTCTTTCCCTGCAACGTACGCAACTAGTCGCTTCTCGCCCTGCTGGTCCTCATGCACTACCACGACGCACTCGGCGATGTCGGGATGCGCCGCGAGCACGGCCTCGATCTCGCCGGTCTCGATACGGAAGCCACGCACTTTGACCTGGTGATCGATCCGCCCGAGAATCTCGACGGTGCCGTCGGGTCGCCAGCGGCCGAGGTCGCCCGTACGTACCATGATCTGGCCGTCTTCAAACGGACAGGCCACAAAGCGCTCGGCGGTCAGCTCAGGGCGATGGAGGTAGCCCCGCGACACGCTCTCGCCTGAGACGCAGATCTCGCCCGCGATGCCCACCGGCTGCGGTTGGTCGTGCCGATCCAGGATGTAGACGCGGTTGTTTTGCAGCGGCTTACCGGCTGTGATTGGCTGGTCGATGTCGGCGGCGCGGATGACGCCCAGGATATTGATGTCACTGATCTCGGTCAGGCCATAGATGTTGACGATCGCCACGTCGGCGCCGAGCTGCCCAAACACGGATTGCAGCAGGCGCTGCTCGATTTTCTCGCCGCCGATCAGCAGGTAGCGTAGCGCGTTGGCCGGCTGCTCCGGCGCGACGGCGTTCAGCATCGCCTGCATGTAGGACGGCACCGCGTCGAGCAGGTGGATCTGGTGGTCGTCGAGGTAGCGCAGCAACGCCTGGCTATTGAACTTGACCAGGTCCGAGATGATGTGCAGCGTACGGCCGAAGATCAGCGCCGGGAAGATTTGATTGACCGAGATGTCGAAGCTGATCGACGTGATCAGGCCGACATTTCGCACGGCCGGATCGTCGAAGTAGGCGCGCAGGCCATGCACCAGATTGATCAAGCCCTGCTGTTTGACCATCACGCCTTTGGGCCGTCCCGTCGAGCCCGACGTGTAGATGATGTACGCTAGCTGCTCGGGCAGCACCATGCGCGGCGGGTTGGTCGTCGGCTGCGCGGCGAGGGTGTGCCAATCGGCGTCGAGGCGGAAGACCTGCGCCGAATGCTCGGGCAGCTTCTCGACCAGCGCGGCCTGGGTCAGGATCACCGGCGCGCGGCTGTGGCTGAGCATGTACTGCAAGCGCTCGGCAGGATACGCGGGATCGAGCGGGACATAGGCGCCGCCGGCTTTGAGGATCGCCAGCATGCCGACGATCATCTCCAGGCCACGCTCGACCATCAGCGCCACCAGCACGTCCGGCCCCACGCCCTGCGCCCGCAGCTGATGCGCCAGCTGATTGGCCCGCGTGTTCAGCTCGGCATACGTCAGACTCGCGCCCTCGTAGACGATCGCGGTGGTCTCGGGGCTGCGCGCCGCCTGCGCTTCGATCAGCTGATGCACGGCGGCGTCACGCGGATACTCAGCCTCGGAGCGATTCCAGTCGATCAACGTTTGCTGCTCGGCGTCGGTCAGCAGCGGCAGCGTGGCGATGCAGGCGTCGGGATTGGCGACGACGGCGCGCAGCAACGTCTGGAAGTGTCCCTCCATGCGCTCGATCGTCGCGGCGTCGAAGAGCTGGCGATTGTACTCGATAAAGCCGTGGATCTCGGCGCCGCGCTCTTCAAGACTGAGCGTGAGATCGAACTTGGCGGTGCCGGTCTCGCCTTCCGCAAAGCTCAACTTGAGATTCGGCAGCTCGATCGCGCTGAGCGGGCCGGGCTGGAGCACGAACATGACCTGAAACAGCGGCGAGCTGCTGAGATCGCGCTCGGGCTGGAGCGTCTCGACGAGCTGCTGGAAGGGCACGTCCTGATGCGCGTAGGCATCCAGCGCGGTTTTGCGCACCCGGCGCAGCAGATCGACAAAGGACGGATTGCCGCCAAGATTCGTGCGCAGCACCAGATTATCGACGAAGCAGCCGATCAGCCCTTCCAGCTCACGTTTGGAGCGGCCGGCGGTCACGGAGCCGACAACCAGATCGTCCTGGTCCGTGTAGCGCCGGAGCAGCACGTTGAACGCGGCCAGCAGCGTCATGAACAGCGTGGCGTCGTGGCGCTGCGCCAGCGCTCTCAGTTCCTGGCTCAGCTGAGCGGATAGATGCAGCCGGTGTTTGGCGCCCTCAAAAGTTTGGAATGCCGGTCGCGGTCGATCGGTGGGCAGCTGGAGCGTGGGTAAGTTCGCAAGCTGCTGCTGCCAGTAGCTCAGATGCTCGGCGTTGGCCGCTTCCTGGCTCTGCTGCCGCTGCCAGACCGCGAAGTCGGCGTACTGAATCGGCAGCGGCGGCAGTGTATCGCTCTTGCCGGCGATCAAAGCGCTGTACAGCTCGCTCAGCTCACGCACGAACACGCCGATCGACCAGCCGTCGGCGATGATGTGGTGCAGCGTCAGCAGGAGCACATGCACATCAGCGCTCAGCTCTAGCAGCGTCATGCGTAGCAGCGGGCCGGTTTGGAGATCGAAGGGCTGCCGGGACTCGGCCAGCGCGCGCTCCTGGACTGCGGTAGCCTGCTCGGTCGCTTGGAGATCGCGCAGATCGACGCGTCGGAGCGGCACCTGTACATCGGCGTCGATGTGCTGCACCGGCGCGCCGTCGGCGGCGGATGCATCCTGCGTGAAGCGCGTGCGCAGTGACTCGTGGCGACGCACGATCTCGCTCAGGCTGCGCTCCAGCACTCCAACGTTCAGCACGCCGCTCATGTGGACGATGCCGGGCATGTTGTAGACGGCAGTGCCGGGATCGAGTTGATCTACCAGCCAGAGCCGCTGCTGCGGAAACGAAAGCGGCCAGGTCTCGCCCTCGGCCCGACGTGGGATCGTCGTCTGCGCGGGCGGCGACTGTGCGGCCTTGCTCTGCAACCATTTATCAAGCAGCGCCCGCTGCGCCACAGACAGCTGCGCGATGCGCTGCGCGTTATCGTGTTCTTGGGTCATAGACGATCTTCTTCTCCACATGGTCCACGCTGAATGCGTCGAAGGACGTTACCGGCTGGTCGGGTCTCTACGATTGATCAACTCGGATCGGCGGCGCTTATCCGTGCTGCGACTAATTTTTGCGTCAAAAGTTCTACCAGCGTTTGCACGTTGGGCTGGTCGAGCATCGTCCAATGGCTGCCAGGCGTGACGATACTCTCGATCGCGCCCCTGGCATAGGCCGACCATGCGGCGCGTTGCGCTGCGGCTCGGCGTTCGACAGGATCGCCGGGGTTGGCATCGCTGGTGAAGAGCACGATCGGCCCATCGTAGGATGCTGGCCGGTGCTGGTCCAATGCTCGTCGCTGGGCGATGCTCAGCCGCACAATGCGTAGCAGCTGCTCACGATCGATCGTCTGCCAGGTCTGCGGGTGCTGACGCCTAGCCTGCTCCAGCACCGTCGTGATCGCCGCGTCCAGGCTCAGGTCATGCAGCGCCGCCGCCTCGATCTCGATGCCATACACCTGCGCCAGCTCCCGCAGCTCGCCGATCTCATCGCGCTCGGCTGTCGTCGGGCGCTCCGGCAGGCTATCGAGCAGCGCCAGCAGCGCCACACGCTCGCCCTGCTCGTGGAGCATAGCCGCGATCTCAAAGGCGATGCTGCCGCCAAGCGACCAGCCGCTCAGGTAGTACGGGCCGTGCGGCTGCTGCGCGCGAATGGCTTCGACGTAGCTTGCGGCCATCTCGCGGATCGTCGTGTGCGGCGTCTGGCCTTCGTCAAGTCCGGCCGCTTGCAAGCCATAGATCGGCTGCTCGGGCGCGATCGCCTGGGCCAGCGCGGCATAGTTGAGCACGCTGCCGCCGAGGCCGTGCACGCAGAAGAGCGGCGGCAAGCTGCCACTGGCTTTGATCGGCACCAGTGGCGACCATGCACCAGTGCGGTGCTGCTCAAGGTGCTGCGCCAGCTGCGCGATCGTCGGCTCTTCAAACAGCGTGGCGACCGGCAATCGCTGCCCGAAGCGCTTGTGGATCTGCTCCATCATCCGGATCGCCAGCAGCGAGTGGCCGCCCAGGCGGAAGAAGTGATCGTCGACGCTGATCCGCTCAACCTCCAGCAGCGACTGCCAGATCTCGGCCAGCGCGCTCTCGGCTGGTGTGCGCGGCGCGATATACGGCCGCTCCGCGCTGGCGGTTGCCGCGTCGGGTGCGGGTAGAGCGCGGCGATCGAGCTTGCCGTTGGGCAGCGTGGGCAGCTCCGACAGCACAACGAAGGCGCTGGGGACCATGTACTCGGGCAGACGTTGCGCGAGGAAGGTGCGGAGAGTTGAGGAAAGGCCCTCACCCCCTGCCCCCCTCTCCCACTGCGGTAGGCGAGGGGGAAGATCAGGACCGCTTTGTTCGTTTGTTCCTTGGTTCGTTTGTTCAGTTATTCCCGGTTCTAGGTTCTCCGTTCTAGGTTCTAGGTTCTCAACCACGTACGCGACCAGCCGTTGCTCGCCCGGCCGGTCCTCGCGTAGCAGCACAAGGGCGTCGCGCACGAGTGGGGAGCGCAGCAGTGCTGCCTCGATCTCGCCCAGCTCGATGCGGAAGCCGCGAATCTTGACCTGGTGGTCGATCCGGCCCAGGAAGTCGATCCGGCCGTCGGGCAGGTAGCGCACCAGATCGCCGGTGCGGTAGAGGCGCGCGCCGGATTCGTTGGCGAATGGATCGGGCAAGAATTTTTCGGCGGTCAGCTCCGGGCGATTGAGGTAGCCGCGTGCCACGCCCACGCCGCCGATGTACAGCTCGCCCGGCACCCCGATCGGCACCGGCTGAAGTTGCGCGTCCAGGATGTAGGTCTGCGTGTTGGCGATCGGCCGTCCAATCGAGAGCTGCTCGCCGTTGCGAATCAGCGCTGCGGTCGCGTTAACGGTTGCCTCGGTCGGACCGTAGAGATTCCAGATCCGCAGATCCGGCAGCAGGCGCTGTGAGCGGGCGACCAGGCCAGGCGGCAGCTGTTCACCACCCACAAACACGCTCTTCAGCGTCGTCGGCAGCGGCGCGTAGCCGGACTCGACGGCGTCGAGGATCGTGCTCCACAAGGACGGGACGTAGTTCAATCCGGCTTGCTCACGGCTATTCAGCGCCTCGACGAGCAGCGCCGGCTGGCTCAGTAGCTCATCCGGCAGCAGCCAGACGGCTTTGCCCACCAGCAGCGGCCCGAAGAGCTGCTTCAGCGAAGGATCAAAGATGATCCTGGTCAGCGCGGGCAGGTGATCTAGCTCCGCGCCGCCGGTGCGCATGAACCAGCACAGATAGTTGACGGCGCTCGCGTGGGTGACAACTACGCCCTTGGGTTGGCCGGTCGAGCCCGAGGTGTAGAGCACATAGGCGGCGTTGCCCACGACGACTCCGCTTGCGGGCGCGCTGCCGTCGTAGGCTGCGATCTGCGTCTGGTCCGCATCCAGGCAGGCGACGCGCGGCCCAGCATCGATTGGAGGCAGAGCTTCGAGCAGCGCCTGATTGGTCAGCAGCACCGCCGATTGACTGTCATGCAGCAGGAATTCGAGCCGCTCACGAGGATAGTTCGGATCGAGCGGAACGTAGGCGCCGCCCGCCTTCCAGATACCCAGCAGCGCGATCAGCAGGTCGAACGAGTGCGGTAGGAGCAGCGCCACGCGCGTTTCCGGCCCGACGCCCAGCCGTTGCAGATGCCGCGCCAGCTGATTTGCCCGGCGATCCAGCTCGGCGTAGCTCAACGACTCGCCGTTGGTCTCGACAGCTGCGGCATTCGGCGTGCGTGCGGCCTGGGCTTCGATCAGCTCATGCACACAGCGCTCGCAAGGATAGTCGGCGACGGTCTGGTTCCACTCGACGATCTGATGCTGACGCTCGGTGGCCGACAGCAGCGGCAGCCGGCCGATCCGCGTGTCGGGCTGCTCGACGATTCGCTCAAGCAGCAGCTGGAAGTGCGCCAGCAGCCGCGCGATCGTCTCGTGCTCGAAGAGATCCACCGCATACTCAAGCGTGCCGCCGACACCTGCGGCGGTATCGAACAGGCTCAGCGACAGATCGAACTTGGCGGCGTGGCCGGAGATGCTGGCGGGCTCGACCTGGATCTCGGACAGTGCGAGCGCCGGCGGTGACTCGGCGATGAACGCGAACATGACCTGGAACAGCGGCGTGCGGCCGCGCTCGCGCTCAGGCTGGAGCGCCTCCACGATCGCCTCGAACGGCGCGTCTTGATGCGCGTACGCTTCCAGCGTCGTGGTGCGAGTGCGAGCCAGCAGCTCGCGAAACGTTGGATCGCCGCTCAGGTCGGTGCGTAGCACCAGCGTGTTGATGAAAAAGCCGATCAGCGGTTCCAGCTCGGGGTGTGTGCGTCCCGCGATCGGCGTGCCCACCGCTATGTCATCCTGGCGACTGTAGCGCGCCAGCAGCATCTGCCAGGCGCTGAGCAGGATCATAAACAGCGTCGTGCCGGTCTGCTGGCTGAGGTCGCGCAGCCGTGCCAGCAGCGGGCCGTCGATCGTGACCGGCAGCGTCTCGCCGCGAAAGCTGGGCAGCGCCGGCCGAGGATGATCGGTGGGCAGCTGAAGGGCTGAAACGCCGGCTAGCTGTTGCCGCCAGTAGTCGAGCTGCCGCTCAAGAATCTGATCCTTAAGCCAGGAGCGCTGCCAGAGCGCGTAGTCGGCGTACTGGATCGGCAGCGGCGGCAGATTTACGCTCTGCCCGCGCACGGCTGCGATGTACACCGCGATGATCTCGCTGATCAACACGCCCATCGACCAGCCGTCGGTGATGATATGGTGCAGCGTCAGCACAAAGACGTGTGTTCGTGCATCGCGGCGCAGGAGCACCGGCCGGAGCAGCGGGCCACGCTCAAGATCAAAAGGCGTGCTGGTGGCGGCGCGAATCTGGCGCTCCAGCTCAAGCGCCTGCGTCTCGGCATCCAGTGCCGACAGATCGATCGTGTTGATCGGCAGTGAGCGCGGCTCGGCGATCCACTGCATCGGCTGCTCGTCGACGATCGCAAAGGTGGTGCGCAGCGACTCATGCCGCGCGACGACCAGATCCAGGCTCTGCTGAAGCGCGTCGACGTCGAGCGGCCCGTGGATCTCCCACGCGCCCGGCACATGGTAGCTGGCCGTTCCCGATTGCAGCTGCTCGATGAACCACAGCCGCTGCTGTGCGAACGAGAGCGGCACCGGCCCCGAATCGGTGCGGCGAGTCAGCGGCGGCAGATCAGCCCCGGCCTCCAGTCGTTGCTGCGCTTCGCTCACGGCCACGCCCAGCTCGGCGATCGTCGGATGCTCGAAGAGCGCACGCACCGGCAGATCCAGCCCGAAGCCAGCGCGAATGCGGCTGATGACCTGCGTCGCCAGCAGCGAGTGGCCGCCCAGCGCAAAAAAGTTGTCGTGGATGCCCACGGCTGGCGCGCCGAGCACCTGCTGCCAGATCTCGCTCAGCTGTGTCTCGATCGGCGTGCGTGGCTGGGAATCGCCGGTGGCGGTGCTGGTCCAGACCGGTGCGGGCAGCGCGCCGCGATCGACTTTGCCGTTGGGCGTCAGCGGCAGCGTGTCCAGGACCACGAAGGCGCTCGGGATCATATGCTCCGGCAGGCGCGTTTGCAGGTGCTGACGCAGGCGCGGCGCGATCTCGACCAGCGCTCGGGTTGCGGCGGGCGTGGTCGCGTAGGCGCTCCACGGCTCAAGCGTCTCAATGTCCGGCTCGGGTAGCCGGGCCGCGCCCGCACGATTGAACACGGCATCGTAGCAGCCCTCGGCGCCGTTGCCGCTCCAGCCGATGCGGACGTGGTAGCCCAGCTCCGCGCCCAGCGCCCAGAGCGCCTCGGGATCGACGGCGTCTGCGGTCAGGTCGTGGAGCGTGGCGTGCAGCTCGGCGGCGGTGGCTGGTCCTGCCGCGTCATGGAGCCAGGCCGCAGCCTGGGCTAGCGGCAGCACGCGGGCGCTCGGGATCGCACGGACCAGCAGGCTATCGGCCTCCTCCTCGGCGTCCAGCGCGGCGCGGAGATCGGCCAGCGTCCAGCGCTGCGCCGACCAGTCGACCGTTTTGCTGGCTGGCACCGGCAGCGGCGGGCCGTCGACGGTGAGCGTGACATCGTAGCGGAACTGGGTCAGCTCGTTGTGCTCGTGGCCGCGCTTGATCTCGATCTGCACCGCGCTGATCTGCGGTAGCGCCAGCTTGAGCGCGTGGAAGAAGGCCGGATCGAGCAGCAGCTCGCGCTCCTGGGCTACCAGCTGGCGCTGCTGCGCGGCGAGCGTGGCGCGATCGGTAGTGGGCTCGGCCTGGGCGAGCGTGACAGCCGTAGCGAAGGCGGGGAGCAGCGGGCGGCTGCGCACATCGCCGATGAAGAGCCGGCCATCAGGCGGCAGCAGCCGCAGCGCCTGCGTGATCACCTCGACCAGGTAGTCGGCGCTCGGGAAGTACTGTGCCACCGAGTTGATGATCACGGTGTCGAACGAGGCCGGCTCCAGATCGCCGAGGTCGTCGGCGCGGCGCTGCTCCAGCGTGACTTGCGTCCAGTCGGGCGGCAGGTGGCGCCGAATATGCGCCAGCGCGGGCGCCGAAAAGTCGATGCCGTGATAGCGATTGCAGTCGCCGGCCAGCGGAAAGAGCAGCAAGCCCGCACCCACGCCGATCTCCAGCACGCGCGACGGCTGAAGTGCGCGAATGCGATCCACGGTCGCGTCGCGCCACGCACGCATCTCGTCGGCCGGGAACGGCTCCCCGGTGTAGCTGCTGTGCCAGCCGGTGATATTGAAGGTCGGATCGGCCGGCTGGCCCTCGGCGTAGGTTTCGTCGTAGAGCGTCTGCCAGTTGTCCATATGCGCGGCCTGATCGTCGCTGGTGGCGGTGACGGCTGCCGGAACCACATAGCCGACCAGCCGTGGCTCGCCCAGCCGATCGCTGCGCACGACAACTGCGGCATCGCGGATCTCGCTGTGCTGCCGGAGCGCCGCCTCGATTTCGCCCAGCTCGATGCGGTAGCCACGCACCTTGACCTGATCATCGATCCGGCCCAGGAATTCGATCGTGCCGTCGTGCCGCCAGCGGGCCAGATCGCCCGAGCGATACCAGCGCTGGCCGTCGATGGTGACAAACTTCTCGGCGGTCAGCTCGGGCCGGTTTAGATAGCCGCGCGTCACGCCCGCGCCGCCGACGTAGATCTCGCCCGCCACGCCGATCGGCACGAGCTGCTGGTGGGGATCGTAGATTCGGATCTGATGGTTAGGCAGCGGCCGGCCGATCGGATGGCCGGTCACCGCTGTGTTGGACGGCACGGCGTAG